>CAJWFB010000022.1 GCA_913031645.1 uncultured Cellvibrionales bacterium
ATGATGATTATCGACGTTAATATTGGCTTATTATTTTTCCTCGGCATGACATCTCTTGCGGTTTATAGCGTGTTGCTAGGAGGTCTTGCCTCTAACAACAAGTATGCACTTTTGGGTGGCTTGCGGTCGGCGGCACAAATGGTTAGTTATGAGGTCTTTATGGGCCTGTCATTAATTGGTGTAGTGATGATGACAGGAAGCTTTAGTTTGGTAGATATCGTTGAAGCCCAGACTGATGTGTGGTTTTGTTTTTCTCAGATACTCGGTTTGATCGTATTTATTATTGCTGGTATTGCCGAGAGTCACCGCTTGCCTTTCGATTTACCCGAAGCTGAGCATGAACTCACTGCAGGCTTTCATACTGAATATGGTGGTATGAAGTTTGCTATGTTTATGCTCGGCGAATATCTCGGTCTAATGCTCATTTCTTGCATGATTGTGACCTTATTCTTTGGTGGCTGGCATGGCCCTATGTTGATCGGTGATTGGATGCCTCCCTTCTTCTGGTTTAGTTCCAAAGTATTCGTGGTTATTTGTTTCTTTGTCTTATTGCGCGCAGCGATACCGCGGCCGCGTTACGACCAATTGATGTCACTTGGCTGGAAAGTAATGTTACCCATCACGCTGGTTAATATTCTAGTAACGGGTGCCGTGCTGTTATGGATGGAGGGAGTCGCCTGATGTTAAGTGAACTACGAACCATGTGGGAAGTGCTCAAACACACCTTCACCAAAGCTGAAACTGTTCAGTATCCTGAGGAAATGCCTTATCTGGCACCACGTTATCGCGGACGCATTGTGTTGACGCGCGATCCTGACGGTGAAGAGCGTTGCGTAGCCTGTAATCTATGCGCTGCTGTTTGCCCAGTTGACTGTATAGCGTTGCAGAAAGATACCCGAGAAGACGGCACCTGGTATCCAGAGTTTTTCCGCATTAACTTTTCTCGATGCATTATGTGTGGCATGTGTGAAGAGGCCTGCCCGACCTATGCCATTCAATTGACGCCTGACTTTGAAATGTGTGAGTACGATCGGCAAAACATGGTTTATGAAAAGGAACATTTACTGATTGATGGGGTGGGTAAATATCCAGACTACAATTTTTATCGAGTGTCTGGCATGCAAACAGCGTTTAAAGACAAAGGTGAGGCTCTCAACGAAGCTAGGCCAATCGATACTAAGAGTTTATTGCCATGAGTCTATTTTATACAACAACAGATCTGAGGGCTGCCCATGCTTGAGATTGGTTTTTTTTACATAGCAGCAACGGTCGCATTGGTGGCGACAGTAATGGCGATGACCAGAGCTAATGCTATCCATGCTCTAATCTATCTGATTGTTTCCCTGCTAGCGGTTGCCGTTATCTTTTTTCTGATTGGTGCGCCATTTGCTGCAGCCTTAGAAATAGTGATTTATGCAGGAGCGATCATGGTGTTGTTTGTGTTTGTCATCATGATGCTCAATCTAGGTGAAAAGGGTGATAAGCAGGAAAGACAGTGGCTGCAACCTTCAATATGGGCAGGGCCCGCGATATTGTCGGCGGTATTATTACTTGAATTGTTGATTGTCATCAGTCAAACCGCTGGCCCAGTTTCTGTGACCGCAGTCTCCGCAAAAGAGGTGGGCTTGGCTCTATTTGGCCCCTATGTACTGGCGGTAGAAATTGCCTCAATGTTGTTACTGGCAGGGCTGGTAGGTTCTTTCCATCTTGGTCGTCGTTACCTTGAGCGAGATAATTTAGAAAAGCAGGGTGATCAATAATGGACGGCCTAAATATACCGCTTAACCATATCCTTTTAGTCTCATCGCTACTGTTTTCCATAGGGATGCTGGGTCTAATGATCAGGCGTAATATTATTTTTATATTGATGTCACTGGAGGTCATGCTCAACGCCGCGGCCCTAGCCTTTGTCGCCGCGGGCGCTCATTGGGGTCAGCCTGACGGTCAGATAGTATTTATGCTTATCCTCACTGTGGCTGCAGCCGAGGTCGCTGTGGGCCTGGGTTTGGTACTTCAAGTTCAGAAACGCTTTAAAACATTGGATATGGATCATGCCAATCGGATGCAGGGTTAATTATGAGTGAGACTATTTGGCTGATACCACTGATCCCCTTACTTAGCTCAGTGACATTAATGCTGTTTGGCAGTCGTCTCAAGGTGTCCCAAATTGGGATTCTGGGAGTTGCCTCAGTGGGTATAGCCGCTTTACTAACGTTGCTGCTGGCCGTTGAGTTTATGCAAAACCAACAGGTTATTCAGCTATCACTTTGGACGTGGATGGAAGTAGCTGGTTTTGCTCCAGGTATTTCGTTCTATTTTGATGGTCTGACTTTAGTGATGATGTCAGTGATTACCGGCGTTGGCTTTTTGATTCACCTTTTCTCTACCGAATTTATGGAGAAAGATCCAAGTTATGCTCGATATTTTGCCTACTTGAACATGTTTGTCGCCGCCATGTTAGTGCTGGTTATGGCCGATAATCTTTTATTACTCTATCTGGGATGGGAAGGTGTAGGCGTATGTAGTTACCTGTTAGTGGGTTTCTGGTATCAGCACAATGCCAATGGCCATGCCGCACGCAAAGCTTTTATTGTTACTCGTATTGGCGATACGGCCATGGCATTGGGTTTACTGCTGTTGTTCACGCAACTGGGGACCTTAGACATTCAGACCATGGTGGGTGAGGCTAATAGAACCTGGCAGGTGGGCGCTACTATCCCAACAATAGCCTGCCTGCTACTAGTCTGTGGGGCTGTCGGCAAATCAGCTCAGCTGCCCTTACATACGTGGTTGCCCGATGCCATGGCGGGCCCAACACCGGTTAGCGCATTGATTCACGCGGCAACCATGGTTACTGCTGGGGTTTACCTAATAGCGCGTACTCATGGTTTGTTCTTATTGGCACCCACGGCCATGACCGCGGTGGCTATTATTGGTATCACTACCTCGCTGATGGCGGCGTTTACAGCGCTAATGCAAACCGACATCAAGCGTATCTTGGCCTACTCGACTATTAGTCAGATTGGTTATATGTTTCTTGCGTTGGGTGTGGGCGCATGGAGCGCAGGTATTTTCCATCTCATGACCCATGCATTTTTTAAAGCGCTCTTATTCTTGGGTTCAGGGGCTATTATTCACTGCCTACACCATGAACATAATATTTTTAAAATGGGGGGTCTGAGAACTCGAATGCCCGTCACCTTTTGGAGTTTCATGATCGGCTCAGCGGCATTAGCGGCGTTACCGATGACTTCGGGGTTCTTTAGTAAAGATCAGATTTTACTGCAGGCTTATCAACTCCCGGATATAGGGCCAGGGTTATGGATGGCTGGGCTGCTAGGAGCCTTGCTGACCGCAATTTACAGTTTTAGATTAGTCTTTGTAGTGTTTTTTGGTAAGGCTAACACCGAACCTGATAAAGACACTGGCTGGCGTATGGCGGTTCCACTCTCGGTACTGTGCTTATTGGCCATGATTGGTGGTTGGTTCATGATTCCGGTGAGTGAGGTTTTCCCTGCTAGCGATGGGAGTCATCCGGCACATTGGGTCGAATACGTTTCTATATCAGTGCCTATTGTTGGCGTGCTAATAGCCTATCTCATATTTTATAGCGGCCGGTTGAATATCGATGGACTTGTCAGCTCGACTTTAGGCAGGCGTCTTGGACAGTTTTGGCTCAGCGGTTGGGGTATCGATTGGTTCTATGATCGCCTCTTTGTAAAACCCTATTACGGTTTGGCTAATGTACTTAAAAGTGAGCCTATTGATGCGATATACGGCCTAATCGTTGCGATCAATCAAACCTTTAACCACTGGCTGAGTGTCGCTCAGTCGGGCCGCATGCGCTGGTATTTAGCCAGCATGGTCGCAGGACTGATCTTAGTCATTACTGTGGCCGCTAATCTATCGGTGGGAGTACTCTAATGGTGATGATCAACCTAATAGTCATACTCCTTGTTGGCGGCCTGTTGGCTATATTGTCTGAGCGTATTAGTGACACCATGCCTCGAAAAGTGGCCATGGCTGTAGTCCTAGTTGATGTGTTATATCTACTTATTTGTCTGTCAGGCATGCCTGATATTATCCATTTGCAGGCCCCTGTGGCCAATGACCCCTCGTCGTGGTTAATGCACTTTAAAGCTGACTGGATTCCAGCTTTTGGTATTAGCATTGAATTGGCACTTGATGGCATTAGTTTGCTAATGGTATTGCTAACACTGGTTCTTGGCGCTATCGCGATAAGTGCATCATGGACAGATATTGTGGCGCGCAAAGGCTTCTTTGAGGCCAACTTGTTGTGGTCGCTGGCAGGTGTGCTAGGGGTATTCATGTCTCTAGATCTAATGCTGTTCTTCCTTTTTTGGGAGGTAATGCTGATCCCTATGTACTTTATGATTGCTATCTGGGGTCATGAGAATCGTGGCTATGCCGCCATGAAGTTCTTTATCTTCACTCAAGCCAGTGGCTTATTGATGCTAATGTCCATACTGGCCCTAGTAGCGGTCAATCATGGCGCCACAGGAGTTTGGACCTTTAGCTACTTTGATCTGCTGAACACACAAATGGCCGAGCAAACAGCACACTGGATTATGCTCGGTTTCTTCATTGCTTTTGTGGTCAAGTTACCAGGATTTCCTTTCCATACTTGGCTACCTGATGCACATACTCAAGCCCCGACTGCAGGTAGTGTGATTCTGGCCGGCATTCTTCTCAAAACAGGCGCCTATGGGCTCATCCGTTTTGCAGTACCGCTGTTCCCTGAAGCGGCATTAAATTTTTCATACCCGGCTATGTGGTTGGGCGCGGCAGGTGTGGTCTACGGTGCTGTTTTGGCGTTCGGTCAAACCGATTTTAAGCGCTTAATAGCGTATAGCAGCGTCAGTCATATGGGCTTTGTGCTACTGGGTATCTATGCGTGGAATGAACTAGCACTGCAAGGTGCAGTGATGCAGATGGTTGCTCATGGGTTTAGCACCGCAGCGCTGTTTATGATCGCGGGTTCTTTGCAAGAGCGATTACACACAAGAGATATGCGAGAGATGAGTGGTCTGTGGCAGCAGATGCCACGCATGGGTGCGGTAGCGATGTTTTTTATCGTCGCATCTCTGGGTTTGCCCGGTCTCGGTAATTTTGTTGCCGAATTCTTGGTTTTGCTGGGACTCTTTCAAGTCAATGTTTTGATTACCGTGATTGCTGCTAGTGGTTTAATTACCGGTGCTGCTTATTCACTGCTGCTTATGCAACGCTCCTTTCACGGTAAGGTCAACAAAAAGTGGGCTGACTATGGTTTGTCTGATTTTGGTCCTCGTGAGATGTCCACAATGGCCGTAATGATGATCGCACTGATCCTGTTAGGCGTTTATCCACAACCCGTATTAGATGTCGCCCAACCGGTATTGCAAAGTTTGCTTGATCTCACAACTATTCCGACGCTCGCCGTAGCGGAGGCGACCCCATGAACGCGACTATGTTCTCGGCCTTGGCGCCTATTTTAATACTCTCTCTGACCGCTATTGTTCTGATGATTCAGGCCTCAATAAAAAGGGATGAGTCGGTGGCTTGGATAATTACTGCGGTCGGCTTTGTACTCACTCTATGGGGTGCTATTTATGCGAGAGACTATGCTCAGTCGGTGACTATTTTGCTACAAGTGGACCACTGGAGTTTGTTTTTCACCAGCCTGATTATGATTGCATCATTAGTGACTCTGGTATTGTCCCGAGACACATTTTCTCCCGAGGGGGAACGCAAAGAAGAATATTATTTATTGTTGGTGTTGTCGGTATTAGGTGCGGTGGTACTCATTCAGTCGAGCCATATGGTTTCGTTATTACTGGGTATGGAACTCATGGGTGTTGCGCTCTACGCCATGATTGCGTTCCCGGAGCGTGGGCAGTTGCCACTTGAGGGGGCTATCAAATATCTGGTTTTGTCAGCTTGTGCGTCGGCAATGTTACTGTATGGATTTGCGCTCATTTACGCGGCCACCAGTGAATTAAGTTACGCAGGTATTGGTGCCAAGGGTGCTCAGGCTTACGGGGAAAACCCCATGTTGATCATGGCGGGCAGTGCCATGGTACTTGCAGGCATTGGATTTAAGCTTTCCGTAGCCCCTTTTCATATGTGGACGCCCGACGTCTATGAGGGCGCGCCTACCCCGGTGACTGGCTTTCTTGCCACAGTGTCTAAGGGTGCGGTGTTTGTCGCCTTAAGTCGCTTTTATATTGATGGAGCGCTCTACCAATACAACAGTTTAAACACCGCATTAGTTTTTTTGGCTATCGCGTCTATGTTAGTTGGTAATTGGCTGGCATTGCGTCAAGAAAATATCAAACGCCTGTTAGCGTATTCTTCGATCGCCCACTTTGGTTACCTCCTAGTGGTGTTGATAGCACTGACCTATTTAGACACTGGACTAGTCAGCCAAAGCATTACCTTTTATCTGGCGGCTTATATGGTGACTACTTTGGCTGCCTTCACGGTCGTCTCAACGGTAGCTGGAGAAGACACTGCCAAGCAAGATATCAGTGCTTTTGAGGGGCTTTTTTGGCATCGACCGCTGGAGGCCTCTGCCTTGACCGTGGCTATGTTGTCACTGGCAGGAATACCCTTAACAGCTGGATTTATGGCTAAGTTCTTTGTCATTACCGTGGGCATTCAATCGGGTCTTTGGGGCTTGTTGGCAGCTCTGGTGATAGGCAGCGCCGTTGCTATTTATTACTATTTACGGGTTATTTTCGCCATGAGTAAATCTACTGAAAGTACCGGTGAAAGTGCAAGTCATCTGGAAAAGCTACTCGCGCTCGTCTTAATTGCCGCGATTTTAGTACTTGGTTCTTGGCCGCAACCTTTTATAGCCTACGCAGGTTTGCTCTAGTGATCAGTTTTACCATGGTTTATAACCTAAGGAGTTAGTTATGCTACGTTCAGTTGATATCAGTGATTATATGATCCATAGGCCGGTAAAAATCCATGCAGATGATGAAATGTCTACCGCCATTGGGTTGGTGCTCGATAATAAAATATCTGGTATCTGCGTGGTCAACGAACAGGGTGATTTGGTGGGTGTTTTATCCGAAATGGATTGCCTTAAAGCCATTTTAGCCGCTACTTATAATGAGCATGGGGATCTTGGAACGGCTGAAGACTACATGACGACTGATGTTGAATATTGTGATATTCACGCAGATCTTGTTGATGTTGCTGATGACATGATTAAAAAAGGTCACCGCCGTCGCCCAGTTTTAGATCACGGTAAATTGGTGGGCCAGATTACCTGTAGACAGCTATTGCGCGTAGTCAGTGAGTTCAATCAGCGAGCCGTTCCGCTCTAGAATCGATGCTAGCCTTTGATTGACGAACGGCTTTAGCGTTGCAGACACTGCGGTCATTATTTAATCTGTAGAGATGGTCAGCTTTCCCTGGTACGTTCAGTAAACAGTGTTCTGTTATACGCTGAAAATACTCAATAAAATGCGTAATTTCTTCTTCATCCATCGTCTTTGAGGCTAACCTTCCATTGTTGTTTGCTGTGAGCGTCTCAATCAATTTTTTTTCTTGTTCCAGGCGCCATTTAAAAACCCTATCAAATGAAGGCGCAGCTAACATCACCAAGCGATCGGCCATATTGAATAAAGTTTGATAATCTCCCGCTAACGCATTGTTAACATATTGTCGCCAGACACCATCTGTATCATGTTGGCTTTCTAAATCATTGCTGGGTGTCAGTAACTCTCGCTGGTGGACGGGTTCGGCACCAAAGCACCAACCTTCAATGACAATGAGTCCCACCGGGCCCTGAACTAATGAGCTATCAGCGTCAGGTATTCTATCGTCAGTGCTTTTGTCGAAACGCGTTATATGTGTTTTTTCGCTAGTTTTTAGACGATTTATGGTGTCTATTGCCAGTTGAATATCATGGGTACCTGGCACACCGCGAGTCGCCAACAGTGGGTGTATTTCTTGGCTGATTTTTTGTCGTTGTGCTTTAGTGAGATAAAAATCATCGAGCGATAATGGTACTGCAGTGACATTAAATTCGCTGGCAACACGGGTACATAAGTAGTCGGCAAGAGTAGACTTCCCCGATCCTTGACAGCCGTTGATGCCAATTATCTGGGTGCTGTTTTGTCGCTCTAAAACCTCGCCAAATTCTTCCACGAGAGGCCCGAAATGAGTTTCGGCTGAAATGAGATAAGGCGCATTTAAACCATTTCGGTCAAGAAACTGTGATAATGATAAGTTCACTGGTTCGACGTGCCCTGTTGTGCATACTGGAACGGTCTTCAACATTATCATAAAGACTGATTTGGTCAAATATTTATGCTTTTTTTGATGACGCTATCAATTTATCATTTACACTATACTCCACTGTGTGCACGTATTTATCTTTGAGGAAAAAACGATGAACCATTTATGGACGAAGAGACTAGTTAACTTGCTACGCCTGTCAGCATTGATTGTTGCGTTCAGTTCCTCAATTTCAGCGAGTGCTAATAATGTTATTTTAATTATTGGCGATGGTATGGATGACAACCAAATTACCATCGCGCGCAACTATCTCGTGGGTAGTAATGGCCAGTTACTGCTTGACCAACTTCCGATGCGCAGTGCAGTGCAGGTTTTGAGCGTTGATGAAGATAACCCCAAGCGGGCAATTTATGTTGCTGACTCTGCCAATAGCGCCACATCGATGGCCACTGGAGGTATTACCAGTCCGGGCCGCATTGGAACCACTGCGGGCGCGGACCTAGATATGGTTAATATTGTCGAGTTGGCGAAGCAGCAGGATATCAAGATTGGTCTGGTCACTACTGCTAGCATCACAGATGCGACCCCAGCCTCTTTTTATGCTCACGTCAATGAACGTGGCTGTGAAAACCCTGAGGCAATGGTGAACTATGAAAAATATGCTGGGATTGTGATCGACTGCTCCCAAGATTTAAAAGGCAATGGCGGTCTTGGTTCGATTTCAGAGCAACTTATTTCCTCGGGTGTTGATGTCGCACTGGGTGGCGGAATGAAACATTTCACGCCACTCGCAGAAGGTTCTGAACAAACTGTGCTTGGGCTTGCTGAAACAAATGGCTACAAAGTCATCAGTGATGCTGAGCAACTGAGTGGAGATCATGGCGGTAAATTATTGGGTCTTTTCTCACCGAGCACTATGCCTGTTAGATGGCACGGCGAAGATGGTAGGGAGGCTGAAAAAGCCAAAACCAGCTTTCTGCATCGTTTCCATAATATGCTGGGATCAGTAACTTACCCTGAGCCTATGGGCTGTGAGGATAATCCTGGTTATGCCGGTATGCCGAGTTTGGCGGCGATGACCGCCACTGCATTGACTGAACTACAGTCTGATGAGGCTAGTTTTTTCTTGATGGTGGAGTCAGCATCGATCGACAAACAGGCCCATGGGCGCAAGGCCTGTGGCAGTATTGGTGAATTGCAGCAACTCGATGAAGCTCTAGCTGTAGCTCTGGAATTTGCAAAATCAAGTCCAGATACTCTGATTTTAGTGACTGCAGACCACGGTCATGCGGCGCAAATTTTGTCCGAGCGAACCATTTATGAGGGCATTGATATACCCATTTATTCGCCAGGTTATTTGGTTCGGGTTAATACGCCAGAGGGTGCCATCATGACGGTGAACTATGCCACCAATAATTTTGTCAGTGAGGAGCATACCGGTATAAGTGTGCCGCTGCTGACTAACCAAGAAGGTATTGGCAGGGTGTCGGCGATGATCAGACAGCCAGATATTTTCACGCTGGTAAAAGATTACCTGCTGGATTAACCAAAATCACTTGCGCATTGATAGGGAGTAAAAAGATATGATCACTGTCCATCATCTGGTTCACTCGCGCTCACAGAGAATTATCTGGCTGTGTGAGGAGATTGGGGCTGATTATGAAATTGTCACCTATCAGCGGGATCCGATCACTAATTTGGCGCCACCGGAGTTAGAACAGATTCATCCTTTAGGAAAGTCTCCGGTGATCACTGATGGCGATCAAACGATTATTGAGTCTGGTGCAATTATTGATTATCTATTGCGTCATTACGGTCATGGCCAATTATCACCTGCGGTTGGAAGTGTGGAGCATGAGCACTATTTACAGTGGCTACACTACGGGGAGAGTGGAGCCATATTGCCATTAATGCTTAAACTTTACACCTCTAAACTTCCTGATGGGGGCGCGACACTAAAGCCACGGATAAGTGATGAATTAGGTCGACATCTAGGGTATGTGGAACAGTCTCTTGAGGGTGTAGATTGGTTGGTGGCTAATCGTTTTAGCGGCGCTGATATTCAATTATCATTTGTGGCCGAAATTACCCCCTTGCTTTATTCTCTCGACGATCTGCCCAATTTGGCGGCATTTAGAGATCGCTGTCAGAACCGTCCAGCTTATCGTCGCGCTCTAGCTAACGCTGAACCCTATGCCTATGGGCCAAAAATTTGATGAGAGACATTATGAATAAACGGTTGGCTACACCTATTTTGAGCGTTGTTGCTATATTGCTGCTTACCGCGTGCAGTGAAAACTCTCCACCAATTATGTGTCTGCCAGAGTCAGAAGCCAATAGTACCGTTAATATTAATGGCGGAGAATTCAAATTTGGGGAAAATCGCTATTATCCTAATGAGGGACCTATCAAAGTTGCTCAGGTTGCCGACTTTAATATTGATAAAACCGAAGTAACCAACGCCCAATTCCGAGCTTTTACCGACTCCACCGGGTATGTGACTGCCGCAGAGCGTGGTCTTTCCGAACGAGAATTTCCTAACATTCCTCCTCAGTTTAGAGTGCCTGGATCCATGGTGTTTGTGGCTCCTGATTTGGAGAAGCCGAGTTCACCCGCTACTTGGTGGCAGTTTATTCCCGGCGCTAACTGGCGGCACCCTGAAGGGCCTGATAGCAATATAGAGGGTAAGGATGCCTTTCCGGTTGTGCAGATTATTCATGCCGATGCTATGGCATATGCACAGTGGTTGGGTCGAAGATTGCCCTCAGAGGAAGAATGGGAATATGCGTCTCGCGGAGGCTTAGAGGGAGCGTCTTTTTCATGGGGTGAGGAGAACCCTAATACGGGCGCATCCAAGGCCAATACCTGGCAGGGTCGCTTCCCTTACAACAACATCAATGAAGATGGCTTTGTCGGCAGTTCTCCGGTGGGTTGTTTCGCAGCAAATGGATTAGACTTGCATGATATGACGGGTAACGTATGGGAATGGACAGATACACCTTATGGCCCAGATCGCAAACGTGATTATGGAATAGAGGGATATGATCCCCAGCAACCCGGTGTAACCGTTAAAACCCTCAAAGGCGGGTCATTTTTATGTTCTGATAATTATTGTCAGCGATTTAGGCCAGCCGCACGTCAGGCTCAAGATACTACATTGGCATCTTCACATATAGGCTTTCGCACAGCCGCGGATGTGGCTGACAAAGACGAAAGTTAAAGAGTTTGATACGTTTACCAGTTGGTATAAATCACGATAGCAACAAGAACTATAACCACTGAAAGACCTAAAAAGGTATAGATTAAAAACCGGTTAAGCGTTGAATAAGTATCCTTCTCTGAATGCTGTTTCAGATCCGCTATTTCCTCGACGGAAAATCCGCTCTTCACGCTGTGAGAATGATCGGCTATAAAGGACTTGGCGTCTGCAAATTGATCATCAAAGACTACCCATAATCCAACCGAAAAAGCACCTGTGACCCAGCCTCCTAATGATTGCGAGTGCTTAGATGATACGTGAGTCAAGATACCTTGCTGCTCAAGATATAGGGCATCTAACTCTGCATGGCGGTGAGAGAAATACTGTTGCAATAGTTTCAAGAGCAAATCCATTTTGTCGGTTCATATTACGATAACGGCATCCCTAAGAATATTCAAATGGTTTGCTTGCGACCGAGACTGCATGTCTAAGATTTTACTTTTTGGTAAACGCGTAGATAAAAATGTATTGGAGTAATGAGTTGATCAAGAGACGAAAGTGCTTTTTGTTGGTCAGCAGTAGAGTGCCAGTAGTAAGGGGTCATCGTCAGTAGATCAAAAATATCAGCTCCCTTGACCGTGATTATTGATTTTATTTGCGTTTGGTTTTGGAGGCTAAAGCTAGAGTGTTCATCCATAGCCTTAAAATTGCCCTCATGCGGCTGATGTTGATCATAAATATATGAGGTGAGGCCAGTGAGATGCTCTTCTCCGGGGCCCACCATAATGAGAATACCGCCGGAAGTGAGGACTCGTGCAGTCTCGTTAGGGCAGATGGGTGAAAAAACCGATAGGGCTGTGTCGATGCTATTCTCAAACAGCGGTATTTGATAAGCACTGTCTACAAGGAGTTGTGCACTGAGGGTACGCTTAGCGGCTAGACGTATACCGATTTTGGAAATATCTAAGCCAAGGAGCTGTAAATGTGTATTGCTAGTCATAGCGGCATGACGCAATTGCTGCAGGTAATAGCCCTCACCACAGCCAATATCAAGCAGGGTTTGTTGCAACCCCAGAGGGGTTTTAATTAATGCTGAAATAATCCCATTAGCAAGCGCTTGATAGTAACCACCGTTTAAAAAACGCTGACGACTGCGCATCATCTGCTCACTATCACCAGGATTTTTACTGCGTTTGTGCTGAGCGAGGTGCAGATTTAGGTAGTTCTCGCGGGCGACATCAAAACTATGTTGGTTGCTACAGTGATAGATCTTACCGGTAGTATCAGTAGGATGAAGCCGGCCATCGCATTTAGGGCACTTTAGTGCGATGGCCGAGCGGGTTGTGGGGTTTAAAATAAGCCCACAACCTCGCCACTTTCATCGATATCGATATTGTTTGCCGCTGGTACACGCGGCAGCCCGGGCATCGTCATAATGTCACCACAGACCACGACAATAAAGCCGGCACCCGCTGAGAGGCGAACTTCACGGACTGCCATTACATGATTGTCTGGCGCACCTTTGAGATTGGGGTCGGTGGAGAAGCTATATTGGCTCTTTGCAATACACACAGGGAAATGCCCATAGCCAGCGTCTTGAAGATTTTGGATTTGATCGCGAATTTTTTGATCAGCAATAACATCATCCGCACGATAGAGACGCGTGGCAATAGTTTTAACTTTGTCCCAAATAGGCATTTCATCGGCATAAAGAGGCGCAAAGTTTGCATGACCGCTATCGACCAGCGCGACTACCTCATGGGCAAGTTCCTCAGTACCGGCGCCACCATCTGACCAATGGGTGCATTCGACGGCGTTGACACCATTGGCTTCCGCTACCTTTTTAATCATAGCAATCTCAGCATCCGTGTCAGTGACAAAACGATTGATCGCGACTACGACAGGCACACCAAAAGATTTAACATTTTCGATGTGACGAACTAAGTTGCTGCACCCTTCATGCACAGCTTCAACATTTTCATCACCCAGTGCGTCTTTACCGACACGACCATGCATTTTAAGGGCTCGGACAGTGGCCACAATGACCGCGGCATCTGGGTGTAGGCCAGCACTGCGACATTTAATATTAAAGAATTTTTCAGCGCCCAGATCGGCACCAAAACCGGCTTCAGTAATCACATAGTCAGCCATCTTGAGGCCAGCTTTGGTGGCGATAACGGAGTTGCAACCGTGAGCTATGTTAGCGAATGGGCCGCCGTGAATAATCGCTGGATTGTTCTCTAACGTCTGCACTAAGTTTGGGGCTAGAGCGTCTTTTAAGAGTACAGCCATAGCGCCAATGCCTTTAATTTCACTGGCTAAGATGGGTGTGTGATCGCGAGTATATGCCACCACAATTTTATTCAGACGCGCTTTTAAATCTTCTAGATCATTAGCCAGACAGAAAATCGCCATAATTTCGGAGGCCACTGTAATGTCATAACCATCTTGACGCGGGAACCCATTGCCGGGACCACCAAGGCCGCAGGTAATATTCCGTAGGGCTCGATCATTCATATCGATGACGCGCTTCCACTGGACGCGACGGGCGTCAATTTCTAAGCTATTGCCCCAGTGGATATGATTATCCAGCAAGGCTGACAATAAGTTGTGTGCGGCCCCAATGGCGTGAAAATCCCCTGTGAAATGCAGATTTATATCTTCCATGGGAACAACTTGGGCATAACCACCACCAGCCGCGCCGCCTTTCATGCCGAAGCAGGGTCCTAGACTTGGTTCGCGGAGGCAAACAATGGACTTTTTGCCAATTCTACTAAGACCATCCGTCAAGCCCACGGAAGTGGTTGTTTTACCTTCGCCGGCAGGTGTTGGTGTAATTGCTGTGACCAGAATAAGCTTGCCATCGGGACGGTCACTCAGAGAAGACAGATACTCGGGGTCAATTTTGGCCTTAGTCTTACCATAGGCAATAATGGCTGACTCCGGAATATGTAGTTTTTCGGCGACTTCACTGATCGGTTTCATTGTCGCTTTACGGGCGATTTCAATATCACTCATTATTATTTACCCTCTCTTAATGCTGGCTTGAATATTAGAGCGCCATCTTCCTCAAACCACTCTGATATTGGATTTCCATTACCGTCAATCGCTGTCTTAAAAACGACCCCGTCTGATCTACTGAGGGCTGTTTTTAGTGGCGCTTGCAGGTACACCACTGTCGTAACTGTACCCTATATAATATGATTATGGCAGTTACACTTTCTCATCATACTGGCTAATAATAAACATTCAATTTGAGAAACTAGAATGAAGAAAAATGCTCGGGTAGTGGTCGTTGGTGGTGGTGTTGTTGGCGTTAGTACGCTCTACCATTTAGCCAAAAAAGGTTGGACCGATGTGGTGTTGGTCGAGCGCAAGGAGTTGACCTCGGGCTCCACTTGGCACGCCGCAGGTCTACTGCCATTGTTTAATATGAGTTACTCAGTGGGTAAGCTGCATCAATACTCGGTAGATTTCTATCACGAACTAGAAAAAGAGACGGGCCAGACCGTTGGTTTCAGCGTTGTCTCCAATATTCGGTTGGCTTCCACCGAAGACCGAATGGATGAGTATCGCTATTACGCAGGAGTGGCTCAGACGGTAGGTGTCGAGGTTAATTTCTTGACACCAGAGCAGGTTCAAGAGGCCTGGCCCATGTGTAACATAGACGGTCTAATTGGTGCCATTCAGCATCCTGATGATGGCTATATTCAGCCGGCTGACCTAACGCAAGCTTTGGCTAAAGGCGCTCGTGGGCGTGGCGCAGAAATTTATAGAAATACGGCTGTTCTTGACTTGGAACAGCAAGCCGATGATAGCTGGATCGTAAAAACCGACAAAGGTGATATTCACTGTGAGCATGTGGTCTGCTGTACCGGAAACTTTGCCCGTAAAACCGGTGAGATGGTGGGCTTGGACATTCCGGTAATTCCGGTGGAGCATCAATACATTGTTACCGATCCACATCCCGAAATTTTGGCACGCAAAGCTGCCGGGTTGCCTGAGCAAGCAGTTTTGCGTGACTCTGATGCCGGTTACTATTTGCGCGAAGAAGCGGGTGGCATGATTCTTGGGCCCTATGAAGAGAATGCCCCATGTTGTTACGTTGACGGACCCAGTGCGGAGTCGGAGTACGAGCTCTTTAATGGTGATCTAGATCGGCTAATGCCACATGTCGAGGCCTGCATGAGCCGTGTACCAGCTTTTGCTGAGGTAGGTGTAAAAACAATTTACAACGGTGCTATTGCGTATACGCCAGATGGTAATCCAATTGTTGGACCAGCGTGGGGATTGAAAAACTTTTGGCTGAATGAAGGTCACAGTTTTGGTATCACTGCGGCCGGTGGTGCGGGTTGGCAGCTTGCTGAGTGGATAATTGATGGCGAGCCAACAGTAGATATGATGGGTGTAGATCCGAGACGATTTGGGCCCTATGCTTCGCGCGGCTACCTGCGCAGCAAAAATGAAGAGGCCTATGACCACGTATTTAAAAACCACTATCCTGACGAAGAGCGCAGCGCAGCAAGGCCTTTAAAGACCGCACCTTGCTATGACCGCATGAAAGAGCTTGGCGCTGTCTTTGGTAGCGTCTACGGTTGGGAGCGGCCTAACTGGTTTGCTCCTCCAGGTTATTCCCTTTCTGAGGAAGAGCTTAATAAAGGCGACACACTGTGGAATAAAAATCATTCAACAGCGCTGGCTGATGGTCGGATTGTAGAAAAGAATTCATTTAGACGATCCAACTATTTTGAGTTTGTTGGTAACGAGTGTCGTCATGTTCACGATAAGGTTGGCCTGTTAGATATGTCAGCATTTTCGAAGGCGACTGTTTCTGGGCATGGCGCAGAAGTCTGGTTAAATAGCATCGTGGCTAATAATGTCCCCAAAGCGATTGGACGTATCGGTCTTTGCCACATGTTGTCTCTCAATGGTGGTGTTCGAGCTGAATTTACGATCTATAAGCGCGCTAGAAATAGCTATTATTTAGTTTTTGCCGGTTCCAGTGAGCGGCATGATTGGGACTATCTGACTAAGCTGGCGCCTAAGGATGGCTCGGTTCAGTTGCAAAAAATCACCACTCAAATGGGTGTTTTGGTGTTGGCCGGGCCAAAATCTCGTGAGGTTCTTCAAAAAATTACTGACACTGATCTGTCCAACGAGAACTTTAAGTGGTTAACAGGTAAGTCGATCAATGTCGGCTATGCTCAAGCAGAAGCACTGCGTGTCAACTTTGTTGGCGAGTTGGGCTGGGAGTTACATCACCCGATTGAAATGCAAAATTATATTTTTGATCAGATAATAAAAGCGGGTGCCGAGTTTGATATTAAACCTTTTGGTATTCGCGCCATGGACGCGATGCGATTAGAAAAATCTTATCGCCTAATTCCTCGAGAGATGTCGATTGAATACTCAGCGCTAGAATCTGGTCTAGACCGGTTTGTTAAACTGGATAAAGACTGTGACTTTGTGGGTAAGACCGCATTGAAGGCCTGGCAGGAGCGTGGCTTTGAGAATAGCTTTGTGACATTGGAAGTTCATGACATACATGATGCTGACGCTCGGGGTTCTGAGGGGATCTACAGTAGTGGAGAGCTCGTTGGGCGAGCGACATCTGGCGGCTTTGGTTTCCGTGTTAATAAGTCATTAGCCTTGGGTTTAGTGAAGACAGCTTATGCAGTTGAGGGTACAGAGTTAGATATTGAAATTCTTGGCAAAAAGCATCGCACCACAGTGATTGCCGAATCTGCTTTTGATTCTGATAATACAGCGTTGAGAAGCTGATTTATTGTATTTAAAAGTGGTGTCGCGAGCGTATACGGTTAGGTCGTAAAATCGTATGCGATAGGGTCCAAAGAGGCACAGACTGCCAACCATACAAGAGCGCCTTTAAAGGGGCCATCCATAGTTTTATTGGACTGATGATTATGACTGAGCGAACCGGTAGACGAAGACCAGGTAGGGAAGGCGGTGGCCGCGATGCTCGCCGTGAGGCTCGTGCTAAGTCAGTGGTTGCAACAACACCGTTTATTGAGCGAAAAATTCCCTATATGGAGTACCTCGACGAGGAAAGTCTCCAGCTCATCGAAGATAATGCCGACACCTTGCTTGAAGAGATCGGTATTGATTTTCTTGATGATCCCGAGTCTCTGGAGATGTGGAAGGATGCTGGAGCTAATGTGCAGGGCACGCGAGTAAGGTTCCCTAAAGGCTTGTGTCGCTCACTGATTCAAGCAACCGCGCCACGAGAGTATGTTCAGCATGCACGCAATCTAGCCCGTAGCACAATTATTGGTGGTAAGCGTACAGTCCTAGTGCCAGCCTACGGTTCGCCTTTTGTGCACGATATTGACAAGGGGCGGCGCTACGCGACGATCGAAGACTTTAATAATTTTGTGAAGTTGGCTTATATGGCACCGGGTCTCCATCACTCTGGCGGCACAATCTGTGAGCCAGTGGATCTACCTGTCAATAAACGTCATTTTGATATGGTCTACAGCCATTTTAAATACAGTGATAAACCGCTGATGGGCTCGGTAACGCACCATGAGCGTGCCCAAGACACTGTGGATATGGCTAAATTAGTATTTGGTGATGAGTTCGTTGACCAAAACTGCGTGTTAACTAGCCTCATCAATGTCAACTCTCCAATGACTTATGATGCAACAATGCTCGGTTCGCTTAAGGTCTATGCGCGTAATAATCAGGCAACGGTTGTTTCGCCATTTATTCTTGCCGGTGCCATGTCACCAGTGACAACCGCCGGTACGGTAACGCAGATTCTTGCCGAAGCACTAGCGGGTATCGCCTTTACACAGCTCTGTCGCCCCGGGGCGCCGGTAATCTTCGGCACCTTTGCAGCAGCCGTTTCCATGGCCACAGGTGCTCCGACATTCGGTACTCCTGAACCCAGTCAGGTAATTTATGCCGCCGCGGCCCTAGCAAGACGCTTAGGCGTGCCTTTCCGCAGTGGCGGAGGTCTCTGTGGCTCGAAACTCCCAGATGCCCAGGCTGCTTATGAGGCTGCTAATACTCTGCAGACCTCGGCGTTGGCTGGTGTCAATTTCATGCTTCATACCGCTGGATGGTTAGAGGGTGGTTTGGCCATGGGCTATGAGAAATTTATTATGGATTGTGATCAGGCAAGTATGATTTCTGTACTTCTTGGTGGCATGGATATGTCCGAAAACGGCCAGGCCCTTGATGCGGTGCGTGAAGTAGGTCCGGGCAAGCATTACCTCGGTTCTGCGCACACGTTGAAGAATTTCGAAACCGCGTTCTATCGCTCAACGATTGCTGACAATAATAGCTATGAGCAGTGGACTGCCGATGGTGGCTTGGATACTGCCCAGCGAGCGAATGTAATATGGAAGCAAATGCTTAACGACTATCAAGCGCCAGATCTTGATCCTGCAGTGGATGAAGCGTTGCTTGATTTTATTGCTCGGCGCAAGAGCTCTTTTGCTGATCGAGACTACTAAGAATTACTAGACCTACCTATTTGAGGGTTGTGAACCATGTCTGAAGAAGATGATATCGTATTAGCCGAATTGCCCGACGACGAGTTGATGCTGCAGATGCATGATGATCTTTATGATGGATTAAAAGAAGAGGTCATGGAAGGGACTGATATCTTACTCGCACGTGGTTGGTCTGCGGAACGTGTACTGGGTGAGGCCTTGGTCGATGGTATGACGGTTGTTGGTATTGATTTCAGAGACGGTATTTTGTTTGTCCCGGAGGTATTACTGGCAGCCAATGCGATGAAAGGTGGTATGACAATCTTGAAGCCCCTACTCGCTGAGACGGGTGCAAAGCCGGTAGGTACCATGGTAATAGGCACAGTCAAAGGTGACATCCATGATATTGGTAAGAATTTGGTCGCTATGATGATGGAAGGGGCTGGCTTTGATGTCTATGATATTGGAATTAATAATTCTGTCGAAGAGTATCTCGCAGCGCTTGAAAGACACAAGCCAGATATTCTCGGTATGTCAGCGCTACTAACCACTACCATGCCCTACATGAAAGTTGTTATTGATGCACTTAAGGATCAGGGTTTACGTCAAAAATATATGGTCATGGTCGGAGGTGCCCCGCTCAATCAAGAATTTGGTGATGCGGTAGGCGCAGATGCCTACTGTCGCGATGCTGCTGATGCAGCAACCACTGCTATTCGCTTGGTCTCTGAGCGCAGAGAACTTGAAATGATTGCCTGATGAGCGCTCTCCGTGATCAAGCGGCGCAGCCAGCACCGATTTTAATCATCGCTTGTGGAGCGCTTGCTCATGAAATTGTAGCGTTACAAGAACTCAATGGTTGGCAACACATAGACCTGCAGTGTCTTGATGCTGAGTTACACAATAAACCACAACTAATTGCTGGAAAATTACGTAAAAAGATCGCTCAATTTCGTCATCAATACGATAATATATTTGTGGCTTATGCCGACTGTGGTAGTGGTGGTGAAATTGATAAGCTATTGCAAGAAGAGGGCATAGATCGGCTACCTGGGGCACATTGTTATTCGTTCTTTGCCGGCGAAAAACGGTTTAACCAGATTGCTGAGCAAGAATTGGGAAGTTTTTATTTGACTGATTTTTTGGTTCAACACTTTGATCGAATAATGATTAAAGGATTGAAACTGGATGTATATCCGCAGCTTCGGGATCAATTTTTTGCTCACTATACCCGCGTAGTGTATTTGTCGCAGCAAGATAGCACAGACTTGCTTGCCCGGGCGCAACGCGCCGCAGTTGCACTAGGGTTAGAGTTTAAGCATGAGCCCTGCGGCTACGGGGAATTGCAAACAGGTATAGAGACGCAGGTCTTAAAGTTTAGCTGATATAACTCATCGATGTAATCTGGAGTAGATGTAAGCATGCAAAAAATTCTTGTTTTTTGGCGTGATATTCCCGCCCAAGTGTTGGTTAAACGTGGTCGCGAGCGTGGCAAGACAATTTTGAGTCATCGGTTTCAAGCGGCTATTGACCGTGCGGCTATGCGCGCCGGCAAGGGCGGCAGTGATGAATATCTCGCCGACTGGCGGCGTGAGTCAAGTGCATTGGAATCTGAGGATACTCCGCAGTCTCTGGCAGAGGGTTTTGCAGCTGCTCTTGAGGAACAGTATTCAGATGAAGATATTAAAGTGTTGGTAAAAAACAAAGGCCTCAAGGCCGAATAACGAAGGTGTTTTAGATGTCTGTAAGTATGGGCGAAGAAAAGAATTCACTGATTAATATGATGCGCAGTACTACGCTGGAGGTCACCCCTGGGGGTGCTGCAAAGGTTGCTGACTTCAGTTCAATGGTGCGGCCCGGTTGCACTATTTATGTGACTTTTTTACCCGGCTCTGACTTTGCCGATACTCTGACCACAGTTCGTCGCTTAAAAGCGGAAGGTTACAATCCGGTGCCGCACTTTGCTGCGCGCTCCATTATCTCAGCCAAAGGTTTAGAAGAAAATCTGTCCATTTTACAGGGTGAATTGGGGATTACTGAAGGATTATTGATCGGTGGCGGGGTGGAGAAGCCTTTGGGTGAATTTAGCGCATCGATTGAAGTATTGCGCACAGGACTATTTGAAAAATATGGCTTCACTAAATTGGGTCTAGCGGGTCATCCTGAAGGTAGCCCCGATATTCCAGAAGCGGACTGTGCCCTAGCTATTCAGCAAAAAAATAACTATGCCCACGATACTGACATGAGTCTCTACCTAGCGACGCAATTTGTCTTTGAGGCTGCACCTATACTGGCCTGGGAGAAAAAAATTCGTCAGCAGGGCAATGTGCTGCCGGTATACGCTGGTATTCCTGGCTTGGCGACCATTAAGACGTTACTGCGGCATGCTCAGCATTGTGGTGTTGGTCCGTCAATGCGGATGTTAACGCGCAACCCGATGAATATGCTGAGGTTGACCCTTAAAGACTCATTTTTGGGCCAATACGTTAATGCACCCTCTTCAGAACCTAGCGAGTTGCTGCGTGATTTAATGGCGGGCATTCACGCTGACCCAGACTGTTTAATTCAGCAGTGCCATCTCTACCCTTTGGGTGGACTCAAAAAGTCGGCTGCATGGATGTACAAAATACAAGACGGTGAATTCGAATTTACCGGCAAAGGCTTGGCAACGTCGTAGCTATTAAAATATGCTAACAATTGTCGTTTTTTAGGAACAACTGGACACACCATTAGGATTAATTATGACCATTACCACTTTGAGTTCCGCCACGAGAGAAGTAAAAATTGGCTTCGACCAGCCCTTTGTTATTATAGGCGAGCGCATTAATCCAACCGGCCGTAAAGTTTTGGCTGAAGAAATGAAACTGGGTGATTACAGTCGTGTTGAAGCGGATGCACTGGCCCAGGTCTTGGCCGGCGCTCAGATGCTTGACGTCAATGCGGGTATCCCTTTGGCAGACGAACCGCGCATCCTAGCTGAGTCTATACAGTTGGTACAGTCCATTACAGACGTGCCAATTAGTATTGACTCGTCGATTATTGAGGCCTTAGAAGCTGGTTTGTCGGTGTACCAGGGAAAGGCACTTGTGAATTCGGTAACCGGCGAAGACGAGGTGCTAGAGCGTGTGCTGCCATTGGTCAAAAAATATGGTGCTGCGGTAGTGGCCATTTCTAATGATGAGACGGGTATTTCAGAAGATCCCGACGAGCGCTTTGCTGTGGCTAAAAAAATAGTTGAACGTGCTGCTGATTATGGAATTCACTACAGTGATGTGATTGTTGACCCCTTGGTTATGCCTATTGGGGCGATTAATTCTGCCGGTTTGCAGGTCATGCATGTGGTACGACGTCTACGAGAAGAGTTAAAAGTAAATACCACCTGTGGTGCTTCTAACGTCAGCTTTGGTTTACCCAACCGAAATGGCATAAACAGCGCATTTTTAACGATGGCTATGGGTGCAGGAATGACCTCAGCCATTACCAGCCCACTGCATGCTGAAGTGATGCAAGCGGTGCGTGGTGGAGATGTGATGATGGGTAATGATCCTAATTGTGCTCGCTGGATTAAGGCCTACCGTGAGCCCCAGGTCGCTGGAACCGAGCGCGTCCGAGGTGGTCGTCGTAAGCGAGCATAAAATCACCTAAGGTTATTGTTAAATAATAGAGTGATAGGTAAGACTGATGACTGACAAACAGGTCAAGGTTGTATTTACGCCATCCGGTCGGCGCGGCAGTTTTCCAATGCACACGCCACTGCTCGATGCTGCGCGTAGCTTGGGCGTAGATATTGACTCAGTTTGTGGTGGTCGTGGCCTCTGTGGACGCTGTCAGGTCACCTGTGCCGAGGGCGCGTTTCCAAAACATCAAATTCAGTCGGCTATTACCCATCTTTCACCTTTAAGTGAGACTGAAAAAAGTTACAGTCAGCGAAAAAAGCCGTTGGCAAATGGCCGCCGCCTAAGCTGCCACACACTGCTGTTGGATGACTGCGTTATCGACGTCCCGCCGGAGAGTCAGGTACATCGACAGGTGGTTCGCAAAGCAGCCGAACATCGTGATATTAAACTAGATGCCGCCACTCGCCTATATTTTGTCGAAGTGCCAGAGCCAGACATGGAGGTGCCCAAAGGCGACTTGCAGCACTTGCTCGAAGCTCTTGAGGCTGAGTGGGATTTAACTGGATTGCTATGTGATATGGCATTACTGCGAAGTTTACAGCCGGCGCTAAAAAAGAGTGGTCGTGCCTTAACCGTGGCAGTGTATAAAAACACCTCGATTATTGCATTTTGGCCTGGAGTTCACCTCAGTGCCTATGGCGTTGCGGTGGATGTTGGCTCGACTACAGTCGCAGCCCATCTCTGCGACCTTTCAAGCGGAGAAGTGTTGGCCAGCGCTAGCATGATGAACCCGCAAATTCGCTTTGGCGAAGATCTCATGAGTCGTGTTTCCTATGTGATGATGCACCCTGAAGGCGCTGCAGAGATGACGGCCATTATCCGCGGTGCCCTAAATGATCTATTCACCCAGGTAGCCAAGCAGGTAAAAGGGAGTGTTGAAGACATTCTTGAAATCACTCTGGTGGCTAATCCAATCATGCACCACCTGCTGTTGGGTATCGACCCAGTGGAGTTGGGCGGCGCACCTTTTGCGCTTACCACAGATACCGCTATTGAAGTGGCAGCGCGGCAATTAGATTTGCACATCAATCATGGAGGTAGACTCTATGTATTACCGTGCATTGCTGGGCATGTTGGCGCTGATACCGCAGGTGTTATCCTCTCCGAAGAGCCCCAAAATCAAGACAAAATGACATTGCTGGTCGATGTCGGCACTAACGCTGAGATTGTACTGGGTGATAAGAACCGTTTATTGGCCTGTTCAAGTCCCACTGGCCCTGCATTTGAGGGCGCCCAAATCAGTTCGGGTCAGCGCGCTGCCGCTGGGGCAATAGAGAGAGTGCGTATTGATCCTCAAACCTTAGAGCCTCGATTTAGAGTCATTGGCTCCGAACTCTGGTCTGATGAGATTGACTTTGGAACACAGACTGCCAAGTTTGGAGTCACCGGTATCTGTGGTTCCGGTATTATTGAAGTGGTAGCAGAAATGTTTTTGGCGGGGATTATCACTGTCGATGGCGTAATTGATGGCGCTTTGGTCACGCGTAATCCACGGGTCATTGCTGATGGCCGCACTTTTTCCTATGTGCTTTATCAGCCAGATGCTACCGATGTTCTTGGGGTTGAGCGTAAGACACCCATTACCGTGACTCAAAATGATGTCCGCCAAATTCAATTAGCCAAAGCAGCGCTCTATGCTGGGGTCAAATTGCTAATGGATAAAATAGGCATTGATCGCATTGATCGAATTCGACTAGCGGGTGCTTTTGGCAGCCATATTAATGTCAAACATGCCATGGTATTAGGATTGATCCCTGACTGTGCCCTTGATCAGGTTTCCTCAGCAGGTAATGCCGCGGGTACTGGTGCGCGAATTGCTTTACTCAATAATCAGTCTCGCGGCACTATTGAAGCACTAGTGACCAATATTGAAAAAATTGAAACGGCAATGGAGCCAAAATTTCAACAATACTTTGTTGATGCAATGGCTTTTCCAAACAAAACTGACCCCTTTCCAAACCTCTTTTCAGTGGTAGAGAAGCCTGTGGAGAAGGTCGTCGTCGAGGTACCTGGAACGCGGAAACGCAGGCGCAAATAAAAGTCTTCTTGAAATCCTTTTCTTGGCATATACTCGCGTTAAGAGCCTCCTCCAAAGGGCCAGTTGAGAAGGGTAATGCGCGTCATGAGCTATACTATTGACGGGGGATTAAAAAATGTCCGATTCAATAGATTTAAATGCCACCGAAGCTGAAACCGCAGTTCATGTGTGCTTTCTAATGCTCCCCGAGTACACACTCAGCGCATTCTCCAACGCCGTGGGCATATTACGTATGGCTAATAGACTTACTGATCGGCGTCTTTACAGCTGGTCTGTGTTTAGTCTTGATGGACAACCCTTAATTTCCAGTGCAGGACTTGAGCTATCTATAGATGGCAGTCTTGAGGATGCCGCCGATGCCAACATCATGATGGTATGTGGTGGTTATCAGGTTAAGAAATACTGTGACAAAGCGCTTACCGATGGATTGCGTAAGGTTGCTAAGAAAAAAATCCCCATTGGTGGCATTGATACTGGCACCTATGCCTTGGCCGTCGCAGGCCTGCTGGATGGCTATCGTTGCACTATTCACTGGGAAAACCTTTCTAGTCTGAGAGAAGAATTTCCAAGGCTGGAAATTACCTCAAACCTGTTTGTTATCGATCGCGATCGATACACCTGTTCCGGGGGTATCAGCTCGATTGATCTGATGCTCAATCTCGTAGCCAGTATCCATGGCCACCAGTTAGTTCAGGAGATATCAGAACAGTTTACCTGTGACCGAGTGCGCACCGAAAAAGACGCTCAGCGTGCACCGCTAAAATACCTAATAGGGGCGAGTCAGCCCCGGCTGGTGGATGCAGTAACGCTCATGGAGAGCAATATAGAAGAGCCACTCACTCTTGATGAAGTCGCCGATTATGTTGGAATTTCACGCCGGCAGCTAGAACGTTTGTTTAACCGTTACCTGCACTGCGCACCTTCTCGATATTACCTCGAGTTACGATTATCACGAGCACGATTATTATTATTACAGACCTCAATTGCGGTGATTGACGTCGCCATAAGCTGTGGGTTTTCAACCGCACCACACTTTAGTAAGTGCTACAGCGATCTTTACGGTAAGCCCCCCAGTGCGGAGCGTCGGGCCCTGAGATAATAGGTTTAACGGCGGTAATCCGTGGGTTTTTTTGCAAAGGCTTGGCGAAATACACGCGAGAAGTGTGCGGTGTCTGAAAAGCCGCAATCCTGACCAATATCAGTAATCAGACGATCTGTATTCTGCAGCAACCAGAGCCCATAACGAAGGCGAATTTTGCGGTAGAACTTTTGCATGCTGTCGCCTGTGTCACTAATAAATAATCGCTCCAATTGGCGTTTGGAAATATTGAGGCGCGAGGCGATCTCATCACTACTAAGTGGTCGACTTAAATTTTGTTCCATGAGCAGCAGTGCTCGTGCTACCCAACGGTTACCCACCTGATAGTCAGCATTTGGCTGCGGTTGTGGCGCATTAGCAGGTCGTGGATTATCCATCACTAAGATGCGTAAACTCTTGCGCGCCCAGCTCTGTCCTAAATGGCGCTCAATAATATAGGCGGCTAAATCTGCGGCTACCGCGCCACCGGCGCAGGTAATTCTATCACCATCGTCAACAAAAAGCTGATCAGCAATAGGGGTGACACCGGCGTAGCGGTCAGTTAGATCCTTGTAGTGAAACCAACTGACACAGCAGCGCCGTTGATCCATTAAACCAGCTCGTATCATCACGAACGACCCCGTACAGAGACCAATAATGGGGATATGGGCACGATCAGCCTGTTGCAGGTAATCAACAACATGTTCGCTGCCCTCTAGGGTATTATCTAATAGTCCACCAACTACCACAATATAATCAAAATCTGCGGGGTTGCGATAGGTCTCCCACGGTTTTACGGTGACACCGGCACTTGAGCTAATGGGCTCCAGCGTTGGGCCCATAACTGTCCATTGACAGTTTATTTGACGGCTTTGATCGCCTTCATCAGCGGCTAGGCGCAAAGCATCAATAAAGGCCGAAAAGGGCAGTAAGGTAAAGCTTGGCATGAGCACAAAACCCACCGCAAGATGAGCAGAATTAAGACTCTGTGAGGTAGATTCAGGCATGATTATTTGCGCTCTATAAGTCGTTTTAATACAACATAAACCGGTTTAAGGTCATAACTATAATGACATTTTACCCCCAAAACCCCTATTTTTGGGTTAATTACGCTATTTTGTCGTTTTTGAGTCATCGATTGGCGTTTTTGTTCTAGCACCCGCAACGATATAACTGGTCAAATGATCATTGATTTTTTGATTCTTAAAGCCGTGGATACCATGAAACGTTACTCCGCTTTTAGCCTGTTAAAAAATGCCCTCAGTTACCATGAAAATTGGCAAAAAGTGTGGCGTAACCCAACCCCTAAAAAAGACTATGATGTGATTATTGTTGGTGGCGGTGGGCATGGTTTGGCAACCGCCTACTACCTGGCCAAGGTTCACGGTATTACCAATGTTGCTGTGGTGGAGAAGGGCTATTTAGGCGGTGGTAATACCGCGCGAAACACCACCATCATCCGTTCTAACTACCTATGGGATGAAGCGGCGCAGTTGTATGAGCTGTCTTTGAAACTTTG
The DNA here is from genome assembly GCA_913031645.1 of uncultured Cellvibrionales bacterium. Lineage (GTDB taxonomy): Bacteria > Pseudomonadota > Gammaproteobacteria > Pseudomonadales > Porticoccaceae > HTCC2207. The sequence continues at coordinate 27,219 of CAJWFB010000022.1, forward strand.
GGAAGGACTGAGCCAAGAGCTCAACTACAACGTTATGTTCAGTCAGCGTGGTGTGCTTAACCTGGGCCACAATTTGCAAGATATGCGTGATATTGAGCGGCGAGTGAATGCGAATCGGCTGAATGGCATTGATGGTGAAGTAGTGACACCTGAAAGGATTAAAGAAATAGCCCCGTTGATTAATATTTCCCGCAACAGCCGCTACCCTATTTTGGGTGCTTCATGGCAACCTCGTGGCGGCACAGCGCGCCATGATGCAGTTGCGTGGGGCTATGCTCGTGGTGCAGATGCACTGGGTGTAGACATGATTCAGCAGACCGAAGTGACCGGTATACGCCGTAAAGATGGCGCGGTAACTGGAGTTGAAACGACCAATGGCTTTATTGGTGCTCGTAAAGTGGCCTGTGTTACTGCTGGAAGCTCTGGGCTGGTAGCGGCAATGGCTGGAATAAGACTCCCAGTGGAATCGCGACCGCTGCAGGCCATGGTGTCAGAACCGGTAAAACCCTGTTTAGACACGGTGGTTATGTCTAACGCAGTGCATGGGTATGTCAGTCAATCCGATAAGGGCGACTTGGTCATTGGTGCTGGCGTTGATAGTTATAACGGTTATGGCCAACGAGGCTCATTTAATGTCATAGAACACACCGTACAGGCAATTTGCGAACTCTTTCCTGCCTTTAGTCGGGTACAAATGAATCGGCAGTGGGGCGGTATCGTGGACACCTGTCCGGATGCATGCCCCATTATCAGTAAGACCTCTGTTGACGGCCTGTACTTTAATTGTGGCTGGGGAACGGGCGGATTTAAAGCTACACCGGGTTCAGGGTTTGTATTTGCGGACACAGTCGCCAATGACCGGCCTCATCCGCTGGCTGCTGCATTTAACATTGACCGTTTCAATACGGGCGCATTAATCGATGAGCACGGCGCCGCTGGCGTTGCTCACTAACTGTTGGCATTGAGAGACATCGGAAAAAGCCTATGCTACTAATTTATTGCCCACATTGCCGGGAGCACCGTGAAGAGGAAGAATTCAGTTACGGGGGAGAGGCACATATCGCACGACCTCTTGCACCGGAGAGCCTAACCGATGAAGAGTGGGGCGACT
>CAJWFB010000023.1 GCA_913031645.1 uncultured Cellvibrionales bacterium
AATGCAGCCTTATCGCCTTGAGATGGGTACTAAGTTTGCCAACCGACGCGGGCCCGACCTCTATGCGTTTTGGGATGGCATTATCACTCGTGAACTAAACGCGCTTTTAGAAAAGCCCACGGACGTGTTAGTGAACCTTGCGTCGAATGAGTATTTTAGAGTGACGAAAGAAAAGAATATCAATAGCCGCATTGTTACGCCGGTATTTATGGAAAATAAAGACGGTAAATACAAAGTCATTAGCTTCTTTGCCAAAAAGGCGCGGGGGTTAATGGCCGCGTTCATTATTAAGGGTAAGATTACTGACGTTGAAGATATCAAACATTTTGATAGCGACGGTTATAGCTTCAACTCTGCTATGAGCGAGGGTGACAAGTGGGTCTTCACAAGAGGTTAGTTGGGGTAGACTGCTATTTTGGAGAGACGGGCTGTTCAAATGCATAAACCTTTCTCTCAGGCTTGTGAAAACAATCGCTCTCCAATAGGTGAGGTTTTAATACCCCTATTGTCAACAAGCGCATCCGTGCTTGAGCTGGGCAGTGGCACCGGTCAACATGCAGTTTGGTTTGCCCAGCAACTGACTCATTTACATTGGCAAACTAGTGACAGAATGGAAAATCATTCTGGTATCAATCAATGGTTAGATGAAAGTGGTTTAACTAACATTGGCGCGCCTATTGCTCTAGACATCGGTCGCGACGTCTGGCCAACACAACCGTTTGATGCGGTCTTTTCATCTAATACTGCTCATATCATGGCGTGGCCTGACGTTGAGATAATGTTTGGTCAGGTTGCTGAAACATTGTCTGCTGGTGGCCTATTTTTTTTGTACGGGCCAATGAAATATTCTGGTGTTATCGCTGCGGTAAGTAATCGTGCTTTTGACCGCCGCTTAAAAGAAAGTAACCCTCGACAGGGTATTCGGGATTTCAATGCGCTTGATCGTCTAGCCTTGACCGCGGGGATGAATCTTCTAGAAGACAACGCTATGCCGGCCAACAACCGTTTAGTAGTTTGGCAGAAGACCTAAAAATAGGCTGTTAACATCAACCCTTCAAAAAAATAGTCAAGCGCAATACCAATGAAAATGACCATACCCACGCGATGGTTGTTGAGAAACGCAGCAAAGCATGCCTGTCTTTCTCTATGCCGGGCACTGCGAAATTGGTTGATGAAATAACCGGCTGAAACTAACAAACTAAAAAAATAGATCCAGCTGCGCTGGAACTCTAGGCCTACTAAAGTCATGAAAAGTAGTGTTGCCGCCTGAAGCACAAGAATCACCACAAGATCGTATTGGCCAAATAGTACGGCGGTAGATTTAATGCCAATTTTTAAATCATCGTCTCTATCAACCATTGCGTAGTAAGTGTCAAAGGCAACGGTCCATACCACAATGGCGGCAAATATGAGCCATAGTTCTGGTGGCAATCCTTCTCTCTGCGCAGCAAAGGCCATAGGCACGACCCATGCCCAGGCGACACCAAGTCCGATTTGCGGCAAATGAGTGAACCGCTTCATAAACGGGTAAACCGCGGTCACTGCAAGACCTCCAAAGGAGAGGGCTATCGTCAGGGGGTTTGTCATCAGTACCAAAATTAATGCCGTGGTTAGCAAAAACCCACATAGCCAAAGCGCTTGGTTTGGTGTGATTTCTCCAGCTGGAAGGGGCCTAGCTTTGGTTCGCTCGACTAGTCCATCGACATGTCGATCAGCATAGTCATTGATAACACACCCCGCTGCGCGCATGACAATGAGGCCAAGCGCAAAGATGCTCAGATTCTTCAGTGAAGGAATACCCTCCGCGGCAAACCATAATGCCCAAAGCGTCGGCCACATTAGCAGGTATACGCCGATAGGGCGATCCAAGCGCATTAGTCGAAGCCAGGGATTGGATACGAAGGCTGCTCTGGGTTCTCCGGAGGTTGTCATTGCTGCTGGTCTTGTGTGTATTTGAGCATGTGATTATAAGGCTCAAAGCTCGGTAAAAATATCTCACTCACCAGTAGTGGCTTCTGGTCGAGGCAGAAAACTGATCTACGGCCCCATAAAAACGTGTTACCTGCACATAGTATATCGGGCACGGCAAGGCTGGAGGCGTCCGAGTAACTAGCCTCTACGGGGGCTCGGGTCATACTGGTGTCGTTAAAAAGTAATGCCCCTAGTGGCTGACTATCAAGTTCACGAAGCGCTGCCAATCTTCCTGTCAAGGTGGTTAACGGTAAGACGCTCCGAGCGAACACCCAGGGTATGCCCTTGCCACACAAAATAACCTGCCTAATCATCGCTGGTGTGGTGGTGGTTATATCTAGAGCAGTCGCTTCTGCCTCAGAGGGAACCGACTCGTACTGATTGAGTACCTCTACTGAAAATTCATTTTCACTCGCATCTACCAGTCTTGCGGTGAGTGACCCACGATCAGACAGCCATTCATACCAGCCGGCTGGGACTTGCGCTTGGTCAAGCTCAGACAGCGCTTTCCAAGGGATAGTCTTGGTTATTGGAGAAGATTGAGAAATTGGCAAAACTGGCCCTTTATTAGGTTGGGTGATTATTGGGTTACTCTTCATTAGTCGTACGCTGCAGATACGCCCGGCGGCTGATCCCGAAAGCGTTTGTATTCCCACTGATACTGTTCTGGAGCTAGGGCGATAATGGCCTCGACACCGCTGTTTAGCGCGGCCAAACTGGTTTCAATGTCTTCGCTGTAAAGATCTTCACTCACCGGCAAAAAGTGTAGCTCCCAGCCACCTGATATACGCAGCGCAGCACACATTAAGGCCCGACTCCGAGATCGCAGTAGGAGCTTATTTATCAATGTCATGGTGCGTGTCTGAACACCCAGTAAGTTGGCAAACTCCCCACTCTCTGGAGGCGGCTGTTGGTCAGGCAGAATGCCCGTGATCTCTCCTCGTTTTAGTGCCTTTATAATCGCCGCAACACCACGGACATTTGTTGGCACCAAAGTCGCTCCCGATTGTTGGCGAGATGTTTTGATCCAATTTTCCAGCGCCCTCATTCTTGGTGGATCATAAAGCGATGTCATGGCTTTGTGCTGTCCAGCCCAAAGCCCAAGTACCTCCCAGTTGCCCTGATGAGGTATGACAAGAATAGTGCCGGCGCTATCCGCAATAGCTGCCTCGAATAATTCTAACCCCTTTATTGAAACTATATTTTGGGTGACCCAAGGATTGCCTTTCCGCCATACTTTAGGCGTTTCAAAAATTGTTTGGGCAAGATGCTGCATTCGTTTTTTGCAAAGCTTTTTGATCTCTGCAGAGCTCATTTCAGGGTAACAAAGCGCCAAATTTAGTCGTGTGATGCGCGCGGGTTGAGCATTGATGACATAGAGTAACCAACCGAAAAACAGGCCTTTCATGCGAGCAATGCCTAGGGGTAGCCAGGAGATAAGTTTCAACAACCAGAGGATCAATGTATTCCTCATGTTCAGGGTGTCCTTTTGATTATTCTTCTTAAATTCACAGATCACTGTCCTCGGCGCGGACCGCAGCCGTCGGGCAACGCGCAAGCATTATATCGAAAGCTGAATCAGCGCGGTTATCTAATTCTCAGTTTTGGCGTGCTAAGACCCTATCTTTATCGCTGAGCAGCTTTATAATTGCAATGATATGACAGACCTTTTTTTTATAGTGAGTGAATTTTCGTGAGCGACCTTCTTGCACCACCGGATACCTTTCAAGATCTGATCTCCAGATTACAACAATACTGGGCGAAATGCGGCTGCGTAATCATGCAACCCTTGGATATGGAAGTGGGTGCTGGAACATTTCATCCAGCGACTTTTTTACGTTCTATAGGGCCGGAAAACTGGAATGCTGCTTATGTTCAGCCGTCGCGCCGACCGACCGATGGACGCTATGGCGAGAATCCTAACCGATTACAGCACTACTATCAGTTTCAGGTGGTCATGAAACCGTCGCCTAAAGATTTCCAAGAGCTATACCTAGGCTCGCTTCGTACTTTAGGCGTAGACACCTTAATTCATGATGTTAGATTTGTAGAAGATAACTGGGAGTCGCCCACTTTAGGGGCTTGGGGACTTGGCTGGGAGGTTTGGTTGAACGGGATGGAAGTATCGCAGTTTACTTATTTTCAACAGGTTGGAGGTCTTGAGTGCTATCCCGTGACCGGAGAGATCACCTATGGTCTTGAGCGGATTGCTATGTATTTGCAAGGTGTTGATAGTATTTATGATCTCGTCTGGGCCCATGGCCCCCAGGGCGATGTCAGTTATGGTGATGTATTTCTGCAGAATGAAATTGAAATGTCGACGTATAACTTTCAATACGCTGATATCGATTTTATGTTCGGCGCATTTGATCAATATGAGAAAGACTGTATTGAATTGATCGGCAATAACCTGCCTCTTCCGGCCTATGAAATGGTAATGAAAGCATCGCATACGTTTAATTTACTGGATGCCCGTAAGGCAATCTCTGTCACTGAGCGTCAGCGCTATATTCTTCGCGTTCGAACGTTGGCGCGAGGAGTCGCCCAGGGCTACTTTGACTCACGGATGGCTGCCGGCTTTCCTTTGGCATCGCCAGAGATCGCTCAACAAGTGTTGGCTCAACACGCTGGTGATTCGAAATGAAGGCTGATTTACTTTTTGAGCTAGGGACCGAAGAGTTGCCGCCAAAAGTATTGATGAGCCTATCGCGCGCTCTGGTTGATGGTATTCAAAAGAATCTGGACGAACAAAAACTTAGCTTCAATCAAATTGATTCATTTGCTGCCCCTCGGCGTTTGGCTGTTATCATTAAAGCGCTTGATGTTCGGACGCCAGATACCGAGGTTGTGTCTTGGGGGCCGCCTGTAAAAGTGGCCTTTGATGCTGACGGCAAGCCAACAAGAGCCGCAGAGGCTTTTGCCAGTAAAAATGGGTTAGACGTTTCTGCGCTTTCAAGTAACGTTGAGAGTGATGGGAAGCACGATAAACTTTGTGCGCGGCGCATTGAAACAGGTAAAAATACAACTTCACTTTTAGGTGGGATTATTGGTCAGTCTTTATCTGCGCTACCAATTCCTAAGCGTATGAAATGGGGTGAAGGTAAGGAAGAATTCGTGCGCCCCGTGCAGTGGGCGGTTCTATTATTCAATGGCAAGACCTGTAAAGAGCAGATCCTCGGCGTAACAGCAGGCAATATTAGCCAAGGTCACCGGTTCCATGGTTGTGGTGATATTGTGATTACCTCTCCCGATAGTTACGAACAACAGCTACACGATGGCTTTGTTCTGGCTAGTTTTGAGAAGCGTCGCTTACTCATTAAGGATGGCGTGTCCGCACTAGCTAAGGCAGCTGGTGGAAATGCAGTAATCGATGAGGCACTCCTTGATGAGGTCACGGCGCTGAATGAATGGCCGGTACCGCTGAGGGGCCATTTTGAGGAAACCTTTTTGTCGGTGCCATCTGAAGCACTGGTATCGTCGATGAAGGAACACCAAAAGTACTTTCATCTGGTGGATGACAAGAATGATTTAATGTCATCGTTTATTACTGTTGCTAACATTGTTAGTAAAGACCCTCAACAAGTCATTGATGGTAACGAACGGGTGATTAGACCGCGTCTAGCCGATGCTGCCTTCTTTTATGAAAACGACGCACAAATCACTCTTTATGATCGCCGTGAGCAGCTCAAAAAAGTTGTGTTTCAAGATAAGTTGGGATCGGTTTTTGCTAAGACCGAACGCGTGGCCACACTAGCAAAAAGACTTGCCATTGAAGCCGGTGCGGACCCACAGCTAGCACATAGGGCCGGACAACTAAGTAAGTCTGATCTCGTCACCGACATGGTAGGTGAATTTACTGATCTTCAAGGTGTGATGGGCCGCTACTATGCGCTCAATGATGGCGAGGAGGCCCAGGTAGCTGACGCCTTGCTTGAGCAGTACATGCCTCGCTTTGCGGGTGACCAGGTGCCAGCGACCGCTGTTGGTGCAGCGCTCGCGCTAGCTGACAAATTAGATACGCTGGTGGGTATTTTCAGTATTGGGCAGCAGCCTTCGGGTTCAAGAGACCCCTTTGCTCTTAGAAGAGCAAGCCTTGGGCTTTTACGTATTATTGTCGACCGAAGGCTAGATGTTGATTTACGGGCCGCGATAGAAGCCTCTGCAAGCCAATTTAAGCTCGAGGACGAAACGCTCAAAAAAACATGTCAGCAAGTACTCGCTTACGTATTAGATAGATTTAAATCGTGGTACAAAGAACAGGGTTATTCCGCTGAAATTTATCTCTCTGTGGCACCGCTCAACCTTGGCAATCCACTGGATATTGATGCTCGTGTACATGCTGTGGCTGCCTTTTCCTTGCTTGCAGAGGCAGATGATCTGGCCGCAGCAAACAAGCGAGTCTCTAATATTCTAACTAAGCAGCTTGGGGGTAACGCGGCTGAGCCTCTTAACATTAGTTTGTTAGTAGAGCCGGCCGAAAAAGTCCTTGCAGAGTCAATAAATAGCCTCTCGGCACTGTCTGTGCCTCTGTTAGACGATCGCAACTACACCACTGTTCTTAAGCATTTAGCAACATTGCGGGACCCAATCGATGATTTCTTTAATGACGTTATGGTAATGGTCGATGACAAAGCGCTACGCAACAACCGCCTGAGCTTACTTAGCAGTTTGCGCGGTTTATTCATTAATGTAGCTGATATTTCTCAGATGGATTCGAACAAATAGTGCGGGATGCTTAAATATTTTTTGTTAGCCGCCCGATCGGGCTGTTTTTACCTTGGTCTGTTACTCATAGTAATCGCCTCAGGTGTCACTTCTTGCTTTATTTGGGGTTTGCCGCTGATTCATCGCCAGCGCATTGCCGTGGCTAGTAACTATTTGGTGCTCAACTGGTTACGATTGACCTGCGGAGTAAAGGTAAACCTCTCTGGATTACAAAATCTACCGACCGGGGCCTGCGTGATTTTAAGCAATCATCAAAGTGCCTGGGAGTCTTTTTATATTCAGTGGTTAGTACGGCCAGCAAGTTTTGTATTAAAACGAGAGCTGTTGTGGTTACCATTCTTTGGCTGGAGCATCTCAGCAATGGAGCCTATTGCCATAAAGCGCTCTAAGCCAGCGGCGGCTATGCGGCAGGTCTTGAAACAGGGCCGTGATAGGCTCGGGCGTGGCATCAAAGTGGTCATTTACCCAGAGGGTACAAGGAATCCAGCGGGGAAATTGGGCTCATTCAAAACCGGCGGTGCTGCTTTAGCAAAGCTGTCTGGCGTGGCAATTGTACCCTTAGCACACAATGCTGGAGAACACTGGCCAGCCGATACCTGGTTGAAATCGCCAGGAACAATAAATGTCCATATTGGCCCTGCCTTAGACTCATCGATATACACCACCCGCGAACTTGCAGACAAAGCTCACGCTTGGGTGGCCTCCAGCCTAAACACAACGTCTTGTCAATAAACCACTAACCACTATTGCTCAGCACAGCAGCAATACTCTTTAAACGTCCAGATTTACGACAGAAAGCGCATTAGATTCAATAAACTCTCTCCTTGGCTCGACATGATCGCCCATCAGGGTAGTGAACATTTGATCGGCCGCTATAGCATCTTCGATCGTTACCACTAACATTCTGCGGTTTTCTGGATCCATGGTAGTTTCCCATAGCTGCTCCGGGTTCATTTCTCCGAGGCCTTTGTAGCGCTGGGTATTAATCCCTCTCCGAGATTCGGCCATCAACCAATCCAGAGCTTCATTGAAGCTTGAAACTGGATGTTGCCGCTCCCCTCTTTGCACATAGGCGCCCTCTTCGATTAAACCTTGTAAAACATTGCCGAGCTCGACGATCGCCTTGTATTCTCCAGAGGCAAAAAAGTCTCGGCTTAAAACATGATAATGAGGTACTCCATGGGCAGTAATCTCTATCTGGGGTAGAAAGACCTTGCGCTCTTTGTCCTCAGTTACGGACACTTGATAGCGATGTGTTCCACTGTTAATCTGAGTAAGCTGTTCTTGAATTTCCGCACACCAAGACTCTACTTCGTTTCGTTTTCCAAGGAGCTTGCTGTCAAGTCCATTTACATACACCAATACTTCTAAAATCGCGATGGGGTAAACCAAAGACATGCGATCAATCAAACCATTGACGTGACGCGATTGATTAACAAGCGCCTCGAGGGCTGTACCTTGAAGCGCGGGAGCATTCGCGTTCACATGCAGGCTAGCGCTCTCTAGCGCCTTTTGAGTCAAGTAAACCAGCAGTGCTGCATCATCCTTTACATACTGCTCATTTTTGCCCTTACTCACTTTGTAAAGTGGCGGTTGCGCGATGAAGATATGCCCACTTTCTACCAGAGAGCGCATTTGACGAAAAAAGAACGTCAGCAACAGCGTCCGAATATGTGAACCATCAACATCGGCGTCTGTCATAATGACAACTGTGTGGTAGCGAAGCTTCTCAAGATTAAATTCTTCAGCGCCGATACCACAGCCGAGCGCAGTAATCAGCGTGCCAATCTCAGCACTAGACAGCATTTTATCGAACCGGGCTTTTTCAACATTGAGAATCTTACCTTTAAGGGGCAATATTGCTTGGGTTTTGCGAGCTCGTCCCTGCTTTGCAGATCCACCAGCAGAGTCACCCTCCACCAGATAAAGCTCTGACAGGGCCGGGTCTTTCTCCTGACAATCGGCAAGTTTTCCTGGCAGGCCGGCGATATCCAAGGCCCCCTTGCGCCGGGTCATCTCTCTGGCCTTGCGCGCCGCTTCCCTTGCTCTTGCAGCATCAATCATTTTGCCGACAATGGCACGGGCTTCTTGCGGAAATTCCATTAGAAAGTCAGTAAACTTCTCGCCCATTTCTTGCTCGACAGCAGTTTTCACTTCAGAACTAACTAATTTATCCTTAGTCTGCGAGGAGAACTTTGGGTCGGGTACTTTTACGGAAATAATTGCCGTAAGGCCTTCACGGGCATCATCACCAGTGGTGTTAACCTTTGATTTTCCGTTTATACCCTCTTTTTCTATGTAGGTATTTAAGCCGCGGGTCAGTGCGGAACGAAATCCCGCCAAATGCGTTCCGCCATCGCGCTGTGGGATATTGTTGGTATAACACAAGATATTCTCTTGAAATCCATCGTTCCACTGCAAGGCCACCTCTACACTCGTACCGTCTTCGCGATGGGAATTGAAGTGCATAACATTATTAACGGTTGTCTTATTGGTATTTAAATAATCAACGAAGGCATGCAATCCACCCTCATAAGCATACGCCTCCTCTTTCCCGGTTCGCTCATCATGAAGGACGATACGAACACCAGAATTCAGAAAGGACAGTTCTCTTAAGCGCTTTGCAAGCTGGTCAAAATGGAATTGAATATTCGTAAAGGTCGCCTCAGAAGGCTCGAAATATAATTCTGTTCCCGAGTCGTCTGTATCGCCAATAACGGCCAGTGGCGCGTCGGGAATACCGTGGGAGTAGGTTTGCTCATGGACTTTGCCGTTACGGCGAATCGTTAAGCGCATCTTTTTAGATAGCGCATTTACCACAGATACCCCAACCCCATGGAGACCACCGGAAACCTTATAACTATTATCATCGAACTTCCCGCCGGCATGTAGGACCGTCATAATGACTTCCGCAGCAGATACGCCCTCGTCGTGCATTTCTGTAGGGATTCCGCGGCCGTTATCGAACACTGAGATAGATTCATTCGGGTGAATCACGATGCGAATTTCTGAGCAGTGCCCCGCCAGCGCCTCATCAATTGAGTTATCAACCACCTCAAAGACCATATGGTGTAGGCCGGTGCCATCATCTGTATCACCAATATACATTCCTGGCCTTTTGCGGACAGCATCCAACCCTTTCAAAACCTTGATGCTAGACGAATCGTAATTAGTTTCTTCAGACATAACTTTATAGCTTCCTGTTATTCAACCGACAGTAATCGCCCCATGTTCCATGTGGAACATCTGATGCGCATTATCTTTCACCAAAACATCAAAATCTTTCTTATCTACTCCAGTTACAAAGAACTGGCAATTCAACCCGTATAAACATGACACAACCTGCTGCCGATGATGGTAATCGAGCTCAGCCGGTAAATCATCAAGCAAAAACACGCAGGACTCGCCTACCTTGTCTCGAAAGTACGTTGCCTGCGCCAATTTTAACGCATATACGAGCAGTTTTGTTTGCCCCCGTGACAAAACATCCGCGGCAGGCGCCCCATCAACCTTAACCCGCATATCTGCCTTGTGGGCGCCATGGCTGGTAGTGCCCACAGCCAAGTCTCGCTTATGGTCAAATGCCATCGCCTCGCCTAGGGACATCTCATCATTCCACCCTTGGTAATACTCAACATCCAGAGCACCCAATCCGTCAAACTCCTTTGCAACGGTCTCTATATGCGGGACAAGACCTTCAACGTAGCGTTTGCGGTAAGCAGAAATCTGCTCTCCCAAGGGTATCAGCTCAGCTGTCCACGCACGCAGGGAGTCGTCATCTAGTCTACCATGGCGGAGCAGTTGATTCCGCTGTTTTAGTGTCTTTTGAAAGCGACCCCACAACTGGGAATAAGATTGTTCCACGTGGAACACCCCCCAATCCAAAAACTGGCGCCGCTGAAGGGGGCCCCCCTCCAACAAATTAAAGCTTTGCGCGTCTATCAACTGCAAAGGGAGCAACGTGGCAAGCTGAGCGGCTGTCTGGATGCTTTTCCCATCAAGGCGGGCTGCGAATTGACCGCTAGCGGTACGCTTTACACCTAACTGATACAACCTCTGCGGATCGATCTTTTTGACTTTGGCTGAAACCACCAGCTCGTCGGCCTGATGACTCACCACCAATCGTAGATCTCTATGGCGGAACGAACGGCCACGCCCAAGCAGATATAAAGACTCAAGTAAGCTGGTTTTGCCACTACCATTAATCCCGTAAACAATGTTTGCCATACTATGGCAATCCAGCGTCACACTTCGCAAGTTTCGTACTTGGTGAATTTCAAGATAAGTTATATGCATGAGCACCTTGCCGGAAAAGCCCGGGCTTTCTTCTCCCGGCCTTCTCTGACAGATTATTAAAGACGCATTGGCATAACGACGTAAACCGCTGAACCGTCTGCAGCATCTTCGACCAAAGCGCTGCTATTTGAATTGGAGAGCGTGACACGCACTTCGGCACCCGTGATAACAGACAGTACATCCAAGAGGTAGCTAACATTAAAGCCAATCTCTAGCTCTTCTCCAGAATAGTTAACGGAAACCTCTTCCTCAGCCTCCTCCTGCTCTGGGTTGTTAGCTACCATCTTGATAGACCCCTCGGATAGGAGAACTCTAACTCCTCGATATTTTTCATTAGATAAAATGGCTGCTCGCCCGAATGCCTGCTTGAGCTCAGCCCGGTCTCCGACCACGACTTTGTCACCGCCTTTCGGCAGTACACGGTCATAATCAGGATAAGCGCCATCCACTAATTTGGAGGTAAAGCAATAATCACCTCCTGTCACACGGATGTGGTTAGAGCCCATAGCAACCTTGACCTCATTCTCATCAAGTAAGCGTGACAGCTCAATAATACCCTTCCGCGGTATAATTGATGTTATGGCCTCAGCCACTGAAACCTCACATACGCCATCACACAACGCCATTCGGTGTCCGTCCGTCGCTACCGCTCTAAGCTTGTTCTCGTTGAGCTCCCAAAGCATACCGTTGAGGTAGTAACGCACATCCTGCTGCGCCATCGCAAACGAGGTCGCCTCGATCAGCCCCTTAAGAACGGAGCCAGGAACCATGAATTCGACACTTTTTTCACCTTCATCGACGGAAGGAAATTCATTAGCGGGCAAGGTAGAGAGCGTAAATTTGCTCCTACCGCTTTTAATTGTTGCCTTGCCATCACCGCTGGAAAAATCAACCCCTGCCCCTTCGGGGAGAGACCGACAAATATCAACTAGCTTACGCGCCGAAACAGTAACATCGCCATCTTCGCCAGTCGCTTCAACATCAGTAACGCCGACTATTTCTACCTCAAGGTCAGTTCCAGTCATCGACAGCCTTGATTGCTCAAGACTCAGCAATACATTGGATAGTATTGGCAACGTTTGACGTCTTTCAACAACACCAACTACCAACTGTAAAGGTTTTAAAAGTGCTTCACGCGATAAACTAAATTTCATAATAATTTATTATCTCCAACGTTACTCTCTAAAAAGATCAATCAATAAATCTAGGTGGACAGAGCCCGATACAAATTTTTTAAATCTCTCTGCACCTCACGATCCATCCCTTCAAGCTCCTTCACCTTGCGGCAAGCATGCAGCACCGTAGTATGATCTCTACCTCCAAACGACTCCCCAATCTCTGGAAGACTATGGCTGGTAAGCTCCTTGGCGATAGACATAGCTAACTGCCTAGGCCGCGCTACAGAGCGACTTCTGCGCTTAGACAACATATCAGACATCTTCAGCTTGTAGTAGTCAGCAACCACTCTCTGGATGTTGTCTATGGTAACTAGCTTGTCTTGAAGTGCCAACAGATCTTTGAGGGATTCTCTAATTAAATCTATATCAATAACGCGCCCCGTAAACTGAGCATGAGCCATTACCCTTTTTAGGGCACCTTCCAGCTCTCTTACGTTAGACCGGATGCGCTGTGCAATAAAAAAGGCCGCATCCTTTGATAGATCCATGCCCGCTTGCTCGGCTTTGTTCATCAAAATAGCCGCCCTAGTCTCTAGCTCTGGCGGCTCAACTGCAACCGTCAAACCCCAACCAAATCTGGACTTTAGCCTTTCTTCAACTCCATCTATTTCCTTTGGGTAACGGTCACAAGTCAAAATCATCTGCTGACCGCCCTCAAGTAACGCATTGTAAGTGTGGAAAAACTCTTCCTGAGATCGCTCTTTACCCGCAAAAAACTGAATGTCGTCAATAAGGAGTGCGTCTACTGAACGATAGAATCTCTTAAACTCGTCAATGGCCTTTAACTGGAGTGCCTTAACCATATCCGCAACAAACCGCTCAGAATGTAAATAGACAATTTTAGCATCAGGGTTTTTCTCGCGCATTGCATGCCCAACCGCATGCATTAGGTGGGTTTTACCTAGTCCTACACCACCATAAATAAACAGCGGATTGTAAGAACCCCCTGGGTTCTCTGCGACCTGACGAGCAGCCGCGAAGGCCAGTTGGTTCGATTTTCCCTCAACAAAGCTGTCAAAAGTAAAATTACGATTTAGATTGGTTTTTAAGCTACTTTCCGCTGCTGAGGTAATAATGGCTGGCGCCTGCGACTTTGCCTGATCCACAGCAACCGCACTCCACCCAGAACTGCCGTCCCGCTCAGCATCACTGCCTAATGAATCCGACGTATGATCATCACCATACTGACTGACAGCAACGATTACCTCTACACTCACCTGACGCCCGCACAGCCGATCCATTACCTCTTGAATCCTCACGGAAAATTTATTTTTTACCCAATCTTCAATAAATCGATTCGGAGCCAACAACTGCACTCGGTCACCATCTACTCCTGCCTGCGCCACCAGCGGTCGGATCCAAGTATTAAATTGCTGCTCGGGAAGTTCGCCGCGCAGTTGGGCCTGGCACTGTGGCCAAATGATTGAAGCGAGATCAGTGTGCATTTCGACTCATCACTCTATGTACTCCTGCTGAACGCAAATTAAAGACCGTATCAAAATGAGCGCCAGGGACACCAAATTTTTCGACTTTACCTTTCAAACTGCTCCCCTCAAAGAAGCTGTGAGCGCTTTCTAAGCAACGCACAACTATATGTCGTTATTTTTAATTTAGTGTATACAAGAAAATCCAGATTATCCACACAAAACCCCAAAGAGTAATAATCCAAATTTTTAATTTAATTCAATTAAATCAACACTTTAAAAAAAAACAAGTTTTATTTTACCCACAAATAAAAATTAAATACCGGTTATAAAACAACCAGATTTTGTGGGTAACTTGTATATATACAGTTTAAAAACAGTGTTTAAAGAAGGTATTTGGGACGTTATTCATTTTAAGCAAATTGTTTTTTTAATACGGTGACCTTATGTTTATTTTGGGTCACTTTCCAATGCAGAATGAAGAGAAAATTCTGCCCAATAAATCATCCGAGGTAAATTGACCAGTGATTTCTGAGAGCTCTTTTTGTCCTTGACGTAGGTCCTCAGCGAGGAGCTCGCCGGCTCCAGCATCACGCAGCTGTGCAATACCAATGGTGACAAGGTTAAGTGCTTTTTCTAAAGAAACAAGATGCCGTCTTCGCGCGGAAAAAAGCCCTTCTGAATGGCCAAGAAAACCGGCACTTTTTTGCAAATGGTCAACAAGGGCATCGAACCCTATTCGCTCTTTCGCAGATATAGCAAACGTTTTCTGATCACCAAGTACGGCACCGGGAGTAAGACCAGACACATCGATCTTGTTGAGCACCAATGTCAGTTGTTGGTTTGAGTTTGGATATCGGTCGAAAAATTCCGGCCAAACAGACTCTATTTCTGGGTCGCTGTCTTGTGTGGAGTCGACAATAAACAGAATTTGGTCTGCCGCCTCTATCTCGCGCCAAGCTCTTCGCACCCCTTCAGCTTCTATTTCATCTTCGGTGTCGCGCAATCCCGCTGTATCTACAATGTTGAGAGGAAGCCCGTTCAAGACCATTTTTTCACGCAATACATCTCTGGTTGTCCCCGCTACCGATGTCACGATAGCTGTGTCATTCCCTGCAAGAGAATTCAATAAGCTAGATTTACCTGCATTCGGTCTTCCTGCTAGCACCAATGTTAGCCCTTCTTTTAACAGCGAACCTTGTTGTGCTTTTTCTAGAACATGCGCTATATCTTCTGAAAGCCCATTTAAATTTGAAAACAGTTTTTCATCCTGTAGAAAGTCGATCTCTTCCTCTGGAAAATCAATGGCCGCTTCAACATAAATACGTATCCGTATCATTTCTTCGACGAGTTGGTTAACAAGCTTAGAAAAGTCACCCTGCATTGATCTAACTGCGGACTTAGCCGCCTCTACCGATGACGCATCAATCAGATCCGCGATCGCCTCAGCCTGCGCTAAATCCATTTTATCATTGCAAAAAGCTCTCTCACTGAACTCTCCAGGCCTGGCGACTCGTGCGCCAAGAGAGACACAGCGTTGCACCAAAGAATCCAGAATAACCATACCGCCATGACCCTGAAGCTCTAGGACAGACTCTCCTGTAAATGAACTCGGCGCAGGGAAATAAAGCGCTACCCCCTGATCAATCGTCCCCCCTGCAGAATCTAAGAACCGGCAATAGCTTGCCTGGCGAGGAGCAATATCGCGCCCTATAATACCTTCTAAATAGAGACTGAGATCTTCGCCAGAAAGGCGCACAACACCAACACCGCCGCGGCCAGTGGCTGTAGCTATAGCAACAATAGTGTCTTTATCGTTTTGTAACATAGATTTAATTATGCCAGAAAAAAAGGCTCCTACCGGAGCCTTAATCTACTTTTTGTTATTGGCCAATTGACGATTCACAAACCATTGCTGCGCCATTGATAAAAGGTTGTTCACCGTCCAATAGAGTACCAAACCAGAAGGGAAGGCCATAAACAGAAAGGTGAATGCAATGGGCATAATCTGCATGATTTTTGCTTGCATCGGATCGGTTGGAGCCGGCTGTAGCTTCTGCATAAGAAACATGCTTGCCCCCATGATAAGTGGCAGCACAAAATATGGGTCTTTTGCTGAAAGATCTTGAATCCAAAATACCCAAGGAGCATGTCTTATTTCTACGGACTCCATCAATACCCAGTACAAAGAGATAAACACCGGCATTTGCAACAGCATTGGAAAGCAACCGCCCGCTGGATTCACTTTCTCTTTCTTATACAGGCTCATTGTTTCTTGGGACATCTTTTGGCGATCATCGCCATACAGCTCTTTCAACCGAACCATCTGAGGCTGCAGATTTCTCATCTTTGCCATCGACTTTAAACTTGCTGCGGACAACGGGTAGAGAATTAATTTAATACCTAGAGTCAATAAGATAATGGACCATCCCCAGTTACCAATAACATTGTGGATCATCTTCATCGCTTTAAAGATAGGTTCAGCTAAAATCCACAAAAAACCATAATCTAATGTTCTATCTAAGTATTCAGCCATCCCAATGAGGGCTTCTTGGTCCTTAGGTCCCATGTAAAAGCTGGCCTTATAATCAGCTGCCTGACCAACAGGCACGCGAATAGGCGCACCAGTAAAGCTCATTAAATACATATCTTGTTTGGATAGTTTACGTAAGGTGAAATTATTTAACTGGTCAGCCGGTGGTACCCAAGCGCTGACAAAATAATGTTGAACCATAGCTACCCAACCACCTTCAATCGAGGTCTTAATAGATTCATCCTCAATGTCACCAAAATCAAATTTAGCGTAGTTCTGCTCAGGCTGACGAATAGCAGCACCCAGAAATGGCTGCATGCTGAACCCTGAAATATCGGTAACAGGCGGCTTAGAGTCTCTTTTTATCTGGCCATAAAAGGTCCCATTCCAATCAACACTAGAGCCATTATTGATAATGTACCGAACACCAATATCATAGCTACTGCGATTAAGGGTAAATCGCTTTACGATCCTTACACCGCCATCGTTGAGCACCAAGTCTATATTGAGTTCGTCTTCATCGTCGCTTAAAACATAACTGCTGTCCACAAAGGAGAATGTAGGCCTCCCTTTTGCCGTATCGGTGCCACTAGGACCGATAAGGCCGCTTCGCGCGACATAAATATTGTCTCTGCTATTTTGCAAAATTGGAAACGGTTGCCCCCCATCCTCAGGCTTCTTATCGAAGTGTTTAAGTAAAAGGCCGCTAACAATATCTCCGCCGACAGGATCGATCACAATTTCAATAACATCATTCTTCGCTGTAATAAGATTCTTACTTAACGAAGGTCGGGCTAAATCTAAACTAGGGCTGGTCTCGGGCGTCGATTCCAATTGGGGTAACTCCTCACCATTTTGAGAGCTATCAACCCCTGTTACTGACTCCAGGCTCGAGCCATAGCTAGGTTGCGACTCACTATAGTTTGGCTGCAATGCACCTGCTTGATCCTGGAATTGATTCCATTGAATAACTAACATCCATGCAACGAGTCCCATGCCACCGATTAATATTGTTCTTTGCCAATCCATATTCACTATAACTCTGTTGGTTTTTGATGAGGAGGTTTTTGAATGCCTTTACTATTTATCACCGGATCATAGCCACCAGGATGAAACGGATGGCACTTAAGTATCCTAAAAATTGACAGGTAGGTTCCTTTAACAACACCAAACCGATCAATCGCTTCATGTGCGTAACAAGAGCAGGTAGGGTGAAATCGACAGTTGCTACCGAGCAGCGGGCTAATTGCCAGCTGGTACCCACGAATCATTTTAATCACTAATTTACGCATTTTTCGCCTTTGAAGCATCGCAACGCTGACGCAGTCTGCACCAAGATTCCTGTAACAACAAGGCCATGTCCTTGGCGTTAAGTTTATCAGCCCCTTTGCGGGCTAAAAATATGACATCTATTGGATGCGGGAAATCTGTTTTACGAAAGCTTTCTCGGACTAGACGTTTGACATAATTACGGCCAACCGCAGTGGGGACATTTTTCTTACCAATGACAAGACCCAAACGAGACGAACAGTCTTCGTTAAACTTTGCTAATACTAGCCATTTAGGATGGGAAATTTTACAGGTATTTAGGTCGAAGACCTCTTTGAAGTCAGAGGCCTTAAGTAAACGCTGGTCTTTGCCGAACTTAAAATCGGGCACGCAGCCCAACCCTTACGCTGAAAGACGCTTGCGGCCTTTCGCTCGACGACGGTTAAGAACCGCTCTACCGCCTGCTGTAGCCATACGAGCTCTAAAACCATGGGTGCGCTTTCGCTTTAAGTTACTAGGTTGAAATGTTCTTTTCATGGTTAATAATCCAATTTTTTGTGTGTTACCCCAACAGGGTGCGCGAGTCTAAAGAAATAAACGCTCTACTTCAACGATTTATTCACTAAACCCCTCAAAACCACGTAATTTTTAAGGATACGCTCCTCAAAAAAAAACAATACACGTTTGTTAACAGAAAACAAATGGTTTATCGAGCGTTCTGTTCTAAAGATAATATAGTGTGGACACCCTGTGCGTGAAAAAAAAATTTGCCAACAAAGTTTTGTTGGTAAGCCCCGATAAAACTTAATCGTTTAATTTAATACTTTGTAAAAACAACTTGTCCTCTTTTGAGCAACTGAATTACTAAGCCACTTTTACACGCCCTAAGACAGCGTAACCAATTGAAATAAATACCTTAAATAAAGTTACTAACAATTAGGCGGCCCCCTAATAACAATAACAATAATATAAACTATTAATATATAAACTAACTTATATAACTATAAAAGATAGTACATCCATTAAAGCGAGCATAATTAAAAAACCAATAAATTGGTGATTCTCAACGTATAATGCCCACCCGGACATAAAATTGTACTTGTTATGAAACACCCAGATTGTTTTGACGTTATCGTTGTCGGAGGTGGCCATGCTGGCACTGAAGCCTGTCTAGCCTCGGCTAGAATGGGTTGCAACACTTTATTACTTACTCATAACATAGAAACCTTAGGTCAAATGTCATGCAATCCCGCTATTGGAGGGATTGGTAAGAGCCATCTGGTAAAGGAGGTTGATGCTCTTGGGGGAGCTATGGCCGCCGCCACTGACTTGGGTGGCATTCAATTTAGAGTGCTAAATGCTCGAAAAGGACCGGCTGTTAGAGCGACAAGGGCACAAGCTGACCGAGTGAGATACAAAGCTGCAATTAGAGGCATTTTAGAAAACCAACCGAATTTATCTATTTTTCAGCAAGCCGTCGATGATCTAATAATCGAAAACAATCGAGTCACCGGTGTAATTACCCAAATGGGTTTGCAGTTTAAAGCCAAAACAGTGGTAGTTACCGCGGGCACTTTTCTTGCTGGAAAAGTACATATAGGCATGGAAAATCACTCTGCGGGTCGAGCGGGAGACCCACCATCCAATAACTTAGCCCATCGGCTCCGTGAACTGCCATTCAGAGTTGAGCGGTTAAAAACAGGTACACCGCCAAGAATTGACGCTCGAAGTGTTAATTTCTCGTTGCTCCCAGAGCAATGGGGTGACCAGCCTGTGCCAGTAATGTCCTATTTAGGAAAAGCTGAAGACCATCCTCAGCAAACATGTTGCTGGATAACCCACACCAATAGCAAAACACACCAAATTATTCATGGCGGGATGGACCGCTCTCCACTTTATACAGGCGTTATTGATGGTGTTGGACCTCGCTACTGTCCGTCTATTGAGGACAAGGTTGTTAGGTTTGCGGACAAAGATCAACATCAGATATTTGTTGAGCCTGAAGGTCTTGATACTTACGAACTTTACCCAAATGGTATTTCCACTAGCTTACCGTTCGATGTCCAGTTAGCTCTCGTTCGATCCATTGCAGGATTTGAAAATGCCCACATTACAAGGCCAGGCTATGCAATCGAATATGATTATTTTAACCCCCAAGACCTCAACTATTCCTTGGAGACTAAAGCTATCAGTGGATTGTTTTTTGCCGGTCAAATAAACGGCACCACTGGATATGAAGAAGCAGCAGCGCAAGGTTTATTAGCGGGCGCTAATGCCGCATTACAGACTCAAGGTAAGGATGTCTGGTGTCCTACCCGAAACACCGCCTACATGGGGGTTTTGGTTGATGATCTTATTACTATGGGGACTAACGAACCTTACCGTATGTTTACTAGCCGTGCAGAATACCGCCTACTATTACGAGAGGACAATGCCGACATTCGTCTGACCGAGACGGGCCGAAAATTAGGGTTGGTTGACGATCACCGCTGGCAGCAGTTCAGCGAAAAACAAGAGGCTATAGCAGTAGAAACACAGCGCTTAAAAAACACCTGGATCCAACCTAACAGTGATCTTTCAGAAAAACTTCTTGAACACATTGATCACAAAATCTCTCATGAGTACTCGTTGTTTGATTTATTGAAGCGCCCTGAACTTAACCATCAAATTATTGGTGATCTGCTGCCTAATGAAAAACCGGATGCAAAAATTGCACAGCAGGTCGAGATAGATGCGAAATATTCAGGCTATATTAGCCGGCAGCAAGACGAGATTGATCGGCTACAGCGTCATGAAAACACCTTAATTCCCGGCAGTTTTAATTATGCTGAAGTTAAAGGCTTATCTAATGAAGTTAAGCAAAAGTTAGGTGAAGCCAGGCCTGACACCCTTGCTCGGGCGTCAAGAATTCCAGGCGTAACACCAGCGGCTATCTCATTGCTTTTAGTACAACTTAAAAAACATGCAGCTTAATTAAGTATCCTTTCAAATGGCCTCAAAAAAACATTTAGCGGCGTCGGATTTAGAAAAACGTCAACTCCTTGTGTTGGGAATGGACGAGCTTAGATTAGAGTACAGCACGAATCAATTAGACTTATTGCTGGCTTATTTAAAAATGCTAGAGCACTGGAATAAAGCCTATAATTTAACCGCAATAAGAGATCCGATGGAGATGATTAAACTTCACCTCTTGGATAGTCTTTCTATATCACCTTTACTCCAAGGAGATCGCTTCATTGATGTTGGCACAGGCGCAGGTTTACCTGGCATACCCTTAGCCATCCTTAATCCAAACAAGCACTTCACGCTACTAGACAGCAACGGTAAAAAAACCCGCTTTTTATTTCAAGTTAAAATAGAGCTTGGCTTGTCCAACATTAATGAAGTAAATAAAAGAGTGGAACGATTCTCGCCCGACCACAAGTATGAAGCGGTTATTAGTAGAGCTTTCAGCTCACTTAACGACATGGTTGTTAATTGCCAGCATCTTATTGCTGAAAACGGTTGGTTTTTGGCGATGAAGGGCCGTCTTGAACAAACAGAGTTGAGTGCAATACCAAAAGGCTATAAGGTCATCGAGGAGCAGCCGATTAAAGTGCCGGAGGTTGATGGCCACCGTCACCTAATAAAAATAGCAAAAATTTAAATAAATTACCCAGGAAAAAGAGCCGGTGGTTAAAATAATATCTATAGCAAACCAAAAAGGCGGTGTTGGTAAAACCACAACGAGTGTCAACTTATCAGCCTCGCTAGCCGCTTATAAAAAACGCGTTCTACTTATTGATCTGGATCCTCAAGGAAACGCAACTATGGGGTCTGGCGTTAACAAACAAGAATGTGGGTTAAGTGTTTACCATGTGTTAACGGCTAAAAACCCAACGGCAGAGGTTATAGTTAAGGCCACCACCGGTAAGTACGATTTATTGCCAGCTAACCGCGATTTAGTAGCGGCAGAGGTCGAACTAATGAAAGAAATTGGCCGAGAATCAAAGTTGAAGTTTGCTCTTGAAGAAGTTATTGAGCACTATGACTATGTCATTATTGACTGCCCACCCACCCTGAATATGCTAACGGTTAATGCCTTGGTAGCTAGTGCGGGCGTTATTGTTCCGATGCAGTGCGAGTACTTTTCTCTTGAGGGCTTAGCAGACTTAAACAACACCATTAAGCAAATCGCCAAATTAATTAATCCTTCACTGCACATTCAAGGCATATTAAGAACAATGTATGATCCACGGAGTAGCTTAACGAACGCCGTAACCGCTCAATTAAGAAAGTATTTTGGCGACCGCGTTTATAGGGTAAGCATTCCGCGCAACGTTAGGTTAGCTGAAGCACCTAGTCATGGGCTGCCGGCTTTAATGTATGATCGAAATTCAAAGGGCTCTATCGCTTACTTGGCACTTGCCGGAGAAATACTTCGGCTTGAAAAACAACAGCAAGCAGATTTGGTAAAGGCTTAATAATATGGCTGCAAAAAGACAAAGTTTAGGTACCGGCTTAGATGCCTTGTTGGGGTTTTCTGATGACACCAAGGCGACCGCACGTGATAATAATATTGAAGACACTGATGGAGCACTAAGAAATCTGCCTGTAGAGTTTCTTCAGCGGGGTAAATACCAACCACGTCGAGATTTAGACGCTGACGCTCTTCAAGAACTTGCTAATTCAATTTCACAGCAAGGCGTCATGCAGCCAATAGTTGTGCGAAAAATAGCCGCAGACAAATATGAAATTATTGCAGGTGAGCGCCGTTGGCGCGCAACGCAGCAGGCCGGTTTAGAATCAATTCCAGCTATCATCAGAACCATCACAGATGAAGCGGCCATTGCAATGGCGTTGATAGAAAATATTCAACGCGAAGATCTCAACTCCATCGAGGAGAGCCGCGCACTCATAAGACTCCAGGATGAATTTAAGCTAACCCAACAACAGGTAGCTGATGCAGTGGGCAAATCTCGATCTGCTGTTACTAATTTAATGCGGCTAGCCAGCTTGGAGCCGGCAGTACAAAAACAACTTGAGTTAGGTGAAATTGAGCTCGGCCATGCAAAGTGCTTGTTGGCTCTCACCAGTAATACGCAAGTCATGGCTGGTCGTGAAATTGCCGCTAACGCAATGTCAGTCAGGCAGACCGAAACTTTAGTCAAACGAATACAACAGTCAGGCTCTGTAAAACCCCTGGAGAGGGTCATATCAACTGACCCAGATATTTTAAGAGCACAACAAGAGCTTTCTGAGAAGGTCGGCGCCGCGGTAATGATTCAGCATTCAGCTAAGGGTTCAGGCAAATTGGTGATTAAATATCACAGTGTTGATGAGCTAGAGGGAATCTTGGCTCATATTAAATAACCAACAGGCCATTATCAGAGATATGAATTACTGATATAGACCGCAATAGCATGTTGAATATCGCTTTCAGTATACCTATAATGCCCCCCGCTTCCGATGCAGTACCAACCGTCGGGAAAATTTGGAAAAGATGGTAAGAAAGAGCAATGACTACCATTCCAAAACCGCCAGTATATTTGGCCTCACTCATTCAGCTAATAACGCTGATCATTGTGAGTGCGGTGGTTTTTTGGCTTGATAGTATTATTGCCGGCTCTGTGCTCTTGGGGGGCTTAACACAACTGCTTCCCCAAATGTGGTTTGCTCATGTCGCGTTTAAGCATGTTGGGGCAAACCAGGCACATAATATTGTTAAATCGATGTACCGTGGTGAGACAGGCAAGGTTGTGTTAACTGCTACCGGGTTCATTGCAGTCTTTGTACTGGTTGAGAAAATCAACATTATCGGTTTTATGGTTGCTTTTGTAGCCATGATCCCACTACAGCTTTTTTTGGTTGCAAAAATAGTTAAATAATTAGAGTAGATAGTGCGTAGAGTATTTTAGGTTATGCATCATTTAGGGTTCAGAAGAGTTGAGATAAATAGATGTCAGGCGAAAATCCCGCAAGTACAACTGAATATATCCAGCATCACCTGCAAAACTTAGTTTATGGTAAGTTGCCAGGCGGCTTTGAGCGTCATACAGAAAATGGCACAGAAGTGTTAGCTGCCGATACCTGGACGATGGCGCATGGCGCTACTGAAGCTGCGGCTATGGGCTTTTGGGCGATACATGTTGATTCCATGGCTTGGTCTATCGGGTTAGGTATTATCTTTTGTTGGATGTTTCGGCGTGCTGCTGTTCGCGCCACTACGGGCGTACCCACTGGGGTTCTAAATTTTGTTGAGCTCGTTATTGAGTTTATTGATAGCACAGTGAAGGATAGTTTCCACGGCAAAAATAAGATGGTCGCGCCTCTAGCGCTGACAATATTTGTTTGGATATTCTTAATGAATTTGATGGATCTACTGCCGGTAGATTTAATTCCTAAAGTTCTCATGTTGGCGGGTGTTGAGTACCAAAAAATTGTACCTTCCACCGATCCCAATATCACGATGGGCATGGCGCTGGGTGTTTTCGTCCTAATGCTTTACTACAACATCAAAATTAAAGGAACTGGGTTCATTAAAGAGCTCACCATGCATCCTTTTAATCATTGGGCTTTTATTCCAATCAATTTATTTATGGAGCTAGTCGGTCTTTTGGCAAAACCGTTCTCGCTCGGGTTAAGACTATTCGGCAACATGTACGCTGGCGAAATGATCTTTATTCTTATTGCTATGATGTTTGCCGCAGGTGCAGGCACTGGTTTAGTCACCGGTGGTCTGAATGCTCAATTTTTTGGTGATGGCACTAATGGGTTTTTCTGGTTAGTTATTTTTGCCATGGTTTGTGGGGTCTGCTGGATGAACCTGCGAGGAAAGATATCTACGGGTAGAACAGTATTGCTAACGTTGGGTTTGTTGACGGTCGGTGGTGGTGTGTTTGCCCTGGGTGGTGGGTTAATGCAGTGGGGATGGGCAATTTTCCATATTTTGGTTATTACTCTTCAGGCATTTATTTTTATGGTGTTGACGATCGTCTATCTTAGTATGGCGCACGAAGAAGACCATTAATTTTTTTATTTTTAACTATTGAAATCGGGAGTCTACGATGGAACTTGTAATTATGGCAGCGGCAATTATGCTCGGGCTTGGCGCATTGGGTGCGGCTATTGGCATGGGTTTGTTGGGTGGAAAGTTGATCGAAGGAACAGCTCGTCAACCAGAGCTTGGACCTATGCTACAAGGTAAGATGTTCTTGCTAGCTGGTCTCATTGATGCTGTGCCTATTATTGGCGTTGGTATCGCAATGTACTTGATCTTTGTTGTTGCACCAGGTGTTGGCGCATAACAACAATTTGATTTTTAACCCGACCTTTATTAACGAGGTATTGGCGTGAATATTAATCTAACGCTTTTCGGTCAGATGGTGACCTTCGCAATTTTTGTGTGGTTTTGCATGAAGTTTGTGTGGCCTGTCATCATCGCGGCTATGGAAGAACGGCAACAGAAAATTGCTGATGGACTGGATGCAGCTGACCGCGCTATGCGCGATCTTGAAGCAGCTCAGGACAAGGCAACTGACCAGATGAAGGAAGCTAAGCAGGAAGCTGCTGGCATCGTTGATCAGGCAAATAAGCGAGCGAATCAAATTGTCGATGACGCAAAGCAGCAGGCGATTACCGAGGGTGACCGTTTGAAGGTTGCCGCTGAAGCAGAAATCGAGCAAGAGGTTAATCGAGCTAAAGAAGAGCTTCGCGCTTCAGTGGCGGGCTTAGCTATAGCGGGTGCTGAGAAAGTTCTTGAGGCATCGATTGATGATAAAGCTAACCGTGCGCTGGTTGATAATTTAGCGTCACAGCTTTAACAGAGGTTTATTATGGCAGAATTGAGCACCCTAGCAAGACCTTATGCAAAGGCGGCCTTTGAGTTTGCGGTTGACGCATCGGATCTTCAAGGTTGGGCTAGTTGTTTGGCTACGTCAGCAGCGGTTACTCAGCATGCGGCGGTGGTTAAGTTATTGCGCTCGCCAAGCTCAACGCCGATTCAGCAAGCGGCAACCATTATTGACCTTTGTGGTGATGATCTTAATGCCACCGGACAAAACTTTATTACTATTTTGTCCGAAAATAGGCGATTGACATTGTTGCCACAGATTTCTCATCAGTTCGAAGTTATGAAAGCGAACAGAGAAAAAGCGGTGGATGTAGATGTTGCAGCAGCGCAGCCGTTGGATGCACAGCAGCAACAGATGTTATCTGATGCACTGAGTAATAAGTTACAACGTAAAGTAAATATGCAGGTTAGTTTAGATAAGAGCCTGTTAGGTGGTGCGGTTATCCGTGCCGGGGACACCGTTATAGACGGGTCCATTCGCGGTCGTTTGACCAAACTCGCCGAGTCACTAAATTCCTAAGGATTGAGGCCTAAGCATGCAGCAACTGAATCCATCAGAGATCAGTGAAATTATCAAGAGTCGTATTGACAACCTTGATGTTTCATCAGAAGCCCAAAATGAGGGCACCATTGTTTCCGTATCGGACGGAATCATTCGTATACACGGCCTAGCCGACGTAATGTATGGCGAAATGATTGAGTTCGATGGCGGAGTTTACGGTATGGCACTTAACCTCGAGCGCGACTCTGTCGGCGCCGTCGTATTGGGTGACTACCAAAGCTTAGCTGAAGGACAGAAAGCCCGATGCACCGGTCGCGTATTGGAAGTTCCCGTCGGCCCAGAACTTGAAGGGCGGGTTGTTGACGCTCTGGGTAATCCTATCGACGGTAAAGGCCCGATTAATGCGGCCCTCACCGATGCAGTAGAAAAGGTTGCTCCCGGCGTTATTGAGCGTCAATCAGTCGATCAGCCAGTGCAAATTGGGTTGAAAGCGGTTGATACCATGGTTCCTATTGGCCGTGGTCAGCGAGAGTTAATTATTGGTGACCGCCAGATTGGCAAGTCTGCCATCGCGGTTGATGCCATCATTAACCAGAAAGGCTCAGGCATTAAATGTATCTATGTCGCTATTGGACAAAAAGCCGCTTCTGTTGCCGCTGTTGTGCGTAAACTGGAAGAGCACGGTGCGATGGAGCACACGGTTGTTGTAGCCGCTACCGCGTCAGATCCAGCAGCGATGCAGTTCCTGGCTCCATTTGCTGGTTGCTCTATGGGCGAGTACTACCGAGATCGCGGGCAAGACGCGCTCATTATTTATGATGATTTAACCAAGCAAGCTTGGGCTTATCGTCAGATTTCTCTGCTTCTAAAACGCCCTCCGGGCCGAGAAGCCTACCCTGGAGATGTTTTCTACCTTCACTCCCGGCTATTAGAGCGGGCAGCCAGAGTTAACGCTGATTATGTAGAGAAGTTCACCAATGGCGAAGTGAAAGGCCAAACTGGATCCCTAACCGCCCTACCCGTTATTGAAACGCAGGCTGGCGATGTATCGGCATTTGTACCAACCAATGTAATCTCGATTACTGATGGCCAGATCTTCCTTGAGGCCGACATGTTTAATGCCGGTATTCGACCTGCGATGAATGCGGGTATCTCGGTTTCTCGCGTGGGTGGTGCAGCGCAGACCAAAATCATTAAAAAACTTTCAGGTGGAATTCGTACCGCGCTTGCGCAGTACCGCGAGCTAGCGGCATTCTCCCAGTTTGCATCTGATCTGGATGATGCCACTAAAGCTCAGCTAGACCATGGTGAGCGCGTCACTGAACTGATGAAGCAGAAGCAGTATACGCCTCAGAGCATTGCTGAAATGGGCGTGATTGTTTATGCAGCAGACAATGGTTTCCTTCAGTCAATTGAAGTCAACAAAATAGGTGATTTTGAAGCGGCGCTGCTTTCCTATATGAAAGCTGAGCACGGTGATCTGATGGATACAATTAACAAGTCAGGTGATTACAACAATGACATTGGAGCCGGCATTAAAGGTGCTCTAGATAATTTTGTTGCAACTCAAACCTGGTAAGCCAGGGTAATCGGACAGGCATAAGAAATGGCAATCGGGAAAGAAGTTAAAACGAAAATTGCTAGTATTGGCAGTACGCAGAAGATTACCAGTGCCATGGAAATGGTCGCTGCAAGTAAGATGCGTCGAGCACAGGAGCGTATGGCTCTGGGTAAACCTTATGCCCAGCGCATTCGTGATGTGGTTGGTCATATTGCTAATGCAGTTTCCGAATACAAGCACCCTTACTTGAATGAGCGTGAGGTTAAGCGTGTTGCTTATGTGGTCATTTCAACCGATCGCGGTCTATGTGGTGGCCTGAATATTAATTTATTCAAAGCAGCGCTCAAGTCAATCAAGGCATGGTCTGATCAAGGTGTTGAGGTTGATATCTGCGTGGTTGGCAACAAAGCGGCTGGCTTTTTTGGATCTGTCGGTGGCAATGTTGTGGCAGCGGTTAAAGATGTCGGTGATGAGCCCAACGCCGCTGACTTAATTGGTGGCGTAAAAGTCATGTTGGACTCCTTTGATGAGGGACGCATCGATAAGCTGTTTGTCGTCAGCAACGAATTTGTCAACACCATGACTCAGTCGCCGACTGTCGAGCAGTTGTTGCCGTTAGCGGCGACGGCAGATGCTCGTCTGCATCACCATTGGGATTATATCTATGAACCAGATGCCAAAGAGTTACTTGATGGCCTGCTGATTCGCTATATTGAATCTCAAGTATATCAAGGTGTTGTAGAGAACAAGGCCTGTGAACAAGCGGCAAGAATGCTAGCAATGAAAAACGCCACCGATAACGCCGGTGACATGATTGATG
>CAJWFB010000024.1 GCA_913031645.1 uncultured Cellvibrionales bacterium
GGCAATCTCCCCGCGGTAACAGGAGCCTCTAAAACGACAGTTCTAGGCGGCCTTTATGCTCCGTAGATATTACTAAACCTAAATCGAAAACGAGGCACCGCAACCACAGGTGGTTGAGGCATTAGGGTTTGTAATGATAAAGCGAGAGCCCATCAATCCCACTTCATAGTCCACAGTAGAGCCCGCCAGATATTGAAAGCTTAATGAGTCAACAAGCACTGTTACTCCCTCCCGACTCACTGGAGTATCGTCTTCAGCCATACTGTCTTCAAATGAAAAACCATACTGAAACCCCGAGCAGCCACCACCAGTGACATACACTCTGAGCTTAAGGTTTTCATTTTCTTCCTCAGATTTAAGGCTCTGGACCTTAGCTATAGCGCTATCTGTCACTTCCAGTGCTGAGGGTATGTATGTTTGGATTCCTGACATTGTCACTCCGTAACCATCAGCCTAACAGGTTCATTGGCTGACTATCTCTACTTATTTATAAACTTTTCGCGTCAACTGCTAGTGTTTTTTTCGCTATCGGTGCTTTCATCTTGCTGGAATGAACTGACATTCGTTGAGGGTATTTCATGTACCAAGTTGCCCACAACATGCGCTCCGCGCTCAATCTCGAGGGTATTATAATATATATTTCCCTCGACAACTGCTTTTGATGCCAGTAGCGCATGTTTTGTAGCAAAGATATCGCCCCTAACATGCCCATTGACTATCACTGTAGGTACAGCTATTTTCCCCTCGACAGCTCCACCCTGGATTACTCTAACTTGAGCATTTTCGTCCTCTGCAGTAATTGTTCCAGCAATTGAACCTTGAATTTCTAAGCTACCATGGAAGTTAAGATCACCCTTGATACTAGTCCCATTCGCAATAAGGGTTGTCGCGTCACCTGACGGTGATATTTTGGTTATTTCGTGGTCACTACTTTTACTAAACATGGTTTATACCTCCTCTACCCAGCTAAAGTTTTGATCATAGTTTACTGCTTTACTCCAAGAATAGCGCAGAGTAATTCTGACGTTATCAGGGTTAAATCCCGCTGGTAAGCTTAAAATTCCCTGGTTAATGGAAAAATACTTAAACTTTAACCTAATTGGCATTTTTTCTAGCTCATCATCCAAGTCCGAAAGAAGCACAGTGGTCGCCTGATCGCCTTGACTCCCGAGGATAGAAATAGCCGCAACTACCTCTGCCGTTTTCATTTTTGAGGTTTTTTGACGCGCGACCCAACGATAAGCAAAGCGGCCTTGATCAAGGGGAGTAAGATCAAATTTGGCAATCGATAGGCCAGAAGGCTGATTACCATCTCCTAAAAGCTCTTTATAGATTCCTAGCTGCTCTTCATTTTGATTTATATTCTTTTGAAGAATAATCATTTCCTGACGCGTATTTTCCAACGCCGCAGAATCAACTTTAGCATTCAACCTAATCATTTCAAGTTCTGTGCTTTTTAAATCAGAGGAGGCAGCGAGCACCTTCAATTTGCTAGCCAGCTGTTGTCGCTCTTCCAGTACCTCGTCTAACTCAGCCTGGCCCCACCATTTGCCAAGCATAAGGAAGCTCAGCGCCACGGTCACTACTAATCCTAATAGCCAGTATTTATAACCCATTCGGTGAGTCACAACAATTGATCTTCGCTCCGACATTACGGCAACAACCCCGGCGACCTTAAACCCGTGGCTTCTTCTAAATTGAACATCAAATTCATACACTGAACCGCCTGTCCTGAAGCACCCTTAGTCAGATTATCCTCAACGACCAAAACGATCACTTTGTTACCCTTTTCCGGACGATGTACCGCAATATGACAATAGTTGGAACCGCGTACCGACCGTGTTTGTGGATGGCTACCAGCAGGGAGTACATCAACAAATGGTTCTTGCTTAAAGCACTCTTCAAATAGAGCCTGCACATCCATTTTAGCATCCAACAAATTGGCATAAATAGTAGTATGAATGCCACGGTTAATCGGCAACAAATGGGGCACAAAAGTCAGCTTTACGTCTTGCCCTGCAATGTCGGCAAGGCCCTGCTCAATCTCAGGCTGGTGTCTATGCCCCGACGCGCCATAAGCTTTAAAACTGTCACTTGCTTCAGACAGTAAATTGGTTACGCTTGCCTGTCGCCCAGCGCCACTAACGCCTGAGGCTGAGTTGGCAATAACATCCGTTAGGTCAATACATCCTTTTTCTAGTAGTGGCAGCAGCCCAATTTGCACACTGGTTGGATAACATCCCGCGCAGGCAACCAGATCAGCCTTTTTGATTTTTTCTCGATTGAACTCAGGCAAGCCATAAACAGCGCGATCGAGCAAATCTATTGACTGATGAGCCTGCCCATACCAGCGCTCCCAAACAGCAACATCTCGGATACGAAAGTCGGCCGACAAATCAATGACTTTTATGCCTAACTCTAGTATTGCTGGCACTGTACTCTGAGCGACGCCATGGGGAGTAGCAAAAAACACCACATCACAGTTTTTTAGATTATTTAAATCCGGCGTCACAAAGGCAAGATCGACAGAACCACGTAAATGAGGATAAATGTCAGCTACCAGCGTGCCTTGGTCACTTCGAGAAGTCACACTAACAACTTCTGCAGCAGGATGCCCCGCTAACAACCGCATGAGCTCTGCCCCGGTGTAACCTGTTCCACCAACAATACCAACTTTGATCACCTAAGCCTCGCTTTTCAATATCCAGAATGGTTTAAGGAGCCTATAATAGCGCAAAGTGGTCCTACCAACTACGTCATAACGCCATACCTTACTGGGACTGTTAGCCTAAGAGGCATAAATAAATGTATAAATGGGTATTAGCCTTCCACATCATTGCAGTGATTTGCTGGTTTGCAGCGCTTTTTTATCTCCCTCGTCTATTTGTTTACCATGCAATGTCAGAAGACAGCATCAGCATTGAACGTTTTAAGGTGATGCAACGTAAGCTATATCGTGGCATAGCAAACCCATCAATGGTCGCCACCATTATATTGGGTCTTTGGTTGGTTTCGATGGCGCCAGCAGCTTATCTCGCTGAAACCTGGTTTCAAGTTAAAGCGGGGCTTGTTGTGTTGCTTATTGGTTATCATCACATGTGTCTAAGCCATATGAAGAACTTAGCTTCGGATCGCAACGAAAAAACCCACGTTTACTTTCGGGTATTTAATGAGGTTCCAGTGATATTTTTAGTCGCTATTGTAATTTTAGCCATAGTGAAACCGTTCTAGCAGTAAAGCGGTACTAAATGAGTGAATGCAAAAACCAAATGAAACAACATAATCTAGACACTAGGGAAATGTAATGCCGCAAACAGTCAATTCAACAAACTCACGCTCGGAACAACTTTTTGAAGCGGCCCAAAAAACAATCCCCGGCGGAGTAAATTCTCCCGTACGAGCCTTTCGTGCAGTGGGTGGCACCCCGATTTTTTTTGATCGTGCGAGTGGGGCTTATATGTATGACGCCGACGGTAATCGTTATATCGACTATGTACTATCCTGGGGTCCCATGTTACTGGGGCATGGCCATGAAACAGTGTTGCAAGCAATCCGTACTCAGCTAGACAAGGCGATGACATTTGGCACCCCCACCGAGCTTGAGATACAGCTGGCAGATAAGATTTGCTCCATTGTCCCAGGCATGGAAATGGTGCGCATGGTCAATTCAGGTACTGAAGCGACTATGAGCGCGATTCGCTTAGCGAGAGGCTATACCGGAAGAGATAAAATCGTTAAGTTTGAAGGCTGTTATCACGGCCATTCGGACTCTCTTTTAGTCAAAGCAGGTTCAGGAGCGCTCACTCTAGGTGTTCCCAGTTCTCCTGGTGTTCCAGCTTGCTTAGCCGATCACACTATCACCCTCTCATACAACGACATAGAACAGGTCAAACAGGTCTTTTCGGAGATTGGCGATCAAATTGCCTGCATTATTGTTGAGCCTGTCGTAGGTAATATGAACTGTGTGCCCCCCATTCTAGGTTTTTTGGAAGCGCTAAGAGAGTGTTGTACTGGCAGTGGCGCACTACTTATTATCGACGAAGTTATGACTGGTTTTCGTATCAGTCAGCAGGGCGCAATTGGGCATTACAATATCGACGCTGACTTAATCTGTCTTGGTAAAGTTATTGGAGGTGGCATGCCAGTCGGTGCTTTTGGTGGTAAGCGCGAGATCATGGAGCATATAGCACCGCTTGGGCCTGTCTATCAGGCTGGCACACTGTCAGGCAACCCCGTCGCTATGGCTTCCGGCCTGGCGACACTGAACCTAATTTCTGTACCGGGGTTTTTAGACCCCGTCATCGCTCGCACCACGCGATTAGTCGAAGGGCTCGTCGAACGTGCAAAGGCCGCAGGTATTCCTATGACCAGCAATCATGTGGGCACTATGTGGGGAGTATTTTTCTCTGACGAAGAAAAAATCATTAACTATGATCAAGTGATTAAATGTGACACTGACCGTTTTGCTAAATTTTTTCATGGCATGCTGCAAGAGGGCGTTTATCTCGCTCCAGCATCCTTCGAAGCTGGCTTTATGTCAGCTGCGCATACAGATCAGGATATTGAAGACACGTTAAACGCAGCTGAGCGGGTGTATGCACGTATCTAATTGTTAGTAATGGTAAAATTCATGTAGTAGGCTGGCTTTTTGCGTATCATGGGCGCTGAACGCAATTGGCGTTGACTATTTTTACTCTATTGGGGTATTCATGAGCTTTAGAAGTAACCGCGGACCATATCCTTACACCCGTATGCGCCGGAATCGCGCAACAGACTCTTCTCGTCGACTGATACGAGAAACGAGCCTCTCCGTTGACGATCTTATCTTGCCGATATTTGTCGTCGAGGGAATATTGCAATCTGAACCCATTGAATCGATGCCCGGTGTGAACCGGTTGTCCATCGATCTGTTGGTGTTGGAAGCAAAACAGATAGCAGCTCTTGGTATTCCTGCGGTGGCACTATTTCCCGTTATTAGCCAAGACTTAAAGTCCTCCTTAGCAGAAGAAGCTTATAACCCAGAGGGCCTGGCGCAGCGCGCCGTTCGAGCTCTAAAAGAAGCGGTTCCTGAACTTGGCGTTATTACAGACGTAGCGCTTGATCCGTTTACCGTTCATGGGCAGGACGGCATCATAGATGAAGAGACCGGCTATGTTCTCAATGATGTCACTAATGCAGTGTTGATTAAACAGGCACTTTCCCATGCCCAAGCGGGAGCCGACATTGTCGCGCCATCGGACATGATGGATGGACGGATTTGCGCCATCCGTGAAGAGCTTGAAGATAACGGTTTCGAAAATACACAAATTCTAGCTTACTCTGCTAAATATGCCTCTAGCTATTATGGGCCGTTTCGAGACGCAGTGGGCTCAGCGAGCAATATTCAAGGCGGTAATAAAAAGACTTATCAGATGGATCCCGCTAATGCCGATGAAGCATTGCATGAATGCGCTTTGGATCTGGATGAAGGTGCCGATATCATTATGATTAAACCAGGAATGCCCTATCTGGATATTCTGCGCCGAGTTAAAGATGAATTAAAATCGCCGACCTTTGTTTATCAAGTGAGCGGTGAATATGCCATGCATTGTGCCGCCTTTGACAATAGCTGGTTAGACCGAGATCAGATTATTCTAGAATCTTTACTGGCTTTTAAGCGCGCCGGTGCCGACGGCATCCTAACCTACTTTGCTAAAGAGGCAGCTCAACTATTATCGAGTGATAATTAACTGTGCGCCTAGATAAATACATCAGCAATGCGACTGATATCTCGCGCGCTGAGGTTAAGCGTATGATTAAAACTGGCATAGCAGCTATCGATGATGAGGTGGCAACCAACCCCGCTATGAAGGTGAACCCAGAACAAAAGGTGAGTCTGGATGGATCAATCATCAACGCCTCTAAGCGTCGTTATTTTATGCTCAATAAACCAGCCGGTGTAGTATCAGTAACCAAAGATCACAACCATCCAACAGCGATAAGTCTTATCTATGAACATCGTAGTGAAGAGTTACAAATTGCTGGTCGTCTGGATATAGATACCACTGGCCTGCTGTTGGTTACTGACGATGGAAAATGGAATCATCGCCTCACATCACCCCGATCCAACTGCAATAAACTTTATGCGGTAACCCTAGCTGAGCCAGTGGGCGCTGATTATGCAGAACAACTTGCCGATGGCGTTTTATTAGAAGGTGAAAAGCATCGTTGTATGCCCGCAATCATGGAGCAATTAGACAGTCACTCCTTAACCCTTGCCATCGGTGAAGGTAAATACCATCAGGTTAAACGAATGTTTGCTGCATTGGGAAATCACGTTGTTAAACTCCACCGTTTTCAAGTCGGTGATATCCTTCTTGATGACGACTTGGCCGAGGGCGACTATAGAGCCCTATCTGATGCTGAAGTGGCCTGTATATTATGAGCGAACTTTTTTCTCTACAGCGCCCGATGTCTGATAAAAATGTCTTACTGCTACTTGAGCAATTACGCTCGGTTAAAGGTAATTACCTAATCATTGCCGATGAAAACTGGGCGCAGACGAATTGGGCCGATCTCGAAAACCATTGTCAGTGCGAGCTTCATATTATTAGTAATCGCTATGACATTGCTCAACAGGCAGAAGCCTCAGGGTTATCTGTTACTTTTAGTGATTTGGACTTTAGTAACTTTAAAAATCGCCACTACGACGGCATTTTGCTCCGTGTCTGTAAAGAGCGCGCAAGCACTCATCATGTGATCAATCATGCCTCTCATTTGCTGAAACCTCAGGGTTCATTGATCCTTTCCGGCGATAAGAACGACGGCGTTAAGGCCTATGTTAAAAAGGCCTGTCATCTATTTGACGACCGCACTGCAGCCAAAAAGAATGGTAACAACTACCTAGCTACTATTACTCTTTATCCCTCTGAACAAGCGCCATTGGATGATAAGGACTATGCCAAGATACGCAATACTGAAGCACTTGCAGAGTTTTCACTGCGCAGTAAACCGGGTATTTTTGGTTGGGAAAAAGTTGACCGCGGTAGCGCTTTTTTGGTTGAGCATTTACCACTTTTCCTAGAACGCTTCTCACAACTGCCAAAAACCCTTCTTGATCTTGGCTGTGGCTATGGCTATTTATGCTCTCATGCCTCCAAGTTCGGCATTAACCAAATAACGGCAACCGACAACAATGCAGCAGCCTTGCTGGCCACTGCTGAAAATTTCCAAGATGCTTCTGGGGAGGTTCAGGTTGTAGCCTCAGATGCGGGTGATACTATTAATCAACGCTTTGATACCATTTGGTGTAACCCTCCTTTCCATCAGGGTTTTTTGGTCGATGGAGATATGAGCACTAAATTTCTCGAGGCCAGTAAAAGACTGCTGGCGCCAGGGGGTCATGCTCTTTTTGTGGTGAATACTTTTATTCCGCTGGAGCAAAAAGCAAAAAAGTACTTTCGATCAATCCAAGTACTCGCAAAGAACAGCTCTTTTAAACTGATCGCACTCAGTAACTAAAAAAATGATGCCCTGGTAGCCCTAAATAATTAATTATGAAAACACCAAAAAGACTACTACCTCTAATTGAAGACGGCATAATCGACGCGGTTATTGGCCAGTTGATGAGTGGAAAGGAAGCGACCGTCTATACGGTGCGCTGCGGCAATGAAATAAGGTGCGCCAAAGTCTACAAAGAAGCAATGAAGCGCAGCTTTAAAAAAGCCACTCAATATCAAGAGGGCCGCAAAGTTCGCAACACACGTCGCGCACGAGCCATGGAAAAAGGTTCGAAGTATGGGCGCAAACAGCAGGAAGAGACTTGGCAAAATGCTGAAGTAGACGCACTCTATTTGCTGGCCAATGCGGGGGTTCGTGTTCCGACTCCTTACGGATGTTTTGATGGCGTTTTATTGATGGAACTAGTCACTGATGAAAGTGGTGATGTAGCACCTCGATTAGGCGACGTATCAATGACTGCTGAGCAGGCGCTAGAGGATCATGCTGTTGTAATGCACTACGTAGTATTGATGCTCTGCGCAGGCATTGTCCATGGTGATCTCTCTGAGTTTAATGTCTTAGTAGATGATTATGGTCCGGTTATAATTGATCTTCCCCAGGCAGTTGATGCCTCGGCCAACAACCATGCGGAATCTATGCTGCAGAGAGATATTGAAAACATGACCCACTATTATGGTCAATTTGCGCCTGAGCTACTAAGTACTCAATATGCAGAAGAAATGTGGGCGCTTTATCAAGATGGGGCGTTAAAACCAGGTATACAGCTAACCGGACAGTTTACTGCGGAAACCACAGAATCTGATGTCGATGGGGTTCTCCAAGAAATTAAAGCAGTACTTTTAGAAGAAGAAAAACGCCAAGAGCGTTTGGTTAGCAACGAGGAATCAGGCGAATAAGCTCAGAGCCCCATGGCTCGTTTTATGATTTTATTTTTAAGTGGTGTCATCTTATCTAACTGAGACATACCCAGACTACGTAATAATCTCAGCGGCAGTTGATCCGCAGAAAAAAGATTTTTAAAGCCCTCCATTACCGCCATCGTCGCCAAGTTCTCTGGTTTACGTCGACGCTGATAGCGTTTAAGAATGCTCTCATCTCCTATATCGATATCACGCATTCGGGCTCTTGTTATCTCCTCAGCCAAAGCCGCTACATCTGCAAAACCTAAGTTGACACCCTGTCCCGCTAATGGATGAATAGTGTGCGCCGCATCACCGATCAGGGCAACTCCCGAGAGCACATAATCAACCGCATGATTTTGTCTCAGTGGAAACTTATAGCGACGACTAACAGAAGTCACCTCACCTAAGCAGTGTTCACTCGCTCGACCTAGCTCACCACAAAATTGTTTATCATCTAAAGCCATCAAACCCTCGGCTATAGACGGTTGCTGCGACCAAACAATTGAACTGTGATGTAAGTCTCCTTGGTTATTTAACGGCAGCAGAGCCAGTGGCCCAGTGGGCATGAAGCGCTGCCAAGCCGCTTGTTGATTGGGCTTGGTAGTCTTTATCGTGGCGACAATTGCCTCGTGCTGGTAGTCCCATTGCTTGCATTCAAAATTGAAATGATCACGTACTTTAGAATTACCCCCATCTGCACCAATAAGTAAGGATCCACTAATACGCCTACCATCATCCATCTCAACAGTGATCATACCTTGATCTTCCTGATACTCATGAATAGTCGCCGGACAGATAAAATCGATACTCTCTAGAGTCGCTATCTTCTCTAGCAACATGTCTACGATGACATTACTCTCTACAATATGCCCAAGATTGGGGAGGTGAATATCATGACAGTCGAAATGAATTCTTCCAGTGCTTTCAGCATCCCACACGTTCATCGCCAAATAGGGACTCACGCGCAGATTTTCAATGGCCTGCCAAACACCACAATCGGCCAATATTTGTCGCGATTTTTCAGTAATGGCGGCAACACGAGGGTCGAAACGGCCTGCGTCAAAGGGCGTTGCTACCGAAGTCTCTATGAGTGCAATTTTGAAAGGTGCGATCTTCTTCGATAGATTGGACTGCGCCAGTAGGCAAGCTGCTGCTGCACCAACCATGCCAGCACCAACAATAATAATGTCATATTGAGGCGCAGTTGAATCAGCCATGCTGGGCCTCAGAAGTTGCCATACCCATACCAAATTTTGCGAAGCCATGGCGCAGTTGAGGGACCAAATCTAGCGCCAGCAACCCCGAATTTCGACCCGCTGCCGATACCCTCGAAGTGCCAGTAAAAAACTTAGTCAAGCTATCGCTAAACATTAGAGTGTTGCGCTGATCAACTAGCTGCTGCTGATAATAATTCTCAAGAACCTCCAGCGAACCGATATCCTTTTGTATCTCGCGCGCCTGATTAAGGCGAGCTGCCAGCGCCGAAACATCTCGTAAAGACAGATTAAATCCCTGCCCCGCGACCGGATGTAAACTATGAGCTGCATTACCCACCACAACCACATTACGACGCACCTGCTCAGTGGCAAGCGTTAGAGATAATGGATAGGTTACACGTTTGCCGACCTGCTGAAAACGACCCAAGCGATGACCAAATCGCTGCTGTAAAGTAGCTAAAAAAGCGTCATCTTCAGCCATAACTAATTGCTCTACCGCATCCTCAGATTGAACCCAAACCAGTGCACTACGATGCTGGCCTTGATAATCACTTAATGGCAATAAAGCCATCGGCCCCTGATCAGTAAAGCGCTCATAAGCAGTACCTTGATGTTTCTTCTCAAGCTGAATATTGGCGATAATAGCGGTTTGTCGGTATGAGGAACACTGACTGTATATACCTAATTTTTGGGCGGTTTTAGAGTTGCTTCCATCAGCAATAATCAGTAAGTCACTGCGAATCAACTGTTGCCCTTCATCGCCTGCGGATTGCTTGCCATCCAGACTAATTTCAATGCCACCCCTCATAGGCCTAACGGCGCTTACCTTTGTGTTAGATAATGTTTCTATTGAGTGGTGACCCAGTTGATCGATTAACACCGACCCCAGCCAATGATTTTCAACCACATAACCCAAGGCGTCGACACCGGCCTCGTCCGCGCTCATGCGCGTCAGGCCACCGTGCCCCCGATCACTCACATGAATGTGCTTTATGTCCGTGAGATGCTTGCTCAGCTGATCCCAAATACCTATGGATTGATAAATATTACGACTTGTCCACGACAACGCAGTAGAGCGATCATCAAAGCTAGCGCTGTAATGTGACTTAGGCGCAGACGCTACATTCATTGACTGAGC
This sequence comes from uncultured Cellvibrionales bacterium, assembly GCA_913031645.1. Lineage (GTDB taxonomy): Bacteria > Pseudomonadota > Gammaproteobacteria > Pseudomonadales > Porticoccaceae > HTCC2207. Next base: position 10,758 of record CAJWFB010000024.1, read on the forward strand.
CTCAACCAATAGAATTTTCCAGTCGCTCTGTGCGGCTAAAATGAGCGCCAAACTAATGCCGACCATGCCTCCACCCACAATCACCATGTCAAAATGGGGTAGGTCTTTTTTAGCCTGCTTTATTCCTTTAATACTCATTAAAAAATGATCAACTTGCCATCAAGGCTTCGATTTGGTCTCTAGCTTTAGGCACGCCAGAGGTTATATTTTCGTTACCACTTTTAGTCACTACGATGTCATCTTCAATCCGAACAGCAATACCATGCCATTTTTTATCGACATTTGGGTTGCCCGGCGCAATATAAATGCCCGGCTCTATGGTGACCACCATCCCAGGTTCATATACTCGCCACTGACCTTCAATCTTATAATCACCCACATCATGCACATCCATGCCCAGCCAATGACCAGCGCCATGCATATAAAAGTCACGATGTGCCTCATTGGCAATTAATTCGTCAACATCACCCTGCAAAATACCCACATCAACCAAGCCCTGAGTAATCGCGCGAACAGTTGCTTCATTGGTTTTGTTATATTCAATGCCCGGGCCAATAACCGCGATGGCATCCGCCTGTGCTTGCAACACAATGTCATAGATCGCCGCTTGCTCATCACTAAACTTACCATTCACTGGAAATGTTCGAGTAATATCGGCGGCATAATTTTGATATTCACACCCTGCATCGATGAGGACTAAATCACCATCTTTTAGTGCATCCCTGTTTTCAATGTAGTGCAGTATGCAGCCATTTTTTCCGCCACCAACAATACTGCTATAAGCGGCACCCACAGAACCATTAACTACAAATTCGTGCTCTAGCTCAGCCTGCAACTGATACTCGAAAACACCCGGTTTACTGGCCCTCATTGCGCGACAATGGGCATTGGCTGAAATTTCTGCAGCCTTGCGCATGACTTTTAGTTCGCCCGCTGTCTTAAATAAACGCATCTCATTGACGAAATGGTCAAGATCGACAAATTCACCCGGCGGCAAAGCGCCATTTCCACGTTGACTGCGCACATGGTTAACCCAATCCATGAGATGCTTATCGAACTCGGGATCCTTTCCTATGGCATAGTAAAGCCGATCTTTACCCTCAATCAAATTCGGTAAAATATCGTCTATATCTGCTATTGGAAAAGCATCATCGGCACCAAAGTTAGTAACTGCACCGCCTGGGCCTTCGCGATATCCATCCCAAGTTTCTCGCAGTGGATCTTTGTCTCGGCAAAATAGCACCATTTCTCCTTGAGTGCGGCCAGGAATTAACACCAATACTGATTCTGGCTCAGGGAATCCACAGAGATAAGATAGGTTAACATTTTGCTTGTAGGGGTAATGCGTATCTCGAGATCTAATTTTCTCTGGTGCGGCCGAGATAATGGCAATGCTATTGCTGTGCATCAAAGACATTAATTCTTTGCGTCTCGTGGCGTACTCTTTATCAGTGATCATCTAATGGCTCCTGCCCTACTAAAAAACTGCTAGATGTGGGTTTTAATGAATAGTGGGATTAGATTCAGAATCTGAATTTAATTCGGCATCTAATTCTGGGTGCAAGTCGGTAAAAATTACCTGGACGGCTAAACGCACATATTCAACCAATTCAGTGTAATCACGTTCTCCATCATCGTCTGACTCGAGATCAGCTGATATTTGCCCAATTGCACTTAAATCATTGAGCGCCTCTCTACCGTCGTCAGAAAGGTCGAAACTTTCCCCCAGCCCTTCTGCTAGACCAGAAATGTAGTTACCACACCACTCTCCAACAGCAATTAAACGCTCTTCAAGTGGCAGATCATCATCAGGTAAAGTAGGTTTAAAAAGAAAAGAAATATCTCCCAAATTACTTAATGATGCTTCATAAAAATCTCTAAAGTCCTTATCTGCAGCGTCTGCCTGCTCCTCAGATAAGGCCAACCATTCTGTGGTCGCCTCGATTAATAAGTCAATGGCAACTGCACCACAGGTGAGTCTGCCACATAAAAAGCCATGAAACGCTGAAGGACTCGCATTGATTTTTAGAGAATAAAATAACTCTTCAAGTTGATCAAATGTCACTTTTCTACCTCAATAATATTGAATGGCATCCTAACATTCTTAATTTATCCATGCATCCTAGTTGGTGCAATCTTATAATTGACCAATACCGGCACAATGCCTATAGTTACCAAGCTCCCTAAGTTACTAAAGCGGTAATAATTTAATCATGACAGATACTGAAAATTTTGAACAAAAGCTGGACCGTCTTATTGAGCTGTGCCAGCGATTAAAACGTGACAACCAAGCACTTCATGCGCGCGAAGATGAACTGCTTGGGGAGCGTAGTCAGCTGATGAAAAAAAATGAGCAGGCGCGGCAAAAAGTAGAAACTATGATTAATCGTCTACAGGCACTGAGTGCAGAACAATAATGTCTAACATCTCTCTCAAAATCCGCATCCTAGATAAAGAATATCAAGTCAACTGTGCACCAGAAGAACGTCAAGCATTAGAGTACTCAGCACAGTTGCTGAATGAGAAAATGGAAGAAATTCGTCGTGGCTCACACATTATTGGTCTAGAGCGTATCGCTGTAATGGCTGCGCTTAATCTGACTCATGACCTCATTCGTACTGAGGATTCTGCCAAACAAAATAATCATGCATCAGGCCTTTTGAGTTCAATGGATTCGAAACTGAACTCCGTCTTGGCTGATTTGACCAATTAAGCTCTTATAGTTACTAAATAGCGTATAGAATTCATTGTTTCGACAGCTCCCTTTGTACTTGTCTCTGGTATACTAGGTACTCCTGAGGTGTTTGCCAGCCAAGAAGTCCCTGAGCCGATAATTATTATCCGGCTTCTTTCTGTCAACATTGTTGTGCAATTCCGTGCGTCGGAAAGCCTGATATGTTGCGAGAGTTGCCAACTTGAACTCTTCGGTTCAAGGCCACGTTGGCAGCGGCACCCTGGGGTTTAATTATTGATGAGAGTAATCAATGAATAGCAACGAGATCCGGCAGCAGTTGCGCCTTAAAAGAAGGTCGCTGTCGCCAATGCAGCAACAGCAGGCCGCCCGGTCTCTGGCAGATTTAATAATAGACAGCGCTTTTTTTCAAAAAGCCAATCGTGTCGGTTTATACCTAGCCAATGATGGTGAAATTGATCCTTCGATAATTTTATCTGTCGCTACTGAGTTAGGTAAGCAGTGTTTTTTACCCGTTGTAGACCCAAAGGGGACCCATAGCTTATATTTTGCCTCTTTTAACGCAAACACAAAGTTGCAGGCCAATCGTTATGGTATCTTAGAACCCACATGGTCTGATTCCAAAATTCAATCAGTCGAGAATATAGACGTGCTTTTTATGCCGCTGGTTGGCTTTGACCAAACGGGTAATCGGATTGGTATGGGTGGTGGTTATTACGATCGCACTCTGGCATTCATGAAAAAAATAGAAAGCCCCACTCTAACTCTGGTAGGGCTTGCCCATAGCGGACAAGAAGTCTCTCAAATATCTAGTCAAAGTTGGGATATTCCATTACATCTAATTGCAACTGAGAAAGAAATAATATGCGTAAGACCAAGATAATTTGCACTATTGGCCCTGTCACTGAATCAATTGAGATGCTAGAAAAACTCGCTGCAGCCGGAATGAATGTTGCACGGCTAAACATGTCTCATGGCGATCATGAATCGCATGCAAAAATTATCCAGTCAATTAAACAACTGAATCAGAAACTCGATCACCCTGTTGCAATTTTGCTCGATACTCAGGGGCCTGAAATTCGCACCGGCGATATGGCTAATGATTTGCACCTAAATGAGGGAGATACAGTCTCTATTGTTGCCCGAGGCGCAGAAAATGTTGAAGAGTCCTCTATCCATGTTAACTATGATGACCTTATTAATGACGTTGATGTCGGTGACATAATTACTGTCGATAACGGTCTGATCAATCTTCAGGTGCTCGAAAAACAAGAACGAGTAATGCAGGTCAAAGTTATCGATGGTGGTCTGTTAAAAAGCAAGCGTCATGTTAATCTGCCAGGGATTCGAGTAAACCTTCCTGCTATTACTGAAAAAGATCGCCGCGATATTGAGTTCGGCATGAGCCAAGGCGTTGATTTTATTGCACTTTCTTTTGTTCGTAAAGCTGAAGATATCCATGAACTTCGTGAACTCCTTGGTGATAGAGCCGAAAAAATTAAAGTGGTGGCGAAACTCGAAGATCAGGAAGCCATTACTAATATGGTTGAAATCATTGAAGCGGCCGACGGCATAATGGTGGCACGAGGAGATCTTGGCGTTGAAGTTCCCCTTGAAGTATTACCTAGAATCCAGCGGCGTATCATTCGTACCTGCGCAGAAATGGGCAAGCGCGTTATTGTCGCAACTCACATGCTTGAATCTATGATTGAAAATCCAATTCCCACACGTGCCGAGGTGACTGATGTTGCTAATGCTGTATATGAAGAGGCTGACGCAATTATGTTGTCTGGGGAAACTACCGTTGGTAAGTATCCTATTAAATGTGTCGAGATTTTAGATCGTATTGCACGCTCTACAGAGAGTAGCAGAGGCCTCTTATTCACAGATAATTTAGAGGTGAAAGAAGACAAACAGCAAATAGCCAAAGCGGCAGTTACCTTAGCCGAGTCCATTTCGGCAAAAGCGATCATGGTCCCGACCCGTCGCGGTCGTATGGCTAACAGAGTGACCAACTGCCACCCCCAACAATCTATTATTTGTGCCTTTACTGATAATGATTTGACCCGGCGCCAGTTAATGCTCAACCGAAATGTTTTGAGCTACCAAATAGAATTTAGTGACGATCCCGAACAGACGCTGGCATCTGCCGCCGCTGTTATGTTGACCAGAAATGATTTCTCTGCTGACGATCCGGTAGTGGTTATTTCTGATGCACTTGCAGGATCAGGTTTTGAGGCAATTCAAATACGCAAAATTTCTGACTTACTCTAAATCTAAGGTTGATTGATTAAGCCCAAAGCGTCTTAGCTACCTAGGAAAAAACGGTAGGCTTGGTTATCGGTTTCATCTTCACATCGGTAACCCAGCTCATCTAAAAATCGCTTTACCTCTAAGCCTTCCTTGTGTGACGCCTGAAACCCGACTAATACTTTGCCAAATGCCGAACCATGATTGCGGTAATGGAACATCGATATATTTAAGTCATCGCCCAGTTCCGTCAAAAAATTGAGTAATGCACTGGGCCGTTCCGGGAATTCAAACCGAAAGACCTGCTCTTCACCAACCTGAGGTGAACGCCCACCCACCATGTGTCGGATATGTGATTTGGCAAGTTCGCTGTCCGTCATATCCGAGACAGGATAACCGCTTTCAGTTAATTCGCTTACTAATTGGAATCGATCATCGTCAGACGTCACTTTGACGCCAACAAAAATCTGGGCTTGATCTGAACTGCTAAAGCGATAGTTAAATTCTGAGATAGTTCGCTTGCCTAATGCTTTGCAGAAATGCTTAAAACTACCCGGCTTTTCATCCAGCGTAACCGCCAAAATCGCCTCACGCTTCTCGCCTACCTCGGTGCGCTCTGAGATATAACGCAGCCGATCAAAATCAATATTGGCACCACACTGAATCGCTAATAGGGTCTGGCCAACAACGCCGTGCTGCTCAACATATTTTTTCAGACCCGCCGCTCCCATGGCACCGGAGGGCTCGCAAATGGCTCGCGTATCGTTATACACATCCTTAATCGCCGCGCAGATCTCGTCTGTACTAACAGTAATAACTTCATCAACTAAGTCTTTAAGAATGCGAAAAGTTTCTGTGCCTATTTGCCCTACCGCCGTACCGTCAGCAAAAATACCGACCTCTTTTAGCCTGACCGGTTTCCCGGCAGTCATCGCCGCATCCAGACAGGCCGCATCATCAGACTCAACGGCAATAATTTTAACTCCAGGGCGTACATACTTTACATAGGCAGCAACACCGGCACACAGACCCCCTCCGCCTACGGCAATGAAAATTGCATCTAGATCGCCCGGCAGCTGGCGTAATATCTCCATACCCACAGTGCCCTGACCAGCAATAATATCGGGGTCATCAAAAGGATGAATATAGGTAAGCCCCTGCTCTTTCAACAACTGATTCGCATGACTAGCAGCAGTATCATAATTATCACCAAACAAAACCACATTAGCGCCCCAACCGCGGACCGCATCCACCTTAATGCGAGGAGTTGTTTTGGGCATGACGATAGTCGCTTTGACACCCATCTTTTGAGCAGCTAACGCCAAACCCTGAGCATGATTTCCTGCTGAGGCCGCAATGACCCCCGCCGCTAATTGCTTCTTCGATAGATGTCGAAGTTTGTTGTAAGCCCCGCGCAACTTGAATGAAAAGACTGGCTGTAAGTCTTCTCGCTTAAGTAGCACCTGATTTTTCAGCCGCTGAGATAATAGCGGTGCTTTATCAACCGGCGTCTCCAGAGCCAAATCGTAGATGCGAGCATCAAGAACTTTTTTTACGTACGTCTGTGGCATGGGATATCCAGATGTGTGCTAGTACGCAATGGTAGTTTGATATCGTCAATTACGCCAGTTTCTTGTTTTAATTATCGCCAAATCTGATCATCCCCAGCAGTATGAATCTGATTTTTTGAACTAATCACAGTATAATTGGAGACATTGATGTTAAAAGAATAAGTAGAGGTATCTCGTGGATCAGAATCAACTTAAACAGACCGTCGCTCAAGCAGCTGTAGATTATGTTTTGGGGAAAGTTGACGCAGACAGTATTGTCGGTATTGGGACAGGATCAACCGCAAACTGTTTTATCGATCTAATTGCAAAACATAAACATCTTTTTTTGGCTACTATTGCAAGCTCAGAAGGATCTGCAGAACGGCTGCGGAGCCACGGCATTCCGGTTTACGAATTAAATGCAGTATCAGAAGTGACTATTTATGTTGATGGTGCGGACGAGGCCAACGCTCGCTTGGAGTTAATCAAAGGAGGTGGCGCCGCCCTAACACGAGAAAAAATTGTAACCGCGGTAGCTAACGAATTCGTTTGTATTGCCGATGAGAGCAAGTGGGTTAGCCATCTAGGTGGTTTCCCTCTCCCCATAGAAGTCATTCCAATGGCAAGAAGTTATGTCGCTCGTGAACTCGTTAAACTTGGCGGCGACCCAGTTTGGCGTGAAAACGTGGTTACCGACAATGGCAATATTATTCTTGATGTTCATCATCTGCACCCCATCGGGTCTGCATGTGAACTAGAAGAAAAAATCAATCACATCACCGGTGTAGTGACTAATGGCTTGTTCGCACTCAAGCCCGCAGACGTGCTATTTTTGGCCACCCAACAAGGTATCATTACGCACTATCCAGCTACCCAGCGGTTCTAGCCTTTTGATAGCAACTCGCGCAAGTCGATAATAGCCGCATTGGCACGGCTAATATAGGATGCCATCACCAGGGAATGATTGGCTAACAAACCAAACCCTCGGCCATTGACGATCATCGGCGAGTAGATTGCATGCTGTGTCATTTCTAACTCGCGAATTATCTGCTGAACACTCGCAAGAGCATTTTTCTTCTCCAGAACATCATGAAAATCGACCTCAATGGCCTTTAAAAAATGTACCAGTGCCCATGATGTACCCCTCGCCTCATAAAAGACATTATCAATGTCCCACCAGCTCGTTTTGACAATAATCTCTTGGGGTGAATCGGTAGATTGGCGGGCGCCTGTTGCACCGGCAAGATCGGTGTTAATTCGCCGCTGTCCAACACTCGCCGACAGTCGTTGTGACAAACTGCCGAGACGTTTTTCAACCGTACCCAACCAATAGCGTAAATTATCAGCTCGGGCATAGAATTGGGCATCGAATACTTCTCGATCACTCAAGCGTTTCGCATAGTCCTGCAGGTGCTTGCGGCCCTCAGCATATTCACTCTCCGGCCAAGGAGCAGCCCAGCGAACATGATCGACATTAAAACGAGGCTCCGCCAACGACAAGTCATAATCTTCCGTTGACTGAGATTGCGAACGACTAAATGATTCACGCATGGCCTTACTGAGGTCTCTTACCTGTATCAGGACGCCATACTCCCAGTTGGGTAAATTATCTAACCAAATTGCCGGCGGCATAAGATCGTTACTTAGGTAGCCACCAGGCTTTGCCAACAAAACATCGACCACGCCAATCAGAGTGTTAGTGGTAGTCACACCCACCACAATTGGCAGTCCTGAATTTGAATCTTTAAGGACGCTGAACGGTTCTGGTTCGTTGCTCCAGTAAATCCCCAGCACCACTAATAGCATAAGCACTATGGCGATCAAATAGAGTCCATAACGTAGCCTTTTCGGCGCATTTTGCCCAATATATTCCTCAGACAGTGTCTCTCCTGCATGACTAAAACCGCGTCGCCAGCTAGCCTTAAACTTAGCAAAGATACCCATCAGGAATGATCCATCATTGGACGCAATACACTTCTTATATTTAATGTCAGCGAGTGACTCCCACAATTATCAGTATTTAGCTGAAGTGGCTCTGTTTGGCCATCAATAAGTCGCTTATTAACATTGAAAAACATTAGGTGCAGAGCGCCAGGCTCAAAGCGTATAGTCGTTCCGGCAGCGACCATGACCTTTTTCGTCGGTCGCATCTGCATCATGCCATCCGCATGTAAATGTGTATGGAATTCGATTCGCTCAGTGAGCGGTGACTGTGCGGAGACAATCTGGCAGTCGACTTCACTATTATTAGTAGCGATAAGAAATCCCGCCGTGACCGTTTGCCCCGGAGGCATAGTGCGCAGATAGCCGCCACTCAAAGTCAGTGAATGTTGCTTTACCGGTAAGACTGTCTCAGCAGCCGATAACGGACTGCAGATAAACGACAGCAATACCAAAATAATGACGTTTTTCAAAGTAACGACCACCTGAAACTAATCAATGAATTGCTTATCTCAACTATAGCATGTCAATAAGTTTCAAATCCGCGACCTGTTCGACAATTTTAACTAATTTATGTGACTGGTATGGGCTTGGTGAAGACATAAAATATCCTGCCAGGAAAAATAGGGATACAATTGGGGTGCTGAGCCGTACAAATGCGCTCCATTATTCATCGTTTTTTATAATTTCAAGGATTCACTGATGAAATATTTGCTCTATATTCCGCTTCTCGCGTCACTATTGCTAGCGACGTTAACAAGCTACGCACAAAGCAATTTTATTGGCGACTCAGAGCAACCACCCACCTCTAGCCTGATGGCATCTGCTAATAGTTTTCTGCCTGTAGAGCAGGTATATCAAGTGGCAGTATCAATTGAGGACAGACACATTTTGTTCAATTGGTCAATTGTGGACAATTACTATTTATACCGTGATAGATTTAAATTTAACGCTGTTGATCCAACTACCCAGCTACAGGAGCCTTTATTCGAAACTGGCAAACGTAAATATGATGAGTTTTTCGAGGAAGAACTAGAAGTTTACTATGGCCAAACCACTGTAAAAGTCCCTTTTACCGCCGATCAAGGGAAAATGGAAGTTCAGATCGAATCTCAAGGCTGCGCTGATGCGGGACTTTGTTATCCGCCCTACAAACAGTGGCTAACCATTGATGTCGTCAACAATAGCGTGGTTATTAGTGACACACCTACTGCTGCTGCCAGAACTGCCATGCAGAGCAATACTTCATCTCAGCAAAGTCAATCGCAGTCATTGCTCTGGGTACTTGGCTTTGCGCTTTTGGGCGGCATGATTCTAAATCTTATGCCCTGTGTATTCCCGGTACTGTCAATCAAGGTGCTTAGCTTTACCAACACACACCAGACTCAGCGCCAAAAGCAAGCACATGGCCTTGCTTATACCTCGGGTGTCATCTCAACATTCGTTGCCATAGCTGCAATCATGCTCAGTTTGCGTGCAGCAGGGGAAGCCATAGGCTGGGGATTTCAGTTGCAATCACCACTGTTCGTTGTGGTACTTATTTATCTATTTTTTGTTATGGGTATGGCTCTTTCAGGTTATCTAGAGATTGGCACTAGTTTGATGTCAATTGGACAATCCTCTAAGCAAAGTGATGGATTATCCTCTTCATTCATGACTGGAGTGCTAGCAACCACAGTCGCTAGTCCTTGCACCGCTCCCTTTATGGGCCCTGCACTGGGCTTTGCGATTTCTCAACCTACCTTTATCGCTCTGCTGGTATTCGCCTTTTTAGGCCTAGGCATGGCACTACCGTTTATTGTGCTGACGTGGATTCCAGGGTTGACCTCTAAGCTACCAAAGCCTGGCCCTTGGATGGATGCGTTTAAGCAATTCTTAGCATTTCCGCTCTACATGACATCGGTTTGGCTGCTGTGGGTAGTTGGCAGACAAACGAGTGTAAACGTCGTGGCTATTGTCGTCCTTGGTGTGATTTTAGTCGCTATGGCCATGTGGCTCACTAAGCTGCGCCAGTCTGGCGGAAAGAAAGTGACCGACTTCACATTGACTAACGCTCTCGCTGCAATCTGCTTAATAACTGCACTGACAGCACCTGGGCTTATGATTTCAAAAGACAGTGAACCGCCGCTCTGGGAAAGTTACTCCTCTCAACGTCTTTCTGAATTAGACCAAGCAGGTCAACCAATATTTGTTAATTTAACCGCCGATTGGTGTATTACCTGCCTTGCTAACGAGCGAGTAGCCTTTACTGAACGCTTTTATAAACTATTACAAGATAACAAAATCGTCTATCTTAAAGGTGACTGGACTAATAATGACCCGGAAATAACCAAACTCCTCAATCAATTTCAACGCAGTGGGGTGCCTTTATATTTAGTGTATCCGGCCGGTAATGAGTCTCCAGAGGTTCTACCACAAATCTTACTCGAGAGCACAGTCATTGAAGCACTAAATCGGGCTAAATATTGATTTCAAGGATTTTAAACTCTATTTCGACGAAATTCCAAGAATTTCGCGGATTTTCAATAAAAAAGCTTAACCTTGGCGCTATTCTGCGCCTAAATGCTGTAAACGTCGGTTAAAAAATCCACAGAAATCAATTTTTTCTGTAAAAGTGCTCAAAATAAGCTTTAAATTCTGCTAATTTCGTCGAAAATCAAATTCTAGCTTTTTCCATAGACAGATTATTACTTTTAGTGCAGACTCTGCCTTTATCGCTTTTGGAATTGAGAGTCTCATGGCTAAATTACTGCTTCTTCATGGCCCCAACCTTAATTTGCTAGGCACTCGTGAACCGGAAATATACGGTGGTCAAACCTTGCAAGCTATTAACCAGCGCCTCATTGATCAGGCGCAGGGCGCCGGCCATCAGCTAGAAGCTCAGCAGAGTAATGCCGAACATGAGTTGATTCAGAGTATTCATGATGCTGCTGAGGATGGTGTCAATTTTATTATCTTTAATCCCGGCGCCTTCACTCACACGAGCGTTGCACTGCGAGATGCATTGCTTGGCGTGGCTATTCCATTCATCGAGGTACATCTTTCAAACGTTCATGCCCGCGAAGAATTCAGGCATCATTCGTATTTTTCTGATATTGCAATGGGTGTGATTTGCGGCTTCGGTTTTAAAAGCTATGAGCTTGCACTGCAAGCGGCACTAAATACATTACAACAATAAACACTGATTGAGAGACCAATATGGACATCCGTAAAGTTAAGAAGCTCATCGAGCTGCTGGAAGAATCGAACATTAATGAGCTTGAGATAACTGAAGGTGAGGACTCTGTGCGCATCAGTCGTGGAGCTCCAGCAACTGCCTATGCACCGCAAACAATGATGACCGCGCCGCCAGCAGTTGCGCCTGTGGCGGCAATCGAACCCGCTGCTGAGGGTGTCGGCGAGGACCCAATAATCGGTCATACTATTAATTCACCTATGGTAGGCAGTTTTTATGCGTCACCGGCCCCGGGCTCTCCATCCTTTGTGAGTGTTGGTCAAAGCGTATCACCGGGTGATGTTCTGTGTATCATCGAGGCTATGAAAATGATGAACCAAATCGAAGCCGATAAAGCCGGTGTGATTGGTGCTGTTTTGGTGGAAGACGGCGAGCCGATAGAATTTGATCAGCCACTTTTCACTATCATTTAACAGCCCTCGGAATCTGAATTATGTTAGAAAAAGTGCTTATCGCCAATCGCGGCGAAATTGCCTTAAGAATACTCAGGGCCTGCAAAGAACTCGGCATCAAAACTGTCGCTGTTCACTCCAAAGTTGACGCCGCACTCAAGCATGTCAAATTGGCTGATGAAGCTATTTGCATTGGGCCAAACCCATCGGTACAGAGCTATTTAAATGTTCCAGCCATTATTAGTGCAATGGAAATTACTGGAGCAGAGGGCGTACATCCCGGTTATGGATTTCTCGCTGAAAATGCTGACTTTGCAGAACAAGTCGAGAAGAGTGGATTTGTGTTTATAGGCCCCACTGCCGACACCATTCGAGTTATGGGTGATAAGGTGGCTGCGATCAAAGCCATGAAGTCTGCTGGTGTTCCTACAGTTCCTGGCTCGGATGGCCCTTTGACCGACGACCCCACTTTACTGCGTCAAATTGCCAACAGAATTGGTTATCCCGTTATTATTAAAGCGGCCGCGGGTGGCGGTGGACGCGGCATGCGCGTTGTTGAAGAAGAAAGTGCTCTCATTAACGCCATCAGCATTACTAAAACCGAGGCGGCAGCTGCCTTTGGCGACGGCACGGTCTACATGGAAAAATTCTTGCAGAATCCCCGGCATGTTGAGGTACAGGTCCTCGCCGATGGTCAGGGCCATGCGATCCATTTAGGTGATCGCGACTGCTCTTTACAGCGCCGCCATCAAAAAGTATTGGAAGAAGCGCCAGCACCAGGAATTCCCGAAGATGCCCGTCAGGCAGTATTCGCAAGTTGTGTCAATGCCTGTATCCAAATTAATTATCGCGGTGCTGGCACCTTTGAGTTTCTTTACGAAGACGGCCATTTTTACTTTATTGAGATGAACACCCGTGTTCAAGTAGAGCATCCGGTTTCAGAAATGATTACCGGTGTGGATATTGTTAAGGAGCAATTGCTCATAGCCAGCGGACATAAACTGAGCTTTAAGCAGGAAGATATTATTTTCCGTGGTCACTCCTTTGAGTGCCGAATTAACGCCGAGGACCCGGAGAACTTTATGCCTCAACCTGGGACCATCGAGGCCTACCATGCACCCGGTGGCAATGGTATTCGCGTTGATTCTCATATTTATAACGGATACCGCGTACCACCCAATTATGACTCTCTGATCGGTAAGGTTATCACCTATGGTCAGGATAGGGAGACCGCTCTTTCAAGAATGCGTATTGCACTTGATGAAATGGTTATTGAAGGTATCAAAACCAATATTCCTCTACACGAAAACTTGGTCAGAGACTCCGCCTTTCAAAAAGGGGGAGTCAATATTCATTACCTTGAGAAAAAGCTTGGTCTATAGCCACTACCTGGCTAGTAGCCTCATACCTAAAAATCGACCCTAATCATGCAATGGATTCAGCTTATTATCCCGTGTTCGCGTCACTATAGTGGTGACGTTGAGTCTGCCGCATTGGAGGCTGGCGCGCTTTCGGTCACTCTCCAAGATGCGGCTGATCAACCAATTCTAGAGCCTGCAGTGGGCGAAACACCACTATGGGATGATTGCGTAATGACAGCACTGTTCCCCTCGGAGACCGACACAAAAAGTATCGATGAGCAATTGTCTAGTACCTTACCTGACAAGCTTATAAAGCGCTGGGAGCAACTTGAGGACAAAGACTGGTCTCAGGAATGGAAGCAGCATTTTCAACCCTTAAAATGTGGGAGGCGCCTATGGATCTGTCCTAGCTGGATCGCCCCACCCGACTCCAGCGGCGTCAATTTAAGTCTTGATCCTGGCTTAGCATTTGGTACCGGCAGCCACCCCACTACACACCTATGCCTGCGATGGTTAGACCAACAAGACTTGAACGGCAAGACGGTTATAGACTACGGCTGCGGTTCTGGTATTTTGGGGATTGCCGCGCTCTTGCTTGGCGCCAAACAAGTCATCGCTGTTGATAATGACCCACAGGCATTGCTGGCTAGTCGCGATAATGCCGAACGCAATAATATTGCCGCTGATCGCTTGACGACCTATTTACCTGAGGACGTTCCCGCTAATCTGCTCGCAGACGTCATGGTGGCCAATATTTTAGCACCGCCATTAATTTCACTAGCGCCCAAACTTTGCGCCATGACCAAACCCAAGGGTCTGTTGTGCCTTGCCGGGCTTTTAGAAAATCAAATTGACGCTGTGTCAGCACCCTATTCCGAACAGTTTATGTTTTCTCAACCATCCATTGAGTCTGAGTGGGCGCAGCTCAGTGCGCAAAAATCAGACGGACTCTCAGCTGCTACTATTTAACGCACAAAAGCTGTCGATCGCCGCAATTTTAACTATAACTGCATATTTTTTAGTTGATCACTTTTTAATCAACCACTGAACGGTTATCATGTCGGGCTACGCAGTCAGACATCAGAGATTATCTTGTTCAATATTGGCCCCTATGAGATCAAAAAAAAAACCGTCCTGGCTCCAATGGCCGGTGTTACTGATCTGCCTTTCAGACAACTATGCCGTAAAATGGGCGCAGGTTTAGTGGTCTCAGAAATGGTCGCGGCTAATCCTGACACTTGGGCAACCCGTAAGTCTCGTCAGCGCGTGCAATTTGGAGATGAACCCGCTCCTAGATCCGTTCAGATCGCCGGTTATGATCCGCAAATGATGGCTGATGCAGCACGTTTTAATGTGCAACTGGGCGCAGAAATCATTGATATCAACATGGGCTGTCCCGCTAAGAAAGTGTGCAAGCGAGCCGCTGGGTCTGCGCTATTGCAGTACCCAGAACTGGTTAGTGATATCTTGAAAGCTACGGTTTCTGCAGTAACCGTGCCTGTAACGCTCAAAATTCGTACCGGTTGGGATCGGCAAAATCGTAACGCAGTTACCATTGCCAAAATAGCCGAAGAGGCCGGCATTGCATCACTTGCGGTTCATGGCCGCACGAAGGCATGCCGCTTTACCGGCGAAGTCGAATATGACACCATTGCTAAGGTTGTCGAAGCGGTATCAATCCCTGTACTAGCCAATGGCGACATTAATGACCCACAAAAAGCGGTCAAAGTGCTCAAGCATACTGGTGCCGCAGCTGTGATGATTGGCCGCGCTGCACAGGGAAATCCCTGGATTTTTAATCAAATTAATCACTATCTCAAATACTCTCAGCCACTGGCATCACCCAGTATGGAAGAATGCTCGCTTGTAATGTCTGGACATCTTCGAGCGCTGCACGAATTTTATGGGGAGGCTGGCGGTTTGCGTATCTCGCGCAAACACATTGGCTGGTATATTAATCCACTGACCGGTGGCAGAGACTTCACCAGACAGTTCAACGCTCTTGAAACGACCGAACAACAGAGGCAATTGCTGCAAGACTTTT
This sequence comes from uncultured Cellvibrionales bacterium, assembly GCA_913031645.1. Taxonomy (GTDB): domain Bacteria; phylum Pseudomonadota; class Gammaproteobacteria; order Pseudomonadales; family Porticoccaceae; genus HTCC2207. The sequence goes on from CAJWFB010000024.1 coordinate 26,223, forward strand.
TCCTCGATTATCGCTCAGAGGAACAGGTAGCATGAATACCGAAAAGTCACTGGAATTACAAAAAATCAATCAAGCTATTAATGATGAATACGGCCTAGATCAGAGAACACCTATCACCGACACTCAGCAATCTCTGCGCCTGAGCGTTGCCAGTGCCATGGACCGTTATTTTGATAGTCTGGGTGGCCAGACTACCGTCAATCTCTATGACCTCGTCATGACCGAGGTAGAGACACCACTGCTAATGGCTGTGCTGGAATACACCAAAAACAACCAAAGTAAAGCTGCTGAAATACTTGGTCTCAACAGAGGCACACTGCGCAAAAAACTAAAACAGTATGATCTTTTGTAACTACCTGAGGACTTCATGAGCGATCTTAAAAAAGTGTCACGCGCACTAATTAGCGTGTCCGATAAAAATGGCATTATTGATTTTGCACGCGCACTAAACGCCCTCGGCGTGGAGCTACTTTCAACCGGCGGGACCTTTCGCCTGCTCCAAGAAAATAACATTGATGTTACTGAAGTCTCCGATTACACCGGTTTTCCAGAGATGATGGATGGTCGTGTTAAAACCCTGCATCCGAAAGTTCACGGCGGTATTTTAGGTCGTCGTGGCACTGATGATGCGGTGATGGCAGAGCATTCGATTAAGCCTATCGACATGGTTATTGTTAACCTCTACCCATTTGCAGCAACGGTCGCAGACCCAGACTGTACATTACCAAACGCCATTGAAAACATTGATATCGGCGGCCCAACCATGGTTCGGTCAGCTGCAAAAAACCATAAAGACGTCGCTATTGTGGTTAACAGCGGCGACTACGCCAGGGTACTTGAGCAGATGCAAGCCAATGCTGGTCAGCTTGATTACCACACTCGCTACGCGCTGATGGTGAAAGCCTTTGAACATACTGCAGGTTATGACGGCATGATCGCCAACCACTTTGGTGCCCGCGATACCGACAACACCGCACGCGATTTTTCTGACACCTTTAATGTTCAGTATTTCAAAACCCAAGAAATGCGCTATGGTGAAAATCCGCATCAGAAGGCCGCCTTTTATACCGAAGCTAACCCAACCGAAGCCAGTGTAGCCACTGCCAAACAACTGCAAGGTAAAGAACTCTCGTTCAATAATATTGCCGACACTGATGCTGCTCTAGAATGCGTAAAACAGTTTGACCAGCCCGCTTGTGTCATTGTCAAACACGCCAATCCCTGTGGTGTGTCAGTAGCGGTCGACATCAGTACTGCCTATGATCTCGCTTTTGCCACAGACCCAGAATCAGCCTTCGGCGGCATTATTGCCTTTAACCGTGAGTTAGATGCCAAGACCGCAGAAGCTATTTGTGCAAAACAATTTGTCGAAGTCATTATTGCGCCCTCAGTATCGGCTGATGCGTTGGCAGTAGTTGCCGCGAAGAAAAACATCAGGCTTCTAGAATGTGGCACCTGGGGTGAACAGCGTCCGCAAGACTTTGACTACAAACGTGTCAATGGTGGCCTGCTGATTCAGGACCGCGACAACGGCATGGTTACTGAAGAAAACCTCAAAGTAGTCTCCAAAAGAGTACCCACAGCGAGTGAAATGACCGATATGTTGTTTGCCTGGAAGGTTGCCAAAATGGTCAAGTCTAATGCCATTATTTACGCTAAGAACAATCAAACTGTTGGTGTTGGCGCGG
>CAJWFB010000025.1 GCA_913031645.1 uncultured Cellvibrionales bacterium
AACCAGGATTCACTGAATTTCATAAGTTACCCCAGTTTAAAATTGTTTAAGAAAACGGAGATCGTTCTCAAAGAATAGACGTAAATCGTTCACGCCATAGCGCAACATTGCGAGCCGCTCAACACCCATTCCAAAAGCAAACCCCGTGAATGTATTCGTATCTACGTCACAATGCTCTAAGACGTTTGGGTGCACCATGCCACAACCCATTACCTCTAACCAACCTGTGTGGCTGCAAACGCGACAGCCATCTCCACCACAGTTAGTGCACTGAATGTCAACCTCAGCGGAAGGCTCGGTAAATGGAAAATAAGACGGCCTGAAGCGGACAGGCAGGTCGGCCTCAAAAAACGCCTTTAAAAATTGATCGATCACTCCTTTGAGATCTGCAAAGCTAATATCTCTGTCCACCACTAGCCCCTCTACCTGATGGAACATAGGCGTGTGGGTCAAATCTGAATCACAGCGATAAACTCGCCCTGGACAGATAATTCTTATTGGCGGCGCATGACGCTCCATTGTTCGGACCTGAACCGGCGACGTGTGGGTGCGCAGTACGGTTGTTGGATCAATATAAAAAGTGTCGTGCATGGCACGCGCAGGATGATGCGATGGAATATTGAGAGATTCAAAATTGTGATAATCATCCTCTATCTCTGGGCCAACTTCGACATCATAGCCAATTCTACTAAAGAACCCTTCGATCCTCTCCATAGTCCGAGTGACCGGATGAAGACCACCCACATCTTCACCACGACCCGGCAAAGTGACATCAATTGTTTCATCAGCCAACTTTGCATCGAGCTCTATACTCTCAAAATGCATTTTTCGCTGACCAATGAGGTCTTGCAGGCTTTGTTTGACGTCGTTGATTTTAGCGCCCGCTGCTGGTCGCTCCTCTGCAGATAAGCTGCCGAGACCCTTAAGAAGTCCGGTTAGCCTACCTTTTTTACCTAAGTACTCAACACGCAGGTCATCTAATACGCTGAGATCTTCAGCCCCGGCTATTGACGATTCGGCTTGCTTTGCTAGCTGTTCTAGTTCAATCATTATTGATCACTTTAACAATCTGTAGGTGCTATCTTATTCCTGAAAAAAAAATAGGGAAAGAGCTAATGCCCATTCCCTATCTGATTTGCTAAATCACAGTCTGCAAAAGAGCAGGTGTGTCACAGGCTTAACTAAGGCTGGTGCTACGCCAGGGCTGCTTTCGCTAGATTGACAACCGCACCAAAGGCAGCTTTGTCATGTACTGCCAAATCGGCAAGTACGCGACGATCAAGTGCTACGCCTGCTTTGCTCAGTCCATTAATGAACCTGCTGTACGATAAACCCTCAACACGTGACTGAGCGTTAATTCGAGCAATCCATAAACGGCGGAACGTGCGCTTCTTAACGCGACGGTCACGATACGCATACTGTCCTGCTTTGGTCACTGCCTGGGCTGCAACGCGATAAACGCGACTGCGAGCTCCATAGTAACCTTTAGCTTGCTTTAAAATTTTCTTGTGTCGGCGATTAGCCTCTACACCACGTTTTACTCTAGCCATTATATTCTCCTACCAATTTAGTTATGTGACTTATACATTCCGCAACATGCGATCTACTCGAGGCTTATCCGCAGCATTAAGAATGCTGGTGCCACGCAATTGACGCTTACGTTTTGTAGTCATTTTGGTGAGAATATGGCTTTTGTGCTGGTGCTTGTGCTTATAACCAGAAGCCGTTTTTTTGAAGCGTTTTGCAGCTCCACTATGGGTCTTACCTTTTGGCATTTCGTTTCTCCAATAATAGTGAGGTTAAGTGACAAGAAGATACGCCCGGACAGCCTGCCAAAAAAAGTGGCTGAACGCGGGTCGCGTTAATTATGTCTTCTTGCTGCGTGGGGCTAATACCATGGTCATCTGACGACCTTCCATCTTAGGGTACTGCTCCACTTGTGCCAGCTCAGTGAGATCCGCTTCTACACGTTTCATCATTTCCATACCAAGCTGTTGGTGAGCCATTTCACGTCCACGAAAACGCAGGGTAACTTTAGCTTTATCACCATTTTCCAAGAACCGAACCAAATTACGCAACTTAATTTCATAGTCGCCTTGGTCGGTTCCAGGTCGGAATTTCATTTCCTTTACCTGAGTCTGCTTTTGTTTCTTTTTCTGCAGAGCCACTTTCTTCTTGATGTCAAAGACGTGCTTTCCGTAATCCATTATTTTACAGACTGGAGGCTCAGCATCCGGTGAAATTTCCACCAAATCTAAGGTCTCTTTCTGAGCTGTCTCCAGAGCCACTGTCAGGGTAACTACACCAACTTGGCTTCCATCTGAAGCAACCAAACGAACTTCGGGTGAGGTTATATCGTCATTAAGACGTGCCCGCTTACTGTCTTTTTTAATACTCTTTACTCCGTTTCTACAAAAACACGTCCACGGCGTTCTGTTGCCTCCGCAAATAATGAATTAACTTGGTCTAAAGTCATGCTTCCAAGGTCTTCACCATCGCGAGTTCGAACAGCTACCGTACGCAACTCTTTCTCTTTATCACCAACAACGAGTAGATAGGGAACACGTTGCATAGAGTGACCGCGGATTTTAAAGCCGATCTTCTCGTTTCTCAAGTCACAAATCACTCTAAATCCGTTATTTTGCAATGTTTTGGTGACTTCTTGGGCATAATCGCCTTGAGAATCGGTAATATTGATCACTGCGGCCTGTTCGGGCGCTAACCAAAACGGAAATGCACCTTCATAGTTTTCAATCAAAATACCAATAAAACGCTCAAATGAACCCAAAATTGCGCGGTGTAACATCACGGGAACCTGACGACTACCATCTTCGGCAACATACTGAGCATCCAGACGTCCTGGCATTGAAAAATCCACTTGAACGGTGCCCAATTGCCAAACTCGACCAATGCAATCTTTCAAGGAAAATTCAATTTTGGGACCATAAAAAGCACCCTCACCCGGAAGCTCTTGCCAAGGCAACTGTTTGGCGTCTAAAGCGTCGGCTAAGGCCTTTTCTGCACGGTCCCAATCTTCGTCAGATCCAACTCGCTGTTCAGGTCGAGTAGATAACCGATAGATAATGTCGTCAAAGCCAAAATCGGTATAAACCTCATGCAGGAAATCAATAAACTGTGCCACTTCCGGTTGTATTTGATCCTCAGTGCAGAAGATATGTGCATCGTCTTGAGTAAATGATCGTACGCGCATAATCCCGTGCAGTGAACCAGAGGGCTCATTGCGATGACACGAACCGAACTCAGCCAGTCGCAGCGGCAAATCTCGGTAGCTCTTCAAGCCCTGATTAAACACCTGTACATGGCAGGGGCAGTTCATCGGTTTTATGGCGAAGTTACGATCATCAGTGGACAGGGTAAACATATCGTCACCAAACTTATCCGCATGTCCCGATTTCTCCCAAAGACTGAAGTCAACGATTTGTGGCGTTTTAATTTCTTGATAGCCCTGCTCGACCTGCTTTTCGCGCATAAACTTTTCAATAGTATTGTAAATACTCCAGCCTTTGGGATGCCAAAAGATAGAACCTTGAGCCTCTTCTTGCATATGGTACAAGTTTAGTTTCTTGTTGATTTTACGATGATCGCGCTTTTCCGCTTCAGCAATTCGATTAATATAGGCCTTGAGCTCTTTTTTGTTAGCCCAAGCAGTTCCATAAATACGCTGCAGCATTTCATTATTATTATCACCACGCCAATAGGCACCTGCGACTTTGGTCAGTTTGAATATTGGTAATTTGCTAGTTGATGGAACATGGGGCCCACGGCAAAGGTCAACAAACTCGCCCTGGCGATAGAGACTAATCGTTTGATCAGCAGGTATGCTGGTTATAATCTCAGCTTTATAATCCTCTCCAATGCTTTTGAAGAATACCGCCGCTTCATCACGATCCCATTCTTCACGAGAGATCACGTGATCTTGCTTAACCAGCTCCGCCATACGAATTTCTATGGCCTCTAAATCTTCAGGCGTGAACGGGCGCTCAAACGCAAAATCGTAATAGAAGCCATCTTCAATAACAGGCCCAATCGTTACCTGCGCTGCTGGAAATAATTGTTTGACCGCCATGGCCATTAAATGCGCTGTGGAGTGGCGGATAATAAATAAACCCTCGTCACTGCGGTCGGTCAAAATGGACAGCTTTGAATCTGACTCTATAACGTGAGATGAATCGACTTCGCGGCCATCAACTATACCTGCAATCGTCGCTTTAGCCAGGCCTGGGCCTATATCCGCCGCCACATCAATAACGGAGACGGGATTATCAAAAGTGCGCTGGGAGCCATCGGGGAGAGTAATAATCGGCATAAAAATATCCTTTTCAGTGGTGACCCTTACCAAAGGCCACATGAGTTAAGTAATTCATCGGCATTCTACTCTGTATCACCCCAGTTACAAGGGATTGTTACACTTTGAACGCGGATAAAATAGATTTCTCACGTAGATTAAAATAAAATCAGCGACCGTTTCGATCTTTAACGCAGAGCCTAGGTCCAATGATTAAAATTTATGTCGACGCTGATGCCTGTCCTGGCATGGTAAAGGAAATTCTCTATCGAATATCCCAGCGCACTGGAATAGAGGTTATTCTCGTGGCCAACCAGCCATTATCAACGCCCAGAATCCCCACGGTACGCTCGATTCAGGTCAATCAGGGCTTCGATGTTGCTGATGATCATATTGTTACCTTAGTCCAGAAGGACGACTTGGTGATTACTGCAGATATTCCATTAGCGGCAGACGTCATCGACAAGGGCGGTAAGGCACTGAATCCTAGAGGAGAACTTTATACTGCGGCAAATATCAAAGCACGACTGAACATGCGTGACTTTATGGACTCAATGAGAAATAGTGGCGTCCAGGTTGGCGGAGGTCCACCACCGCTATCGCAGCGAGATCGGATGGACTTTGCTAATGCTATTGATCGCTACATTGCTAAATTTTCTGCCTAGAAATACTTAACTCAGTAACCGCATAATTTGCGCGGCGGTAAACGGCCAGCCTTTTTCCTGTCCATTGGGCAAAAGGAGTACCGGAATACGCAAGCCGTATCGCTCTTTGAGCACCTCATCACTGTCAATATCAACCTCTTTAAGATCAAGGCCACTTTGCTCTAACACTGGCACCAAAAGCGCTTTAGCTTGCTCACAGAGGTGACATTGATCACCGGTATAAATAACTAACTCATCGTTCACTTGACTGATCTCAATGCAGGGCTCGAAGATTTAGAGTCAAAAGACTCCGTGAGGTTACTGTCTAATAGGGACTGGATCTTAGTTCCACTCATTACATTAGCCAAAGGTTTCTCGCCGGGTAATTAACCACACATTGTGAATTCTAGGATTTCGCTCAAAATCGACATCCAGGGTTTTAGGCGTAATATTTTCACAGTCAAACTGGCGCAAGGTCAACTCATCCATCTTGAATTTACGAAAGTTATTGGAAAAAACCAAGGTACCTCCAGATGCGAGCTTAGCCATACAAGCACGGATCAAGTCGCCATGGTCACGCTGAATATCCAGCACTGCATCCATCTTCTTTGAGTTAGAAAATGTCGGAGGATCTAAAAAAATAACATCATACTGCTCACCTTCAGTTTCCAGCCACTTCAAACAGTCAGCCCGCAGTAATTTATGCTTACCCGCGCGCAAACTATTGAGGTCAAAGTTACGCTGTGCCCAATCAAGGTAAGTGTTGGACATATCTATACTTAAAGAACTGGTCGCGCCCGCTAGAGCCGCCTGCACAGACGCTGCTGCGGTATAACAAAACAAATTTAAGAATCGCTTGCCTGCCGCTAGATCTCCTATCAGTGAGCGCACTGGCCGATGATCTAAAAATAAGCCCGTATCCAAATAGTCAGACAAATTGACTTCAAACTGCGCCGTGCCTTCACTGACCTGTAGCGTATCGCTGGGACCTTCATTGAGTCTTTCGTATTGGCTATCGCCTTTTTGTCGCCGGCGTTCTTTGTAATAAATTTTGCCTCTAAAATTAGATGAAAACTCCTTCACTGCTAACTTAATCTCAGCAAAGCGTTCGCGAGCTACTTTCTCAGAAATGGTATTAGGCGGTGCATATTCCTGCACATAAATTGACTGGTCATAGATGTCTACAGCCACTGCATATTCGGGGATATCAGCATCGTAAAGACGATAGCAACTGATATCTGATTTTTTCCGCCAACGCTCCAGCTTACGTTGATTCTTCTTCAATCGATTGAGCACCATTGTGGCACCCTCAGTTAATTGCTGCGCTGGTGCTGGCGTACTTAACCGCGCAGCAATCTTTGCCGACTTGGATGTCATATCCTCAAATACCAACAACTTACAAGGGATAGTGCCATTAAAAAGACTGTACTGCTTAGTAGGCGAAAGATCGGTTTCACGGCCCAACTCTAGATTGCCGGTAAAAACAGCGGCTCGCCATCCAGTAAAATTCTTTTGCAGGACTGTACCCAACTTTTGGTACAAGGGGATCAGCTCCTCTACCTCACCCAAGCGTTCACCATAAGGCGGGTTAGTCAGTAAGAGCCCACGGTCAGCGGTAGGCTTTCCAAATTGATCGATGGGCTTATGCGCTAACCTGATATGATCATCTAAACCGACATTTTCAATATTCTTGGTGGTGTACTCAAGTACTCTCGGATTCGCATCATAGCCGCGAATATCCAGCTCAAGGCTTTCAAGACCGGCGGTTTTACGCTGGTGAGCTTCATCAATCAGTGTTTGCCACAACTCGGGGTCATGCTGCAACCACTGGTCAAAACCATAACGCTCACGAAGCAGTCCTGGGGCAATGTCTGCCGCCATCATCGCTCCTTCAATAATCAAGGTACCACTACCACACATTGGATCAAGTAGTGCTCCACCCTCTTCAATCATAGCTGGCCAGCCCGCTCTGAGCAGCAGAGCTACTGCCAAATTCTCTTTGATCGGCGCACTGCCTTGACCGGTTCGGTAACCGCGGCGATGCAGACTTTCCCCCGAAATATCCAAGGATACAGACACTCGACCTTTGTGCTGCCGAACCTGTATGCGAATATCTGGACTTGTAGTGTCGACGTTCGGCCGCTCTCCCTCAATCCGACGAATACGGTCAACCACCGCATCCTTAACGCGCTGTGAACCATACATGGTGTTATCGATTAAGCGTGAGGTGCCGATAAAGTCAATAGCAATGCTCTGTGCGGCAGAAAAGTGGGTCTCCCAAGGAATCTCATTACATTGTTCATACAAGTCTTCAGACTCGTTGAGCATAAAACTATGCAAAGGCTTCAATACTCGATTAGCCAACCGCGACCACAAGCAAGCTCTGTAGCCGACCTCCATAGACCCTTTAAAGCGCACCGCAGCAACCGTTTCCTTTATGCCCTCAGCACCAATAGCCTGTAATTCTTCAGCCAATAGTAACTCTAGCCCTTTGGGGCAGGTCGCTAGCCAGTCGGTTTGCGGGGGGTCTTGAGACACTTAATTTACCTTTTGATTTAATTGACCGACGATCTTGGGTCAGAATATACAAAAATATACCTGAACTAAAATAGCAACAATAGGTCTAAAATTTGGCGTAATTATAAAAGCGCATATGATATAGGTGTTTAAACTATTTTGTTTAAAAATAAGCCTTCATCTGCAACCAAGCGGTTTAGCCGTGTTCTAGCGTAGTATGCGATGAGGCCTATATTTCCTTTGATCTAAATAGAACTGGAGATGTCTATGAAGAAACACAAGAGAGACCCTGAACATCGTTCGTATGTAAAGGGTTACCAAGCTGCAATTCAGGGTCGTTCACTATCCGTTTGTCCTCATCAAGAAAATACAACAATAGCTTACCAGTGGTTAAGAGGTTGGCGTGAGGGTAGAGAAGATGGATGGTCAGGATACAATACCATTGCCTGCCAGCAGAAAGCCGGCAATTTGGTTCTTAACCATTAAATTCTAACGCTTAATCCGAAAAGTCAGTGGCGGCGATAAAGACCTTATCGCCGTCTATTACTCATTTTCATGGCTAACTATCGAGGGATGCCTGCACTAAATTAAGCAATTCCCGCAGCGCTACCGAGATCATTGCAAAGTCAGACTGAGGTACCTCACGCAAATCTTTCATCATCAACTTCCAGCGATGAATAAGCTCCTGCTGTCGATCTTGCCAGCTGTCCATTGCCGAGGAATCGGTCACACTTAATTTACACAAGCAGGCGGTGAGTCTGCGGCGTTGACTTTCCAAATCATCAACGTAGGTTTCTCGGGCCAAGTCTTGCCAACGACTATCTGGATGCAAATCAACAATTTGCGCCATAAACCAATCAAGAGACAGGAACTCACCGAGACCAAAGTAGATCTCTGCAACCTTCTGCACGGGCATTTTCGATATTAGCGCAGTCTGCACCACTCCCATACTCATAAACATACTGTCGGTAGCGGCTAGCCTCTCTGCTAACTTGAGTTCCACACCTAGGTCTGTCAGTTCATCGCGCTCGCCATTCCATAGAGCTATCCACTGATCTTTTTGCAGCGCTGGGAGCTCTGCCAGCAAAATTTCTGTGGGCTTTGAATACTCAGCAATAAGTAACTCGCAACTAAGATTTAACCTGTGATTACGCAAAAACCAGCGGGTAGCGCGGCGTGCCAATCTCACTAAAATATGCAACAACTCAAGCTCTGTGGGTGCTGGCAAGCGGGGTTGATGATCTTCAATTTGTTGCCAGAGCTTTTTAATGCCAAGCACTTCAGTGACCGTGGTGTACGCTTTTACTACATCCTCGGCTGATGCTCCTGTGGATTCCATCTGCCTAAAGAAAAAGCTAAAACCAACCCGATTGACCATGTCATTAACAATTTGATTAACGGCAATTTCATTGGCCAATGAATGGACTGCTACGGCATCACCAAAGCGAGATACTAAATCCGTTGGAAAGTAATCGGTCACGGATTGGGCAAGCCAGGAATCACTTAATAAATCCGATTCTGCCAGCGCTGCTTTTAGTGCCACTTTGGAATAACAAATTAACACTGACAATTCGGGCCTCGTCCAACTCGATTGCTGACGATTAATTCTGTCGGTGAATTGGTCATCGCTGGGCAAAAACTCAAGATCTCGATCGATCTGATCGTCATCTTCAAGCCAACTTAAATAACGCTGATACTCTGAATGCTGCTGCTTACTTCGCGCCATGGCTAAACTAATGGCCTTGGTCTGCCGAACATTGTTTTCTAGCACTAAAAAGGCAACTTGATCAGTCATACTGGCCAGTAAAGTATTTCTTTCTTCAAGACTCAATGCCCCTGCTGACACCTGTTTGTTGAGCAGTATTTTAATGTTTACCTCATGGTCAGAGCAATCCACTCCAGCTGCATTGTCAATAAAGTCTGTATTGCACAAGCCACCACCCAAGCAGAACTCTACCCGTCCACGCTGTGTCATGCCGAGATTCCCACCCTCACCCAATACGCGACATTGCAACTCACGACCATCGACTCTCAACCCATCATTAGCCCTATCTCCTACCTCTGAATTATTTTCTGAAGATGCCTTTACGTAGGTGCCAATACCGCCGTTCCAAATCAAGTCCACCCGGGCTTTAAGAAGGTAATGAATTAACTCTGTGGGCGTTACTCGGTCATTCTCGATACCAAACCGCGCCTTGATCTCTGACGTTAGAGTTAGTGATTTTGAGCTTCGAGAGTAAACCGCACTCCCCGGTGACAACAACGTTTTATCGAAATCATCCCACGTGGTTCTTGGCGTATCGAATAGCCGTTGCCGCTCTGCGAAAGTTGCTTTGGCATTAGGTGTCGGATCGACAAATATATGCAGATGGTTAAAGGCTGCTACCAATTGGATATGTTCGGACAGCAGCATACCGTTACCAAATACATCACCCCCCATGTCTCCAATACCGACCACACTGAAATCCTGGGTTTGAATGTCTACCCCAATTTCATGAAAATGCCGTTGTACCGCAACCCAAGCGCCGCGTGCAGTAATCCCCATACCCTTGTGGTCATAGCCATTGCCGCCACCTGATGCAAAAGCATCACCTAGCCAGAAGTTATTAGCTTCAGAAATTTCATTGGCGATATCAGAAAATGTTGCCGTGCCTTTGTCGGCGGCTACCACCAGATAAGGATCGTCCCCATCTCGGCGCACAACCTCCTGTGGCGGTAATAATTTATCATCCACGATATTATCACTGATATCTAAAAGCGCCTGTACGTAAAGCATATAGCTAGCGATACCTTCTTGAACAAAAGCCTCGCGCCCCGCCGCAGGGTTAGCCTGCTTGGCCACAAAGCCACCTTTGGCACCAGTAGGCACAATGACAGCATTTTTAACCTGCTGAGCTTTGACTAGCCCTAGTACTTCTGTCCTATAGTCCTCAACACGATCCGACCAGCGCAAACCGCCTCTGGCAACTTTGCCACCACGTAAATGAACACCCTCAACTCGGGGAGAGTAGACGAAAATCTCGTAAGCTGGACGTGGTTTAGGTGCCAAACTGATTTGATGAGAGGCCAACTTAACGGAAATGTAAGACTTAAATGTACCGTCTTCAACTGTTTGAAAAAAGTTGGTTCGCAGGGTCGCCTGAACTAACTCAAGATAGCCTCGAATAACATTATCTTCATTAATGTTACTGATTGAATCTAAGCCACTCAATATCTTTGATACCAACCCCTGGGCTCTTTCTGAATGCCCTTCTGATGCATAGCCTGGATCAAAATAACTTTTGAATAAAGCGACTAAGTTACGCGTAATCTCTAGGTATTTGGACAGAGTATCGGCAATAAAATCTTGGCTGTAGGGAACACTTAGCTGTTTTAGATAACGCGCATAGAGACGTAACATTGCCACAGAGCGCCAGTCTAGTCGAGCGCCAATGACCAAACGATTGAAGCTGTCATTTTCTGCATCGCCTCGCCAAACCTGAAGTAACGCATCTTTAAAACTCTGCTGAATGGCTGAGACATCGATATCGACGTTCAAAGAAAACGTCAGTAAAAAGTCTTGCATCCAAACGGCATTTTCAGCGTCCGCCTGTATCTTATAGGGGTGTTCCATCACTACTCTGAAGCCAAGATTCTCAAGCATAGGGATCATATCTGAGAGCTCCAGTGGAGAGTCTCGATGGAACAGTATTAGATTGAGATTTTGGCTATCATTGGTATTGTCACCCTGGAAATCAATCGCCAATTCGTCGGTATTCTCCAAAGTATCAAATTGAGCAATGTGCTTGAGGGCTTGGGCAGGCTCGTAGATCTCTCGGTAAGCTCCCGAAAAGGCATTCTGAAAACGGCGCGCCAGCCCAGAACCGTCTGCCTTTCCAAAGTCAACTAGAGCGAGTTCTCTAAATTCATCACTCCAGTCACGGGTAGTCTTTTCCACTAAGGCTTGCAATGAATCAGCATCAACTGTTAGGTAATTTTTATTCTGAATCTTAAACACAAAGTAAAGTCTGACTAAGACAGAATCTGGTATAAACTGAGTGGTAAATTCACTTTCAACCGCGTCGAGTTCAATGCCTATTTTTTCTTGTAATTTTTCTCTCAAATCTGTGGTGAACGATTCTCTTGGAAGATAAATTAAACAGCTAACAAACTTATCAAAAGGGTCAGCATGGATAAATACCCTAACGACTCGACGCTCATAGATTTGCCAGATGCCAATCGCGGTCTCAGCTAAAACTTCCCTGCTCACTAATAAAAGTTCATCTCGGGGGTGCGAGTCCAGAATTGTTTGTAATGCCTTGCCATCATGGCTATTTGGATTCAATCCGGAATGTTTCATAACCCAATTGACCTTCTCGCGGAGCACCGGAATACGTCTTGGACTATAGGAATAAAACTGGGTCGTATAGAGACCTAAAAATCTGATCTCGCCTATTGGCTTACCGTCACTATCGAAGCGCTTGACCACAACATAATCTGAGTAGACATCACGATGTACTCGAGAGCGTTTAGAGGATTTTGTTGCGATTAATATCTGATCATCGTCATAAAGAGCCTTGACGCCATCACTGAGTTGATCCACCGCTTCGTGTCGCAGGTTACCACGGTACTTTTGCAGTACACCGCACGCACTATTTGCTACTTCCTGCAGAGATACTTCATCACTATTAACTTTTAGCTCAAATTCAGCGCAGCCGGTAAATACAAAATAACCGTCATGAATCCACTGCAAAAAAGCTAGTGATTCTTCTAGCTGCTCCACCTTGGGCGCATTTTTTTTTAAGTCTTCAATGAGCTGCTCAAGCCGCAATCTCATCACAGCATAACCATCAACAACAACACCAACATCATCGAGCACGAGGACGAGCTCTCTTTGCAGTTCCACCATCTCTCTATCAGACAGCAAGTCGACTTCAATGGTCATTAAGGCTTCTTTCTCTGCGTCCTGAACATAATCTGAAGAAATGTCCTTTACTGCAGCGGTGTCATCACGCACCACCCACACTGGATTGCTTTGCAGTGTAAAAATATTCAATCCACGACGATTCAGCGCCATACGCAAAGAATCAACCAGAAATGGCATATCGCGTTGATTGACATAGATAGTAGAGTATTGACTGGACCAGCCATCTATTTTTACAGTCGGATTGAACACTCTAACCTTTGCTACCTGCAGCGTAGCGTCAATAAAAGGCTGCTCGGCAAAAAGGTATAAACCCCAAATATTCCAGAAGATGTCCTCGGAGGGGCGCTTTAAGTAGTCCGCATCGGGATAGAAGTGGATGGCATTCGCGGTAAAATTATTGAAGTGTGCTTGTTGAGACCTATTGATTTTTTTCTTGGCAATCGAAGACAAAGATTTGATTAAATCTTGACGTCGGTCATCTTTTTTTACGTCCATGAGAAGAATTTGCAACCTTTTAGCGTTTTTAAAGTCTGTAAATTAAGCGCACCGTGTGCCTTTAGTCTAAGGTAACAAATTGCTGCGCTGCTGTGTGAAACTATTAGCAGTTATTTCGTGTTTTTAACTACAGTTTTGTTACACCGTTACGAAATAGTTTAAACCAACCAAACAGAGTTTGTGTGTTGTAACTGAAGATAATAGAATCACACCCCGAGCAAATAAGTATCAACCACAGATAGAGGTAGCCCTTGCAACAAGATATCGAACAACTTAGACAGTGGCTAGGCGGTAAAATTGTCGGTCAAGAACATCTTATAGAGCGCCTTATGATTGCACTGCTTGCAGACGGCCATCTTCTAGTTGAAGGAGCGCCGGGCCTAGCAAAAACCAAAGCGATCAAAACGCTTTCTGAAGGGCTTGAGGCTGACTTTCACCGCGTCCAGTTTACTCCCGATCTGCTGCCAGCAGATATTACTGGCAGTGATATTTACCGTCCTCAAGAAGGTACCTTTGAATTTCAAGCTGGCCCGCTGTTCCATAACTTGGTGCTTGCCGATGAAATAAATCGCGCACCAGCCAAAGTACAGTCAGCACTCTTAGAGGCCATGGCAGAACGCCAAATTTCAGTTGGCAAAAACACTTACCCGCTGCCAGAGTTATTTTTGGTCATGGCCACCCAAAACCCAATCGAGCAAGAGGGGACCTACCCATTACCCGAAGCGCAAATGGATCGTTTTTTAATGCATATTATGGTTGATTATCCAGCCCCTGAGACTGAGCGGGCTATTCTTGCTCTTTCTCGTCAAGAAGCTCGAAATGAACCAGGCAGTGCCATTACTCCATTAAGTCAAAAAACACTGCTTGCTGCGAGACGGGAGATTAGCCATGTACATATGTCAGAGGCGGTGGAAGAGTATTTAGTGCAACTTATTTTAGCCACACGTAACTCTGAGTCATACGGTGGTGAACTTGCCCAATGGTTAGATTATGGTGCCAGCCCTCGAGCAACCATTGCACTGGATAGCTGCAGTCGAGCGCTGGCCTGGATGGAAGGTCGAGATTTTGTTACACCCGACGATATTCGCGCTATTGCCCACGATGTATTGCGCCACCGGTTAATATTGAGTTTTGAGGCTGAGGCCAGCGGTATAACCGCCAATAAAGTAATCGACAAACTCTTGGACACTGTGCCGTCCGCCTAGTGAAGCAACCGTAATGACAGTGATAGACGAACACCAACAACATCCCGCCATCGCCAGTCTCCACGATATGGTGAAATTGCGCTATGGCGCTCGTGAGTTAACCGGTTTCCCTAAAGTTCAGGCAAGGCAAATGCTGGCGGGCGGCCATAAATCTCGCTTCCGTGGTCGCGGCATGGATTTTGATCAAGTACGTCTTTACCAGCCTGGTGACGATGTTCGCAGCATCGACTGGCGCGTAACAGCAAGAACCCAAGTACCTCATACTAAAATATTTAGTGAAGAGCGAGAACGGCCTATTTTGGTGATTACTGATCTACGCAATCCGATGTTCTTCGGTAGCCAACGTTTAAAATCAGTGGTCGCCTGCGAGATATCTGCAGCCCTAGCATGGGCCGGATTATCTGCGAATGATCGGGCCGGAGGCTTAATTTTTGGTCAGCAACAACAGATGGACGTTAAACCTAGACGCAGTCACCATGCTGTCCTGAAATTTATTCATGGCCTACAGGACTATAGCGCCCAATTACTTCACCTACAAGACAGTGATAATTCAGGTGCTGATCGCTACAGTCTTGCCGAGATTCTTGAGGAATCTAGACGTTTTGTGCTCCCCGGCAGTACCCTGTTTATCGTCAGTGATTTTCACGACCTAAACGACGATTGCGAGCGTCATCTGTTTGAACTAGCACGCCACGCTAATCTCAACTTCTGTCATGTGTTCGACAACATTGAAAAGCAACTGCCGCCACCGTCGCTGTATGCGGTCAGTGATGGTTTGCATCAAACATTACTTGACACGAGCAACTCCCAATTGCGTGAGCGCTTTCAACAAGCATTCGTCGACCGTAGTATGCGCTTGCGGAAAGTGAGTGAAAAACTATCTGCAGCCCTACTGCCATTTAGTACCGATGATAATGTTATCAATGTACTGCGACGTGCCTATGGCAAAAGACGCAGCAGCCGAAGAAGTCGCTAGTAATGCAAGCCGATCCCCTCGCGCAACTTCGCGACATTCAATTACCTGAACCCATTTCTTGGTGGCCACTAGCATTGGGCTGGTGGGTGTTAATTGTCTTAGCAGCGGGTATTTTGGGCTGGGCTGCATTGTTGCTGATCAGGCGCTATCGAGCTAATCTTTACCGTCGTCAGGCTATACACAAACTGGCGCAAATCAACACTCGGCCAGACGTCACGTCTAGTCAAAAATTGGTGCTGGTGTTTGAAACTCTTAAGCAGACTATTAATAGCGCCTATCCAGAGCAGAACTTTAGTAGTCGCGACATCAATAGCTTTGTCGAATTTTTGCAACTTAGCTGTAAAGTTCCCGTTTTTAAGGGCTTGCCAACTGACTTAAATTCCATACTTTATGGAAAAGACGCTACCGCACAGAACAGCAATAAGCTTCTTGAAAAATTGCTGATCAGCGCAGAGATCTGGATCGAAAAGCATTATTCACAGAGTAAATTGGAGGCGATGACATCATGTTGAGTCTTCTATGGCCTTGGGCATTAGCACTAGCACCGCTGCCCTTCATTTACCGCTGGTTGCGAAAACCAGCAGAGATTCATATCCGAGCTCTGCGCGCACCCATGCTCGCCGCCGCCGCCGCTGTTGAACCGGCATCATTGACAATGACCACTTGGCGTAATCGGCTATTAATGGCTTTGTTAACGCTCTGTTGGATAAGCGTGCTGCTGGCAATTGCACGGCCCGTCTATATTGGAGAGCCCGTCGCCTTACCCACTGCAGGTCGTGACATACTCATTGCAGTAGATATCTCTGGAAGCATGGAACGCAAAGATATGGTCATTCGTGGTCAAGCAGTTGATCGTCTGGTGGCGGTCAAAGCAGTCGTGGGCGATTTTGTGGTTGAGCGCGCCGGGGACCGTCTAGGCTTAGTTTTGTTTGGAGAAAAAGCTTACCTACAAACACCATTGACCTTTGATCGAGCAACCATGCAAGCACTCTTACTTGAAGCTCAGATTGGCTTTGCAGGAAATGGCACAGCAATAGGTGATGCCATTGGCCTGTCCGTAAAACGGCTGCAAGATCGTCCTGTAGATCACCGAGTATTAATCCTACTCACAGATGGCTCTAACAACGCAGGTGCTCTCCAACCTGACGAGGCTGCTGACCTTGCTCGACGAGCAAACGTTAAAATCTACACCATAGGGATTGGTGCAGAGCGTCAAGAGCAGCGTGGTTTGTTTGGTCGCACCACGGTCAATCCTAGCGCAGACTTAGATGAGCAAACCCTCACCAAAATTGCCGAAACCACTGGGGGTCAATATTTCCGAGCGCGCGACCCTCGAGAACTGGCGTCAATTTACGAACAGCTCAACAAATTGGAGCCTATTGAGCAAGATGCTGAAACCATACGTCCAGTAGCCACATTGTTTCATTGGCCGCTCGGCGCGGCTTTTTCACTGAGCCTAATTATTTTTGCTGCTAATCGTCGTAGGGGGGAAACGCGTTAACCTTATGTTTGAGAATTTAATTGAGTTGAGTAATAACTTTCACTTTCTGCGACCCTGGTGGTTCGCTGGCTTGCTTCCTGTGGCTGCTGTGGTGGCGTTTTATAGCTGGCGAAAACGCAGTGCTGGCAGCTGGGAAAATATTATCAATCCAGAACTTTTACCCTTTTTAATGCAAGGCTCTGAGAGTAAAAAAGCACTCAATAGCACTTGGTTGTTGAGCATTGTTATTTTGGCATGGATCATCTGCTGTCTGAGTCTGGCTGGCCCAACCTGGCAACAACTACCTCAACCAGTTCATAAACAGGATGCGGCGCTGGTGGTCGTGTTCGATTTGTCGCCATCTATGCTAGCCGAGGATATTTCGCCCAGCCGTCTAGTGCGTGCCCGCTATAAACTCATCGATATTTTAACGAGGCGAACAGAAGGGGTTGCTGGCTTAATCGTCTACGGTGCTGATGCACATACCGTGTCACCGCTCACTGAGGATAGCAATACCATTGTCAGTATAGTACCCGTGCTAGCGCCAAATTTGCTGCCTGAATATGGCAGTAATGTTGAAGAGGCGCTGGCCAGTGCGGTTGATCTAGCCATCACTGGGGGCTATCAGCAGGCGGATATCTTATTAATTAGTGACGGTATTGATAGATCCGCACTGAGCGAACTCACTCCCATTATTTCGCAGCAGGGAGACTTCCGACTGTCGATTCTTGGTGTTGGCACCCCCCAGGGCGCGCCTATCCCTACCGGTGCTGGAGGCTTTGCAAAACAAGCCAATGGTAATGTAGTGGTCGCAAAACTAAACGTCACCGCACTGCAACAACTAGCCACTAGCAATGGCGGTATCTATCAGACGCTAAGTGCCGATGATCGTGATGTCGATGAACTATTGACCGCTATGAACTCCATGTTCGCCGATAACACCCGTGAGACTGATCGGTCTTTTGATCTTTGGGACGACCAAGGCTTTTGGTTGGTGTTATTTTTGCTACCTGTTGTATTGTTAAGCTTTCGCAAAGGCACCCTAGTCACCGTACTTTTACTCCCCTTTTTGTTTAATACCCAACCTGCGCATGCGTTTGAATGGAAAGATTTATGGCAAACCCCCAACCAACAGGCAGCTGAGGCCCTAAGCCGCGGGGATTTTGAGACTGCTCAGGATCTCTTCGAAGATCCAATGTGGCGTGGCAGTGCCGCCTACAAAGCAGGTGATTTTGAGCAGGCAACCAGTAGCTTTTTGACTAATGACAGCGCGCAGGGTCACTATAACCGCGGTAATGCTCTAGCCAAAGATGGTGACCTGCAGGAGGCTATTGATGCTTATGATAGGGCCTTAAGTCGAGATCCTGATATGCAAGATGCTATTGCTAATCGTGCATTAGTAGAACAACTTAAAGATCAGCAACAGGATCAAGATCAACAAAAAGAGCAGAACCAGAATCAAGACCAGCAGGACCAACAGAATCAAGACCAACAGGACCAAGACCAGCAAAAACAGGATTCACAGGGTCAGGATCAAGAACAGCAGAACCAAGATCAGTCGCAACAGAGCACAGAAGATCAGGAAAAATCTGATCCAGAAAAGTCTGAGCAAGAAAAAATAGATGATCAGAAGGCTCAAGAACAAGCGGAAAAAGATGCTGAAGAGGCTGCAGCCGAGGCTTCACTGGAAGAGATGAGCGATGAGGAAAAGCAAGAACAACAGGATATCGAAAAGATGCTTCGTCGTATTCCTGATGATCCAGGCGGCCTGCTGCGGGCAAAGTTTCGCTATCAGTCTCGGCAACAAAATCGACAACGCAGACCACCCAACAAACAAGAGCGCTGGTAAATGAATTTGTATTTCAAAAACGCTATTTTACTCATTAGCCTAATTTTAAGTCTGTCTCCCGCACTCAGTTGGGCAGAGCTCAGTGCCAAGGTCGATCGTTCAGTGCTGGATACTAACGAAACACTAAGCTTAGAAATCCGCTATGACGGCCAAGTCCTTGCTGGTGAGCCCGACTTCAAAGGCCTAAAAACCGACTTTGAGGTTCTGTCTAACAACCGCCAACAAAGCTACTCCAGAAGTAACGGCAAGACGGAATCATTTACCGCATGGACCCTGCAATTGCGACCAAAAAGAGCGGGCATGCTGTTAATTCCATCAATCAGTTTTAAGGGCGATGTCAGTAATGCCATAGAATTGCGAGTGCGGGCAGCTCCGGCCAATCCAACTGCTGCGAATCCGGGTAGCCAACCCATCTATACCGAAACTCTGGTTGACCGTGAAACAGTCTATGTTAATCAACAAATCATCCTGACCCATAGGCTCTACACCTCGATCAATTTGCGCGACTACAGTCTTTCGGAACTAAAAATAGATAACGTCATACTCCAGCGCCTTGGTGACACAACCTATCAAAAAGTCCTCAATGGCAGACCCTATTTGGTCCTAGAAGTTAAGTACGCTGTATTACCCAAGAGTGTTGGCACGGTAGATATCCCAAAACTGCGCTTTGGTGCCTATGAGGTTAACAGCCGCAGTCAATTTGGCGTATTCAACAACCGTGGCAACCAAGTCTTTAGAGACACCGAAGCCATAACCGTAGACGTATTAGCACAGCCCACACAGTCTGGCGCCCGTGGCTGGATGCCCAGTAGTGAGGTCAAACTTGAGCAGCGTTGGAGTGGTGATGTGGAGAATGCCACCGTGGGTGAGCCTATCACTCGCACTATTACCATTACCGCTAAAGGTTTAAGTAGCGCTCAGATTACTCCCTTAGACGTCCCGCAGAGTCAAGATTATCGTATTTATCCGGACCAGCCTCAGCTTAGTCAATCGCTCTCGAGTGAAGGCTTAAACTCAACTAGAGTTGAATCTTTAGCATTGGTCCCAAATCAACCCGGGGAAATAACGCTTCCTGCTATCGAATTGCGCTGGTGGGATATTAACCAACAAAAAGAGCAGGTCTCTCGCCTGCCAGCAACGACTCTTCAGGTTTTACCTAGCGCAAGCTCAGCTGATGATCAGACCAGTCTAATAGGACTAAAAGCAAGTTCTAATGATCCGAGTATCGCTGATAGCGGCATTGCAAGCGAGCCAGAACCTTCAGCGTTGAAAACGATATCTTTGGCCCTTAATGCACTACTTATTGCGTTTATTGTGGCTTTATTGATGAGACAAAAGAATCACGGGTCCAGAGATAGAACTCAAACAACATCGAAGCCAGAGCACTCTGCCCTACTGACACTAAAACAGCAGTTAAAAGCTATAGAAGATGCTGCCAAAAATGATGATTATATGGCTATGCGTGATGCTATTTTAATTTGGGGTAAAACATTGTTTTCTGAGCGGCCTCCAAAAACCTTAAAGACACTTGCCATCAGTTTGCAGGATACGGATATACAGCAACAATTTGAACGACTGGATCGTCAACTATATAAGGGTGTTATAGGTGATTCCGAGATGCTAGATATTGACCTGTTACTGCGTCACTTGAGACAGCAATCCACTTTTAGTCGAGGGGCCAATCAGGCTAAAACGATTGGACATGGACTGAAGGATTTATATCCAACATAATGGATGTAACCCGTTACAATTTTACCGTGTTGCCGATATACTACAGGACACAAAATAAAAAAACTTAAGTCAAATACATTATTGCAAGACAATGAGGCGCTAGGATGAACTCCGACCAGCAGACTAATCAGGATAGCGATATCAGCCAAATGGATAATCAAAAATACTACTGGCAAGCTAATTTGAAACTCCTTGCCAAGCTTCTGGTGGTTTGGTTCACGGTATCTTTCGGCTGTGGCATCGTGCTAGCCGATTGGCTCGATCAATTTTCAGTGTTTGGCTTCAAACTTGGTTTCTGGTTTGCACAACAAGGCGCCATTTATGTTTTTGTAGTGCTTATTTTTGTCTACGCCCGACAGATGAAAGTGCTGGACCGCCAGTTTGGTGTTGGAGATGAGAACGGCGCAGATCAGGAGTCTCAACCATGAGCACGCAAATGCTAACTTATCTGTTTGTGGGGTTATCTTTTGCGCTCTACATTGGCATTGCTATCTGGTCTCGAGCCGGTTCAACTAAAGACTTTTACGTTGCTGGTGGCGGTGTGCATCCGGTTGTCAATGGCATGGCAACCGCCGCTGACTGGATGAGCGCGGCTTCATTTATTTCTATGGCTGGTATTATTTCTTTTATTGGTCGAGATGGCTCTGTGTATCTACTTGGCTGGACCGGAGGCTATGTGCTGTTAGCCTTGTTACTAGCGCCCTACCTACGCAAGTTTGGACGTTTTACCGTGCCTGACTTCATCGGTGAACGCTACTACTCTCAGGCGGCTCGCATCGTTGCAGTTATTTGTTTGATTTTTGTTTCTTTCACGTACGTCGCTGGCCAAATGCGTGGTGTGGGCATTGTCTTCTCTCGTTTTCTCGAGGTCGATGTAAGCACTGGCGTCATTATCGGTATGGCGGTGGTGTTTATGTACTCAGTGCTTGGTGGCATGAAAGGCATTACCTACACGCAGGTTGCCCAATATTGCGTATTGATTTTTGCCTACATGGTCCCCGCTATTTTTATCTCAATAATGATCACCGATAACCCTATCCCGCAGCTGGGGTTTGGTGCTGAGGTCAATGATGGCTCAGGACTTTCGGTCTTACAAAAACTTGATGGAGTGCTCTTAGACTTAGGCTTTAGTCCCTACACCGAAGGTAGCAAGTCCACTATCGACGTGTTTGCAATCACCGCAGCACTCATGTTCGGCACAGCGGGACTACCCCATGTGTTGGTTCGTTTCTTCACCGTGCCTAAGGTCTCAGATGCCCGCCTCTCCGCCGGCTATGCACTGGCATTTATCGCGATCCTTTACACCACTGCACCGGCCGTGGCTTCCTTTGCACGACTAAACTTGGTTGATACTGTGCACAACACTGCCTATGAGGATGCCCCAGAATGGTTTGGTAACTGGGAATCCACAGGTCTGATTGCTTGGCAAGATAAAAATGATGACGGCATTATGCAGTACGGCGCAGGCGCAGCCTTGTCGCCTATTAAGCCATCATTTGATGGCAACACTGGCGTGCATGGTGAGCGGCTTTTAAACAATCAGCCCACCGAATCGGCTAATGAAGTGTATATCGACCGAGATATTATGGTACTTGCCAACCCCGAAATTGCTGGTCTTCCCGGCTGGGTCATTGCCCTGGTAGCCGCTGGTGGTGTAGCCGCCGCACTCTCTACTGCCGCGGGCCTATTATTAGTCATCTCCAGTGCAATCTCTCATGACCTGCTAAAGAAAACGATGCTACCCAAAATAACTGAAAAACAAGAACTGCTCTACGCACGCATAGCGGCGGCTGTGGCTGTGTGCATTGCAGGGTTGTTTGGTATTTATCCTCCAGCCTTTGTTGCCCAAGTGGTTGCCTTTGCCTTTGGCCTAGCCGCGGCATCCTTGTTTCCAGCATTACTCCTGGGTATCTTCTCAAAACGTGCCAACAAAGAAGGTGCCATAGCAGGTATGTCAGTTGGTCTGGTATTTACCTTTACCTACATTGCTTACTTCAAATTTGTCGCGCCTGAACTCAACAATACTGAGTATTGGTTGTGGGGTATTTCACCCGAGGGCATTGGCACCATCGGTATGCTATTAAACTTTGCTATTGCCATCGGCGTGAGTCGCCTGACAGCTAAGCCGCCACAGTCGGTGCAAGAGCTAGTCGACAACATACGTATTCCCAGTGGCGCCAAGGCCGCAGCCAAGCACTAATAGTAGCGATTTGATAAGAAACAAAAAGGAGGCTACTGGCCTCCTTTATGTGTCGGCCGTAATGAAACAGACAGGTTTCGTCGGATAGTAATATGCCTATAAAACAACAATATTATCCCTGTCGTTTTATTGGTTATTTCCAGTGTATACTTCGGGAAAATAATTAGAAAATAAAGAGGTTATTAACCATGAGTTCAATGAAATTCGTTACTTTGCCGACTTGTTTATTGTCCGCTCTGCTACTGATGGCCTGCGGCAGTGACCCAGCAAAGTTTGCCGACGTTGATTCACAGCGCTTACTGAATGCCGCCGCAACGCCTGAAGAATGGCTCACCTATGGTGGTACCTATGATGAACAACGTCACTCTGGGCTGAAGCAAATCGACATATCCAACGTGGATGAACTAGGTGTCGCTTGGACCTATGATCTAGCCACAGAGCGCGGCGTTGAATCCACTCCGATTGTAGTAGATGGCGTTATGTATGTGACTTCTGCCTGGTCAGTGGTTTATGCCCTTGACGCAAAAACCGGCAGTGAACTCTGGATTTACGACCCCAATGTTGACCGAGCAGTCGGTGCTAAAGCCTGTTGCGATGTGGTCAACCGCGGAGTAGCGGTTTGGAAAGGTAATGTTTATGTTGGTGTTATTGATGGGCGACTTGAAGCTTTGGATGCTGCCACCGGTGAACGAATTTGGAGCACAGTTACCGTTGACCAAACTAAGCCATACACTATTACCGGCGCACCGCGAGTCGTTAAAGGCAACGTGTTGATTGGTAACGGTGGCGCGGAACTAGGTGTAAGAGGATATGTATCTGCCTATTCTGCGGTGACGGGCGATTTGGTGTGGCGCTTTTATACCGTGCCGAACCCCAATAAACAGCCTGATAATGCTATCTCTGACAGCGCACTTAAAGACATTGGTAATTTGACCTGGGGTGACGAAGGTGCCTGGACCACTGATGGCGGTGGCGGCACTGTTTGGGATTCAATTATCTACGATGACGTAAACGACAGTGTGATTTTTGGTGTTGGCAACGGTTCACCTTGGAATCGCGATATTCGAGATGCCGGTAAAGGTGATAATCTATTTTTGTCATCCATTGTTGCCGTCGATGCTGCAACAGGTGCCTATAAGTGGCACTTTCAGACGACTCCCGGTGACAATTGGGACTACACCGCCACTCAAACTATAATTTTGGCCGATCTGCCAATCGGTGCGGATGGCGCAACGCGACGGGTTGCCATGCAGGCACCCAAGAATGGTTTTTATTACCTCTTAGATGCTGCCACTGGCGAGTTCATTTCTGGCGAATCATTTGTTCCTCAAAACTGGGCGGAGGGTCTAGATACCGATGGCCGCCCTATCGAAAATCCGCAGGCGCGTTATGATGAGACCCCTTTTATGCAGAATCCCGGCCCTTTAGGGGCACATAATTGGCAGCCAATGGCGTTCAATCCAGAACTAAACCTTGCCTACATACCTGCACAAGAAGTACCTGATTTCTATGCGAGTGACCACCTTTTTGAAGCGCGCGCTCAGAGTTGGAATACCGGTACGAATCTCGCAGCGGGTTTGCCGATGGATCTTGATTTAGCTACAGCCATGGCCCTTAGAGCCACTCTCAAGGGACGCCTGATTGCCTGGGATCCTATCAACCAGAGTGCTCGCTGGAGTGTAGAGCACAGTAATGCTTGGAATGGTGGCGTTCTATCTACCGCTGGCGGCCTTGTGTTTCAGGGGCGATTAGAAGGAGAGTTTGCCGCCTATGATGCTGCAACAGGTGAGAAGTTGTGGCATCAAAACGTTAAATCTGGTGCAGCATCTGGTCCTGGCACCTACGAAATTGACGGCGACCAATACGTGACTATAACTACCGGTTGGGGCTCTGCCTATGCTCTGGCGGGCGGATCAGCTTATGATCAACCTGTACCCCCTATTGTTGGTAAAGTGGTGACCTTTAAATTAGGTGCAACGGCAACGATTCCAGATCCAAATTTAGTCATGGCGCCACGCACACCTAAAACAGAAAAGTTTGGTGATGCAGCAATGATTCAACTTGGCTTTGAGCAATATCACTTTAACTGCCGTGTGTGTCACGGCCCTCTGGCGATTAGCTCTGGCGTGTTACCAGACTTACGCTGGTCATCCATTTCAGCAAGTCCCGAGGCATGGCAAGCCATAGTGCGTGGCGGAGCTCTAGCAGATAACGGTATGGTATCTTTTGCCGATGTGCTCAGCCCAGCGGATGCAGAGGCCGTGCGCGCCTATGTTATTAAGCAGGCGCATGATGGCGCCGCACTGGAGGCGCAGGTTGCGGCTCTGATGGCGGCTCAGGCTGCCGAAGTAGCCGTGCCCTAGGAATACAGGTAAACCATGACACTGTCATCGAGAGACTTCCCTACTGACCAGCATGGTTGGAGTGAGCTTCTACCAACTCGACAACAACGTCAATCGATCCAGGGGCGTGTTAGGGCGCGCTGGGTTGTCATCGGTGCGGGCCTAACCGGTCTGGCCTGCTCTCGGCGTTTAGCCGAACTACATCCCAATGATGAAATTTTACTTCTTGATGCGCGCCTAGTTGGCCAGGGTGCATCTGGTCGTAACTCCGGCTTTGCGGTTGGCGTCAGTCATTTTCCTGGAATTTTTAAGGCGCATGAAAAAGTAAACTTTGCCCGAGTCAACCGTATCAACCAAGCTGGTCTCAGTATTTTAGATCAACAGATCAATATCCTCGCCATTGACTGCCAATGGGATACTAGTGGGTTTCATCATGGAGCAGCGGATATAGCATCGGTCAAAGAACAGAAGTATTTTATGGACTACCTTAATGCCATGGAAATTGAGCATAGCAGTCTTGACCAACAGGCAATGCAATCTCGTTTTGGTACGACGCTCTACAAGGCTGGAGTTCATGTCAGGCCAGGCGCATTGGTGCAGCCTGCGACTTTAGTGCGAGGTTTAGCTGATGGCCTGCCGAGAAATGTAAGACTTATTGAAAACTGTCCAGTTTTAAAAGTCCAATCAGGCAACACCATAAAACTGCAATTGGCTAACGGTGAGATAACCGCTGACAACTTAGTCATGGCAACAAACTATGAAGCGCCAAAACTAGGATTTTTACGCAGACGTCTTTTGGGCAGCACACTATCAGGAAGCTTTACACGCATCCTGACCGCCTATGAACTCGCCAGTCTTGGCAGTCATAAAAGCTGGGGCATCATCTCCTTGCATGGCGGTGGCGCGACGCTGAGATTAACTCAAGATGGGCGAATTTGCCTTCGCAATACCGCCGAATACAGTGGTGCTGCATTACTCTCACCCTTAGAGTTAAAGTCTCGCCAAACCATGCATCGCAGTAGTTTTGAGAAACGTTTTCCGCAGCTTGCGCACGTGCCTTTTGAATATGCCTGGTCTGGAGTTGAAGGTATGAGCGGTAATGGGATGAACTTTTTTGGTCAGCAAGCAAAGAATATCTATCTTGCCGGTGGTTACAATGGTTCGGGGGTTAGCCGAGGCACGGCATTTGGACAGACACTCGCAGACTATGCCAGCGGCGGCCAGTCAGGCTTAATCACTGACTGTCTTAGCTCAGACAGAGCAACTTGGCTACCACCCAGACCATTTTTAGATATCGGGGCTATGTTAAAAATTAGTGCTCGTTTTAGAGGCGTCGGACTAGACCGCTAGTGGGCGAATTATCTGGTGAACAAGCACAATAGTTGCTACCGCTTCTTCAAAATCAATAAGCCGACCACCATTAACAGCATTCCCAACCCCAACGCCCAAATGCTACTAGTGATCCCAGCGATGACATAAGCAATAAGACTACAGCTGCCATTAAACATGGCATAGGGAATTTGAGTTTTGACATGGTCAATTTGGGAGCAACCCGCGCCGGTAGCTGACAGAATCGTTGTATCTGAAATTGGCGAACAGTGGTCACCAAATAATCCACCCGACAAGACCGCACCAATAGCAACATACATTGGCGCATCAAATTGGTGGGCGATGGGAATAGTAAGGGGAATTAAAATGGCGTAGGTTCCCCAGGAGGAGCCAGTAGAAAAAGAGATAATACCGCCCACCACAAAAACAACAGCGGGGATTAAATAAGCTGGCAACTTACCATCTATTAACGCAGAAATATAAGCAGGCGCTCCTAGGTCTTTGCCTATGGCCCCGAGTGACCACGCCAGAACCAAAATAATGAGCACGCTCACCACCTTGCCCATGCTCTCCAAATACAATGAAAATCCACCACTTAGCGAGCGTACGCCGTAATGCCGCATTAGGAGCATTAATACCGCTGCAGCACAGATATAACCGGTCGACAACGATGCCCTAAAGGCATTAGATGGCATATTAGCCATGTCCATGGGAAACCCCTGAGGCACCAGAAGAGAGAACATAATGACCAACATACACCCAAGCGGTAACCAAACCATGATCGGTTTGGCTCTTTTTAAACTAGTCTCATTCACTACCTCAGTTTCTAATGCTTGGCTACTTTCCATGACAATGCCTTTAGCGCAATCCTCCTCTGCTTTGCGCATTGGTCCAAAATCTACTTTCCCCATCACCACAACAGGGACCATAGCTACCGCCAAGATGGAGTAAAATTGAAAAGGCACCGCCTTGATATAGGCCATGAAAGCGCCCTCTTCGATACCTAAAGCTTGGTATTCCTCGGCTATTAGACCCTGAGAGTAAAGCCCCCAGCCAATAAATGGGATTAAAACTGCCACCGGTGATGCGGTTGAATCAATAATCCAGGCCAATTTTGCTCGGCTTATTTGAAGGCCATCAATAATAGGTCTGAACAGTGGACCAACGATAAGAGGCGTACCAGAATCAGTGAAAAATAGCATTGAACCAGAACTCCAGGCAGCCATCTGCGCCTTTAACTTATTAGTAATAAACTTGGTCATCATTCCCGCAAATGCCGCTGCGCCACCAGATCTTTCCATGAGACCGACCAGACCGGCGACAAAAATCATTAGCAATAAAATACCCACATTAGAGCTTTTAGAGGCTTGGGCTACTAAGTATTGTTCGACCATAATGCTCATGCCGGTAAATATATTAGGGCCATTAAGTAAAAGTACCCCAGAAAACACTCCAACAAACAAACCCAACACTACATTGCGCGACCAAACAGACAAGACCAGTGTGATAATGACTGGTGCGAGGGATAACAAGCCAATTTCGGGCATAAAATACTCATGGTTACAAGTGCACGTGAGAGAATAGCATCTTAGGCAGAATTAAAGGATGATAAATCATGACATTAGTACAAGACGATGTGATAGGTACTCCTGGTGTCCCATGGGGTTTAGAAGAAAAAAAGATGTGGTTAGGACAGCAAATAAT
>CAJWFB010000026.1 GCA_913031645.1 uncultured Cellvibrionales bacterium
TATATTGATAGCGATGCCGATCACGGCAAAGCGATTGATATTGCTCTTAATTCTAAGACTCACCGTTATGGTGTCTGTAATGCCATGGAATCACTGCTAATTGCTAACCCGATTGCCGCAGAGTTACTCCCGAAACTGGCTTCACGGTTTGCCGAAAAAGGGGTTGAGTTGCGTGGCTGTGAGCAATCGAGACAGATACTACCAAATATTAGTGCTGCGACCGAAGAAGACTGGAGCGAGGAGTATCTTGCACCAATACTGGCCATAAAAGTTGTCGCAGACATAGACCAGGCAATTGAGCATATTAATCACTACAGCTCTAAACATACTGAGAGTATCGTCACTGAGAATGAAGATGCTGGTCATCAATTCTTAGCTGAAATTGACTCTAGTTCTGTCATGGTGAACGCATCAACACGATTTGCCGATGGTTTTGAATATGGTTTAGGTGCAGAAATTGGTATTTCTACCGACAAAATTCACGCGCGCGGGCCCGTGGGGCTTGAAGGTTTAACAAGCCAAAAATGGGTGGTCTTTGGGAATGGACAGGTCAGACAATAAGATGGCTGTAGCGCTATTTGGTGGCACCTTTAATCCCGTGCATAACGGCCATTTGCGCATTGCCTCAGAGCTTGCCGAA
The DNA here is from genome assembly GCA_913031645.1 of uncultured Cellvibrionales bacterium. Taxonomy (GTDB): domain Bacteria; phylum Pseudomonadota; class Gammaproteobacteria; order Pseudomonadales; family Porticoccaceae; genus HTCC2207. Next base: position 641 of record CAJWFB010000026.1, read on the forward strand.
CTGCTGCCGATATCCGAACTAAGAATGATGCCCTGCGGCGTGCCTCCGCATAGGGATAAAAAGATGGTGTCTGCGCAACAGCGCTTGGAAATGTTACAGATTGGAATTGGACATGACAATCCGGCACTGACGATCGAAGACATTGAGCTACAGCGAACCACGCCAAGTTACAGCATCGATACGGTCAACCTTATACGGCGAAATCTTGGACCATCAGTCCCACTAATTTTATGCCTAGGAATGGATGCTCTGGCTAGTATTAGCAGCTGGCACAGATGGGAGCAATTACTGGATTTTTGTCATATTGCAGTCTCTTCTCGCCCGGGATTCGCCGCACCAAAAAAAGGGCCTCTCTACGAGTGGATAAATCAGCATTGCTGTGCTGATCTAAGTAAACTAGAAGAACGCCCTGCAGGGCATATTTATTTTTGTGATCTGACCATGCTGGCTGTATCGTCGACAATTATTCGCGATAAAGTTAAGAGTAAAGAGAGCATTAGATATATGACCCCAGACAGCGTAGTAAACTATATTCAACAACATCGCCTATATGAGTAATTAAGCACTATGAAAAAGAATCTCCATGAAATTGTCATCAATGCCCTTGAAGATCTAAAAGCACAGGATATCGTTAGTATTGATGTCCAGGAACTGACCGGCGTTATGGATACCATGGTGGTTGCTAGCGGTAACTCCAGCCGTCAAGTTAAATCACTTGCCAACAACGTTGCTGTTGATGGTAAAAAAGCCGGGTTTTTGTTGATGGGTGTGGAGGGCGATGATGTTGGCGAATGGGTGCTTGTCGATTTTGGCGCTGTGATTGTCCATATTATGCTCCCGGCAACTCGGGTATTTTATGACCTTGAGAAATTGTGGTCACTACGCCCTGATGATCGGCCAATAAACGCAGATGAAGAGACATTGATGAACAGCGCTCCAGGTACGGATTAGTAGTAAAATGAGGCTGAGTGTTTTTGCCGTAGGTACGCGAATGCCGGACTGGGTAACCGCTGGTTGCACAGAATATGGCAAAAGAATGCCTCCTGAACTACGTATTAAAACTATAGAGATCGCGCTGGGTGCTCGCGGTAAAAGCCAGTCATCTAGCAAAGCCATCGAAACTGAAGGCAGAGCCATTTTAAAGGCTATCGGTGAAAAAGACTTTGTAGTTGCTTTAGATGTGCTCGGCAAAAGTATGAGTACAACACTGCTAGCGTCCAATTTGGCCAGGTGGCAAATGGATGGCCACGATGTCAGTTTGTTAATTGGTGGGCCTGATGGACTCTCTGCAGACTGCTTGGATAGAGCGAATATGCGTTGGTCACTATCAGATTTAACACTGCCTCACCCCCTCGTGAGAATTCTATTAATGGAGCAACTGTATCGAGCTTGGACTATTAACGCTAATCACCCTTATCATCGCAACTAAAGGAACCAACACAAGATAATGATTGAAGAAGAAGCATTTTCGGATCCTGCTCGAGAGCGACAAATTTTTGTCGGCAGGGTCTTGTTAGCCAGTTTTCTGATTCTCGTCTTTACTGCGATTTTAATCGCTCGCTACTTTGACCTACAAATTAACCAACACCAAGACTTTGTCACACAGTCTGATAATAATCGCGTTCATTTACGACCAAATCCGCCAGCAAGAGGCGTTATTTACGACCGCAATGGCGAAATTTTAGCGGATAATCAATCTGTTTCTAACCTGACTATTATTCGTGAACGCTCCGGTGATTTAGATGAACTTATTGAGAAAATCAGTGCACTGGTGCCTCTATCAGAAACTGATATAAAGCGTTTTTATAAGCGGTTAAAACGTCGGCGACCCTTCGAACAAACTCCCCTCAAATTTAACTTGAGCGAACAAGAGCAAGCTGTTTTGGCTGTTAATGAGCACCGCTTGGACGGTATTAAAGTCAGCGCACGGCTATCCCGATTTTATCCAAAGCGTGATCTATTTACCCATGTGGTTGGTTATGTTGGCCGTATCAATGAGCGAGAAATCAGTCTGATTGATCCTATCCAGTACAGCGGCACTGACTCTATAGGAAAGGTCGGGCTCGAAAAATTCTATGAAGATAGCCTGCTTGGCAATGTCGGTAGTGAGCATGTGGAGACCAATGCTCGGGGGCGGGTAATGAGAGTTTTAGATCAGGTTGATCCCGACTCAGGCAGTGACTTGGTGCTGCATGTCGATAGTAAATTGCAGAAAATTGCCTTTGACGCCTTCGCCGGGGAACGCGGCGCGCTGGTCGCTATGGATATCAAAACCGGCGGTGTCTTAGCTATGGTTAGCGCGCCTAGCTATGACGCTAACCTATTTGTCTCAGGTATCAGCCAAAAAAACTACAGTCGATTATTAAACTCGGATGACAATCCTATGTTTAATCGCGCCATACAGGGTCAATACCCACCGGGTTCAACGGTGAAGCCTTTGTTTGGCCTAATTGCACTAGATAGCAAAACGGTGTCTCCTAGTACAAAGATTGACGATCCAGGTTACTTTAAAATGGAGGGTATAGAACGCCCTTGGCGGGACCATAACTCTGAAAGAGGTGGCCACGGTAAAGACGTGGATTTGGCCGAGGCCATCATAGAGTCTTGTGATGTTTTCTTCTATAAAATGGGCATTAAAACTGGTATCGATATTCTTTCTTCGAAGAGTATGGCATTTGGGCTTGGCGCTAAAACCGGTATAGACCTACCGGGCGAGGCAAGGGGCATTATGCCCTCTCGAACATGGAAAAAAGAAAACCGCGGCGCGTCTTGGTTTAATGGTGATACGATTAACATGAGTATTGGCCAAGGATTTATGCTGTCAACGCCGCTTCAACTAGCAGTCATGACTTCTCGTATTGCATCAAAGGGAAAGCGTGTTGAACCACGTCTGGTTAAATCCATTGGTGGGGTTGACTTGAGCCCAAGTGAAAACATTCAATTGCCAGACATAGACCCACAATATTGGGACTATATCCATCAGTCAATGCGCGGTGTAGTGCACTCAGCAAAAGGTACCGCAACGTCAATAAATCGTGGGCTCAGTTACACTATGGCTGGCAAAACAGGTACTGCCCAGGTAGTGAGTATTCGCGCCGATGAAGACTATGACAAGTCCAAACTCAATAAACGCCAATGGGATCACGCGTTATTTATCGCTTTTGCACCCTTTGAAGATCCTCAAATCGCGATTGGCCTAATTGTTGAAAACGGTGAGCATGGTAGCTCTGCAGCTGCGCCTATTGCTCGCGCAGTAATCGATGGTTATTTAAATACCGAGTCTGACGTAAATATTGCTAGTGATTTAGCGTTACAAGGATTAAATATTTATGCAAATCAATGATTTTGTAAGGAGAATGCAAAATCCGGGGGGCGCGCGTCGTATGAGCCGATCTGTGCATGTTGATTTAATTTTGTTCTTACTACTTTTTTTACTCTGCGGTTTCGGTCTTGCGGTGTTATACAGTGCCAGCGGTGAAGACCTATTCTATGTGAAGCGCCAACTGATGTTCATGATTACAGGATTTGTACTAATGCTTAGCGTTGCACAAGTCTCCGTGCGAAGCATGCACAGGTGGGCTTTTGTTGTTTATGGTTTAGGCTTAGTCGCTCTCTTGGCAGTACTCATATTTGGCGTCGGCGCTAAAGGCGCTCAGCGTTGGCTAGACCTCGGATTTACGCGATTACAACCGGCTGAAATTATGAAAGTTTGCGTTCCTTTGATGATTTCCGCCTATCTGAGCAAGCGCTTTATACCGCCCACCTTTAAGCATGTGTGCTGGTCGGTTGTAATGATACTGATACCGACTTTATTGATTGTGCGACAACCTGACCTAGGAACCGCAATTCTGGTGTTCGCCTCTGGTTTTTTAGTTTTATTCTTAGCGGGACTAGGCAAGCGTTATATCCTTGGTTCCGGTTTGATTTCTCTTGCTGCGATTCCAGTGATGTGGCTATTTGTACTTCGTGATTATCAAAAACAACGCATCTTGACACTACTATCTCCAGAAGACGACACCTTAGGCTCAGGATGGAATATTATCCAATCAAAAACTGCAATTGGTTCCGGGGGGTTTAACGGTAAGGGCTGGACTGAGGGAACGCAGTCGCAATTGAGTTTTCTTCCAGAAAGCCACACTGATTTTATCATTGCGGTCTTAGCAGAGGAATTTGGCTTGATTGGCGTTATGGCACTCTGTACCCTGTATCTATTGATTATCGGAAGATGCTTATTCATTGCCGCCAATGCGCAATCACAATTTGGGCGTCTGCTGGCTGGAAGCCTAGGAAGCATATTTTTTATTTATATTTTTGTTAACATGGGGATGGTTTCTGGGATACTACCTGTTGTTGGCGCTCCACTGCCCATGATTAGTTATGGTGGAACCGCTATTTTAACCCTGTTCATAGGATTTGGCATGCTGATGGCGATAAGTAGAGAGCCTAAGCAAATGAGGACTCAGTTTTGAATTGTTTTTTAAGAACCATTATTTGTAGTATTTTTGCTTTGAACTGCGCCACCTCATCAGCGGATTATTCCAATCATCCTGACGCTGAAAAATTCATCGACACCATGATTAAAGAGCATCAATTTGAACGGCAGCAGATGATTGATTGGCTGGCATCCGCCAAACACCAAAAATCGATTGTGACCGCCATGAGCCGCCCCGCCGAAAAATCTAAAGCTTGGCATGAATACCGAAAAATTTTTGTTACTGACATTAGAACCTCTCGAGGTCAAAAGTTTTGGCTAGAAAATAAAGAGACGCTAGACCGAGCAGAAAAAGAGTTTGGCGTTGACCCAGCCATCATCGTTAGTATTATCGGTGTTGAAACCAACTACGGTCGAAACGTTGGCAGTTATAACGTGGTAGACGCGCTATCTACGCTGGCATTTGATTATTATACTCAAACAGAAAAGCGCGAATCGCGACGGAAGTTTTTTACCACCCAACTAGAACATTTATTCCTTCTCGCACGCGAGCAAGGCAAAGACCCACTCACCTTGAAGGGATCCTATGCCGGTGCCATGGGTTGGGGTCAATTCATGCCTAATAGTTACCGCAACTATGCGGTCGATTACGATGGCGACCAATTTGCTGACATCTGGTCTAACCCTACTGATGCCATAGGCAGCGTTGCCAATTACTTTACCAAACACGGCTGGAAAGAAGGGCAACCAGTCGCCACCAAAGCACATATTGAGGAAGGTAAAGCGATAGATGCTAAAGAGCTCAACAGAATGAAGCGCCCAACCAAGACCATTGCCGATCTCGTCTCTCAAGGCTACATTCCCATAGAACCATTTCCAACCGATCTTCCTGCATTCCCGATCCGCCTGGAGGCTAAATATGGCCAAGAATACTGGCTGGGCTTGCATAACTTCTATGTGATTGGCCGCTATAATCCAAGAACTAAGTATGCCATGGCAGTTTTGCAATTAAGTCAGAATATCCGCAGCAATCTGTGTAAATCAGACAATCTTTGCTAGATATTAAAAGGTCAAAGTAATTTGCCGTACAAACAATTTTATAGACTAATAAATTGCCGATGTCTATGCACCTCTTCGTTGTTGGGGTGCTAAACTAACGGCGTTAACCTTCATAACACTGGTGTTCAGACTATGGCAAAGAAATGGCTCTTCTCCGCTGCGTTGATTATTGGATCAATCGCCTTTTCATCATTCAGTAGCGCGCAGAATATGCGTCCCGCCGCGCCAGAAATTGCTGCAAAAGCGTGGATTCTCATTGATGCCAACACGGGTACGGTTTTGTTGGAGAACAATGCCGATGAGCAGCTACCACCAGCCAGCCTAGCCAAGATGATGACCACCTATTTAGTCTCCAATGAGATTGCCGAGGGACGCTTAACAGAAGATGCTGAGGTGTTAATTAGTGATAATGCCTGGGTGCTTGGCGGGGCTAAAACCGATGGTTCTACTATGTTTTTGAGCCCAAGGACTCGCGTTTCAGTCATCGACCTTATGCATGGTGTCATTATTCAATCGGGTAACGATGCCGCCATCGCGCTATCTGAACATGTGGCCGGAGGGGAGCTCGCCTTTGCTGACCTGATGAATCAGCAAGCAGAACTTTTTGGCATGACCAACACTCAGTATATGAACGCAACAGGGCTTCCTGCCGAGGGTATGTTCACCTCCGCACGAGATTTATCAAAAATTGCTCGCGCGATCATTCGTGATCATCCTAAATACTATGCAATATATTCAAAAAAATACTTTGAACACAATAATATTAATCAACCTAATCGAAATCGACTTCTATGGCGCGACAAGAGCGTCGATGGGCTCAAAACAGGCAGAACTGAAGAGGCCGGCTACTGCTTAGTAGCCTCTGCTAAGCGGCGAGATATGCGTTTAATCAGCGTTGTTCTTGGAGCCAATAATGGCGAAGCTAGAGCACGTGAATCACAGCGGTTACTCTCTTATGGATTTAGATATTTTGATACGCAGGTCGTCTATTCTGCGGGTGAAACGATTAAAGCTAATGCCAAATTGTGGTACGGCGAAGACGAATTCCTAAATCTAACCGTCGCCGATGATGTCACTCTCACCTTCCCTCGCGGATCAGAAAAAAATCTAAAAGCAGAGGTCGCACTTAATGAAGTGATCAAGGCGCCCATAACTGCAGGTCAAGTATTGGGGCATTTACAAGTTAGCTTAAATGAAGATATGTTGGTTGATGTGCCATTGGTCGCAGAAAAAGATATTGCTGAGTCGGGCATTTTTGCACAGTTATTTGATTGGATTATTCTTTTCTTTACAGAATTACTGTCCTGAGAACATTGATGTGAATGATCAAGAACCGCCACAAATAGAATTTCCCTGTGACTACCCTATTAAGGTTTTAGGAAAGGCGCAAAGTAGGTTTGCCGAGCACGTATTGGCTGTAATGGATCAATATGCGCCCGGCTTTGATCGACAGAAAATTTCAGTACGCGACAGCAGTAAAGGTCGCTGGCAGTCCATAACCGTGACCATCACCGCAACCGGAAAGTCACAATTGGATGATATCTTTGCGGCACTAAAAACAAGCTCCAGTGTTAAAATGGTACTTTGACCATGGCCACTGCATTACCCATCATTGTTCGCCAACTTGGACGTCAAGACTTCACCGAAACATTTCCCTTGATGAAAGCCTTTACCGATCAGCGAGATAACTCAACTCGTGATGAAATCTGGTTGATGGAACACAATCCAGTATTTACTCAAGGACAGGCTGGCAAGGATGAATACATTCTAGTTCCCGGTGTCATTCCTGTAGTAAAAAGTGATCGCGGCGGTCATGTTACTTATCATGGGCCGGGTCAGATAACTGCATACTTATTAATTGATTTAAAGCGACTTAATATCGGTGTGCGGGGCCTCGTTTCGTTGATCGAAAAAGCGCTGGTAGATACCTTAGCCTACTGGCACGTGATCGCTGCACCACGCATTGATGCCCCCGGCGTTTATGTCTCTAACGGAAAGAAAATTGCCTCATTGGGATTGCGTATCCGAAAAGGTTGCAGCTACCATGGTTTAAATTTTAATGTTGATATGGATATGTCACCTTGGCAACGTATAAACCCCTGTGGCCTCGGCGTTGAAATGACTCAACTCAGCGACTTAGTCAGTTGTCCCCCTGCATTAGACCAGGTGATGGATAAATTAACCAGCCATCTGATGGCCGGACTCGGTTATAATGACTCCGAAGTGACGACAGAAAAGCTAATGTTAACTGATGAATGCTAAGGACTATTATTCGAAGTGGAAAGTACAGTAGTAACAAAAAAAATGGAAGCAGACAACACTAATGGGAAATCAGCAAGTCTAATTCCAACTATTGAGCTTGAGACAGCACCGCCCAAGCGTACTCGTCGACTGCAAGCCGGAGAGAAATTACGCAGTGCTGATAAGGTAGAGAGAATACCTGTCAAAGTCATTCCAACGACTGAAATACTGCGCAAACCATCATGGATGCGCGTACGTTTGTCGGCCTCGCCAAAAGTACAAGAAATTAAACAAATTTTGCGCCGCCATAAAATGGCGACTGTCTGTGAAGAAGCCGCCTGTCCAAACCTTCACGAGTGCTTTAGTGGAGGCACGGCTACCTTTATGGTGATGGGTGAAATATGTACTCGACGCTGCCCATTTTGTGACGTCAGTCATGGCAAACCTAATAAACTGGATGCTGCGGAACCAAAAAATCTAGCCTTAGCTATTCATGAGATGGGGCTGAACTATGTGGTTATTACTTCGGTAGATCGTGATGATCTCCGTGATGGCGGTGCACAACACTTTGCTGACTGTATTCGTGAAGCAAGGCTTTTGTCTCCGAAACTTAAAGTGGAGGTCTTAGTGCCCGATTTCCGCGGTCGTATGACTCCTGCGCTGGATATTATGAGCGCTACACCTCCAGACGTGTTTAATCACAACATGGAAACTATCTCAAGGCTTTATCGCGAGGCGCGTCCGGGTGCAAACTACGCCTGGTCACTAAAACTGCTGAAAGAATATAAAGCACGAAATCCACGCATACAGACTAAATCAGGCTTAATGGTCGGTCTGGGTGAAACTAAAGATGAACTATTGAGAACCCTAGATGATCTGCGTGAGCATGATGTCGACATGCTGACGGTCGGTCAATACTTGCAACCCTCTCCGAGTCACTTAGCCATTGAAAGATTTGTTCACCCTGATGAATTTGCCGAATATACCGATTACGCCTATGCGATTGGTTTTAAGCAAGCCGCCTGCGGACCCCTAGTAAGATCAAGCTATCACGCAGACAAACAAGCCCGTGGAGAAAAGGTGACCTAGCTTGACTACCGGAACAAGCCCGAATTTGCTCACTGAGAGGGCTTTGCCGGCAACTGAGAGTTGATTAAAAGACGCGGCAGAGAAAATACTAGGGTTAATCGTGGGTCCAAATTTCTCGAATTGGCTCACCAAAATCGTCATAAATTACTTTTTTCTTAGCCCGCTTGGTCGGCGCAGACGCCTTCGGAGCGGTTTTTTTCTTTTTCCGATTGTCTAATGCGGAAACAACATCATTGATATAGGTGCGGGTTTTTGGCGGTTCACCACTAACAAACGCAGAGCGCCCTCTCGGCTTATCTGCCGGCTCCCCAGTTTCTCCCGCTTGGTGATGCTTAATCTCACCACCAAGAGAAATGTATTCCTCTGTCTTGCGTCGCAGCTCATTGCGAATCGAATGTTTGCTAGATTGATTTTTCAACGCTTTATCTCAAAAAACTCACCATCCCCTAGTCTAACAAAACCGTTGGATTTTTTAAACACACGCCGTTGGTGGTGCATGAGAACAGCCCTTTGAAGAGCACTATTCAAAAAAGTCTAACTGCAGTACCAATTCTTGCTGACGCGTATCCACGAAGCGCACACCTAAACCGAGTAATCGAACTGGCAGCCCACTTCGCTCCCAAGCTTGTTCGAGTAAGACCTCAAAACTCTCTTGAGGCAGACCTTTAGTCAACTGACGTTCAACCGTGGTACTGGTAAAGTCATTAAACTTAACCTTGATAAACTGTTTAGTGACTAAATAGTCATTATCCACACGTCGCAGCCGGCTCCGTAACTCTAGCAATAAGCCTGATATTTTTGCCTTACAGGCTTCTTGGTCCAGTAAATCATCCGAATAGGTATGTTCAACACTCAGTGATTTTCGACGACTGTCAGAATTGACAGGTCGGTTATCGGTTCCAAAACTCAAGTCATGAAGGCGCTTACCGAAGGTACCGAACTTATCGACTAACTCTATTAGCGAGCGCTGCTGTAAGTCGCCACAAGTCTTTATTCCCAGACGATTTAACTTTTCGTTTGTAACCTTTCCAACCCCAAATATTCGCTTCACTGCTAATGTTCTAACAAACCCTTCGACATCATCTGGAACAATTACGAACTGTCCGTCAGGTTTATTCAAATCACTGGCGACCTTCGCTAAAAATTTGTTCGGTGCTATGCCCGCAGACGCGGTAACACCCACCTCCTCGGCAATCGTTTGCCTTATTTGTTGAGCAATTAGTGTTGCACTGCCCTGATATTCTTCACAATCAGTAACATCTAAATAGGCTTCATCTAATGAAAGGGGCTCTACCTTATCGGTGTAGCGATAAAATATTTGACGAATTTGATGCGCCGCTTGACGATATTTTTCCATAGTCCCTGGAATCACCACTAAATCAGGGCATAGTCGGAGAGCATGAGCTGTTGGCATCGCTGAGTGAATCCCGAACTCTCGAGCTTTATAATTACAGGTAGCAATCACGCCACGTCGATCTGATTTGCCGCCTATAGCAATGGGCAGCGAGCGCAAAGAAGGGTCATCACGCATTTCTACCGCGGCATAAAAACAATCACAATCACAGTGAATGATTTTTCTCAATTTGGTACCTTCTGATGTCTTAGTCCACAGCATCGTCTTCAAATTGATGATCGGCTACCCTAAACCCCAGACGTTTGGACATGATTTCAGGAAGCAATAACATCGCAGGGGTTAACAATAGAGTGAGTACAGTGGCAACTGCAAGGCCATTAACAATTGCGCTGGCCAATGGCTGCCACCAAGACGCCACCATACCACCCACCGTATAGGTCCGAGCAACCAAATCTATGCTCACTCCGTTTGCCAGAGGTAGCAGCCCCACAACCGTGGTAACCGTAGTCAACATCACCGGCCTGAAACGAGACTTAGCCGCGGTATACACCGCTTCAGCTGATGTTAATAAGGGGTTGTGCCGCCGCAGATAATTGTAGGTATCAATCAGAACAATGTTGTTGTTTACCACGATACCCGCCAATGCAACGACCCCCACACCGGTCAAAACGGTACTAAAGGTAGCTTGAGCGATCAAAAGCCCTAGTAACACTCCTGCTGTGGAAAGGACTACTGAGAACAAAATCAGGCCTGCTTGGTAAAAGCTGTTGAATTGCATGACCAGCATAATCATCATCACTGACATAGCCAAACTGAATGCAGTTGACAAAAAGTCGGCAGCGGCAGCCTGCTCCTCATTGGCGCCTCGAAAGCGAATCTTAACCAATGAGTCAGAACTTTGTTGCTCAAGCCACTGTTCAATAACCCGAGTTTGATCATCCACAAGGTAGCCTTCTTCTGTATTGGCTAAAATAAATACGGTTTCCATCATATCGATACGCTTAATCGAATCAACCCGAGGCTTGGCTATACGATCGCTAAAACTGCTAATGGGTACTGGGCCATTCGCTGTGTTCACCCTCAAGTCATCGATTGATGTTAACTGCCTGTCTTGGCTTGGAAACCGCAGTCTGATTTCAATTTCATCATCGGAATCGTCTGGCCGAAACTGACCAACCATAATCCCACCAGTAACCATTTGAACCATATTCCCAACGTCGGCCACATTGACGCCAAGCATAGCAGCACGAGGACGATCAACCTCTATTTCCCATTGAATGCCTGCTAGCGGCAAGGTATCTTGGAGATCACTCACTCCATCGACATTAGCAGTAATCCAGTCCCTCAGTTCCGCGGTCTTTTTATACATAGCTTGTCTATCTGATGAAGAGAGCTGAATTTGAATGTCTTTTCCCGTGGGAGGCCCTGTATCTACCTCTTTTCCAGTGGCATAAATTCCAGGTAGATTTGAAATTTTTCTCCGGATTTCTGCGAAAACCGCGTCGCTCCCTCTGTCACGCTCTTCCCTTGGGTAGAGTTCGATTAACATACTGCTGATCTGATCACGGCTGGTGTCGGTTCCAAAGACTGAGTAATTACCAGAATTACTATACCCATAAACTTGGTGAACCCCGCCAATGTTACTCACGATACGGCTTACTTTTAGAGTAATTTCTTCCTGCTCACTTATCGATAGATTGCCTTGAGCACGGACGTTAACGATGCCATATTGACTCTCGATGGACGCAAAAAACTCTTGCCCGACATTAAATTTTCCGTACAGTAAAAAGATACCCACGATTAGTGTCATCGCTACTAAAACCGCTTTAAAGGGCGCTTTGATGACGGGTCTCAAAAGCTTCAGATAGAAATCTTGTATTGGCTGAAATAGTGTTTGAGCGGCCGCTTCAGATTGATGATCCTCCGGTAACTTTTTACGTTTACCTCGACGGCGAGCCATCACAATACCCAGTGTTGGCGCGAAAATTAGTGCGTAGGTTAGTGACCATGCTAAGACTGCAAACACCGTAATTGGTAAGTAAGACATAAACTCACCAGATACTCCCGGCCAAAAAAGTAGCGGCAAGAAAGCAGCGAGAGTCGTTCCTGTTGAGGCAATAACCGGAATCGCCATTCGCTGCACAGCGGTAATATAGGCCTCGCGCGTGGAAAGACCCTCAGCGCCTTTAGTATTAGCAAATTCAACCACCACAATAGCACCATCAATGAGCATGCCCAAAGATAATAGTAAGCCAAACATGACCATAAAATTAAAACTATGCCCAAGTAAATTGACAATAATGAGCGCGCCCAGCAGGCAAAATGGAATACCAAAACCCACCAACAAGCCAGATTTAACACCGAGAGTGGCAACCACTAAAATCAGCACCAAGGACATCGCGGTTATGATGTTGCCCTGAAGTTCGTTGACCATCTGATTAGTCATTTCTGAACTATCAAAGGTATATCCAATATCCATGTCAGCAGAAAATTGATCTCGCGATCGACTGATCGTATCTCGCGACGCTTCAACCGTCTTAATCAAGTTAGCAGTCAATCGTTTACGGACATCAATGGCAATAGTTTTTTCACCATTAATAAAGCTATAGCCTGCGGCATCCTTAAATGTTCGGCGCACATCGGCCACATCACCCAAGGTTACAGACCCCTCAGCGCTATTGCGCATTGGCAATGCCCGAATATCCTCGGCAGTTTCAATCAATGCGGGAACTTTGACACCAAAACGCCCTTGCGCAGCATCCATTTCACCCGCGGGAATCAAGACGTTATTAACTCTTATGGCCTGCACGATTTCGTTGATATTTAACCCGTACTGCTCTAGCCGAGCAGGGTCAATTACAACATCAACGACCTCATCTCGATGACCCGAAATATCGGCAGTAAGCACTTCTGATAACATTTCCAGTTGCCGTTGATAGAATTTTGCAGCGCGAAACAATTCACGTTCAGAGACCTTGCTACCTGAAAAAGTAATAACAACTGTTGGCTCGGGACTGGGGCTAAGCTCGGATACAATAGGTTCCTTGGTGTCTTGAGGAAATTCCGCTTTGGCGCGATCTACGGCCTCGCGCACATCAGCCAGAGCCTGTTTAATATTGTCTCCTACCTCGAATTCGGCAGTTAATACAACAGCTCCCTCACGCGCAGTGGCCTTAACTTCATCCAGACCATCTAGTATTTTGAGTTCTTTTTCTATCGGCCGGATCAATAATCTAGCGCCATCTTCAGGCGAAATTCCGTCATGCCTAACCATGATCATGACCACCGGCAATGTCACATTAGGATTCAGCTCTACGGGCATCGAGAGACGGGAACCGGCACCGGCAACGAGTACCAGTAGCATAATTGAAAGGGTGGCTCTGGAGTGCTCGACTATCAGTCTTAGAAAGCTCATCTTAATAGCAACCTACTTTAAAGTTTAACTGTGTTTTGCACGAAAGTAGGTTCGACCAACTCACCATCGATAACGTAATTTTGTCCCACTGTAATAATATTCACCGACCCTGGTAATCCAGACACCCAGATCCCGTTGCCTGTTTCCCCAAGTACCGCTACGGGCAGTGACTGAGCAATGTTTCCAGCGCCAATAATACGGACTATCATGCCCCCTTGATCGTTGAGCAAAATACTGCTCGCCGGAATCAAGTGTGCCTGAACACCCTCGGTAAGAATGTTTAGACGAGCAGACAACCCTGCTCGAATAGCTTTTTCAGTATTTTCTATCACAGCCTCAAGCCGATAGCTTCGCGTCGCAGGATCTGCACGGTGAGCAATATAACTCACTGCTGCATCCAGTGGAGAATTATCTCCAATACTGGCTGAAGCAACGCTTCCCAACTTAATCTGGCTGACTTCGAGTTCATTCACCAAAGCGGTTACCTTCAACGGATCCAAGTCAACAATCAACGCACAGGTTTTACCAGGAACAACATAGTCTCCTATCTCCACTTCACGCGATTCTACAATACCATCAAATGGGGCCACCACTTTGAGATGACCAACGTTTAGCTGAGCACGCTTGAGGTTAGCTTTTGCCGTTTCAAGTGTTGCTTTGGCCTGAGAGATTGCCAGTTCTGACTGAAACCCGCCACTTTTCAGCTTTAAAGCTCCACGATAGGCAATCGACGATTGATCAAGATGCGCCTTGGCTTGCGCTAAACGAAAGTAACGATCTTCAACGCTAATTTCACAGATGGCTTGGCCTTTTTTAACGGCTGTGCCCTCCTGCACCAAAACAGCAGAGATTTGTCCCGCTATTTGCGCGACCATATTTACTGACCGGTAGGGTTCGGTGGTAGCACGCAGAGTCACTGTAGGCTCAAATAACTTATCGTCAAAAACGGTAACCTGGACATTAGTTGGCGACGTAGTTTTAGTCACAGACTCCCCAGACTGTGGCGAAATTAGCAGCCCGCTACCAAACCAAATAATGAGTGCAATAGTGAAAAAAGATGCGAAGCGAACGTTGGTGTTCAAGACTAATATCTCCCTATTAAAATATCACAGGCTTTGCCCCTGTATTTTTAACCTGTCTTAGTTTTTGTTAAAAATTAACACAGGAATCGCCCAATCTTGCATTTTACGCGAAAAACAGTGGCATGGTTTAAGTAAATGCTCGTTAAACTGCTTATTTTTGGGGCGGCTGGATTAAACGCTCTAGCCAAGTTTTAGACAACTCGCTATACTTTGGCGACTAGTATTCCATGCCACGTTACGGACTTAAACCATGAGCTACAACGATATTCCTGCAGGCCGAGATCTGCCAAATGACATCAATGTTATTATCGAAATTCCAGCAAATCATGATCCGATAAAATATGAAGTAGACAAAGACAGTGATGCTATTTTTGTTGATCGATTTGTGGCAACACCAATGTTCTATCCCGCAAACTACGGATATGTCCCGCAAACTCTATCTGAAGACGGGGATCCGTTAGACGTCTTAGTGGTGACACCCTATCCCGTTATGCCAGGTGCGGTGATACGTAGCCGTGTAGTCGGTGTACTAAACATGAGCGATGAATCGGGGGTTGATGCAAAATTATTAGCCGTACCTCACAGTAAGCTAACCAAACTCTATGAGCATGTTCAAGAAACGAGTGATCTATCTGAACTGCTCATCGCGCAAATTGTTCATTACTTTGAGAATTATAAATCACTTGAACCTGGGAAATGGGTAAAAGTAGATGGCTGGGATGATGCGGCTGCCGCAAAAAAAGAAGTGTTAGCTTCACGAGAGCGCTACCTCGCTGAAGATTAACTTAGTGAGGTTAGACCCTTTCTCTTGAGAGGGTCTAAGCCGAAACTTCTAATGTTTAAATAATTCCTCAAAAAGTTCATCGCTGCTAAGATCATGCTGATGCAGTAAATCTCGCAACCTGCGTAAACCATCTACTTGGATCTGCCTTACTCGCTCTCGAGTCAAACCAATTTCTGAGCCAATCTGTTCAAGGGTTTGCTCATGATGATTCATCAAGCCGAATCGTCGAACCAACACTTCTCTTTGCTTTTCTGGCAACTGCTGTAGCCATCCCACCAATGCTGAGGACAAGTTATTCGTCTCAGCATGGCTCTCTGGACTTAACGTCGAAAGATCAGCCACTGTATCAACTAACGATTTATCTTGATCAGCTACCTGTGCATCAATAGAAGAGATTCGCTCACTCAGACTGAGAATTCTGAGCACATCTTTAATGGGCTTGTTGACTTCAGCAGCAATCTCCTCTGGCGTTGGATCATGATCTAGCCTTTGAGCCAATTTTCGAGACGCCCGCAAATATACATTGAGTTCCTTCACTACATGCACAGGTAACCGGATAGTCCGAGTTTGATTCATTATCCCGCGTTCAATTGTTTGTCTAATCCACCAAGTGGCATAGGTCGAAAACCGATAGCCCAACTCTGGATCAAACTTTTCAACCGCTCTCATCAAACCGATATTGCCTTCTTCGATAAGATCCAAGAGTTCTAAGCCTCGATTGAGATAGCGGCGGGAAATTTTGACTACGAGACGCAGATTACTCTCTATCATCATATGTCGAGAGCGCTCACAACCCTGCTGTAACTTTCGCGAGTAGAGAACTTCTTCAGCGGCAGTTAATAGAGGGACAAAACCGATTTCTTTAAGATAAATACTCGTCGCGTCGACAACTCGACGAGCCGGACTTTCAATTTTATTCTTCTTTCTTGCGACTAAGGACAGCGCCTTAAATTCGTCGCCAATTACATCTTCGACCATTTTTGCAACTCCTTTGCAATATCAACCTTTTGCTTAGCGACTAACCTAGACGCCAATCCTTGTAAATCTTAAAACAATACAACTCGCCTATTTTAAGTAGCTTATAGGATTGACCGGGTCGCCATCTTTCCTGATTTCAAAATACATCGTTCCATCGACGCCTAAACTTGAAATCACGTCAGCCTGAGTTACAGACTGACCAACCGACACCAACAACTTATCATTATTTGCATAAGCGCTTAAAAGAATATCACTATGCTTGATGATAATCAACCTTCCATAGCCGCGTAATCCTGAGCCCGCATAGACCACATTGCCGGGAGCAGCAGCACGAACTTGACTGCCATTACTCGCTTTAAGTTTGATACCTTTTTGCAACTTGCTAGGATTAAATGTCTCAACGACTTGTCCATCTACAGGCCATTTCCACTCCCAATTACTGCTATAAACAAGCGGTTTTGATATGAGTTTGGCTTGTGGTCTCAACCGTGGCGAAGTGCGATTTATCGGCTCGCTAGTAGCAACATCTGCAGTTCGAATGACTTGCGATTTGGAGGGTAGTGTCGATCTCAAATCTAGGGAGAGGATTTGTCCGGGCGTTATAAGATAAGGAGGGCTCAAGCTATTCTGAGCAGCCAAGCCCTCAACTGCTAAGTCATACTTAGAGGCAATGGAAAAGAGTGTATCCCCAGCGGTTACGGCATGTTGGATTTTCGTTACAACCAAACTTAGCTTCTGCCCAGGATTAATGGTGTATGGCGTCACCAGTGAATTGGCACGCGCGAGATCATAGATACTTAAATCGTAGCGCCAAGCTATCGAATAGAGTGTCTCCCCAACTTCTACACGGTGGTTTTTGATCCTTATATCTGGCGGCTGACTGCGATCACTGACACTAGCCGGAGTGTTAGAACAGCCTGCAATAGAAGATAGCATGAGCAACATGAAGGCTATTCTTGACACCGAGGTGAACCTACCTTAATAAATTATATTTTTCGCTTGTTTAAAAATTCTACACTCAAAACCATGGCGAACCCAATTAAAAATACAAACAAACATAATAAAGTTTGCGGATCTTGCCCCGTAACCTCCAAAAATTGGCTGGGAAATAAATTTTCAGTGACAGTCACCAATGCCTTGCCATCATCGTTAATTCTCTCAGGAAAGGTATTTTTCCAAGGCCAAATAATACTCAAGCTGCCGACCAAAAAACCACACATTACGGCAATCACTGATGTTTGAAAACGGCTTAACAGCCAAGACAAAAAACGACTGAATAGCATCAATCCAATAATGCCACCCATCGCAAAGGCGAGCAAAATATCGACCTGAAGGTGAGCAATCGCACCAATAAATACGGGATATAAACCCAAAAGAACAAGAATAAATGATCCTGAGATCCCTGGCAGAATCATTGCACAGAGCGCTATAGCGCCAGCAAAGAACATGCTGATTACAGTCCCCTCTAAAACCACTGATGGCGAAACTGAAATGCCATAAGCGACAAGAATACCAAGAACAAAGAGTAGCTTTTTAGAAATTGTAGTCGGTGGAGTTTGGCGCAAAAGCAAAATAACAGAGCCAATAATTAACCCGCTAAAAAAAGACCAAAGTGGCACCCCATGTGCAATCAAAAGGTAATGCATAATCTGCGCTAAAGAAAAGACGCTAGTCAAAATTCCAGCCAACAAAACAGTAATAAAGTTACCATTGATATGCCGCCAAGCAGCACCTATACCCTCAGACCTCAATAGTCTGACCGCAGTGATATCAAGAGATTTTATAGTACTGACCAACTCAAAATAGATGCCCGTTATAAAAGCGACCGTTCCTCCGGAAACCCCAGGAACAACATCTGCAGCACCCATTGCTAGCCCTTTTAAAAATAACACTATATTACTGGTCGAGGTTCTCATATCAAATCCTATTGAGTTGCTAGTGGGATAGGCCACCGAGTAGAGGAACAAACTTCACTTTCTCAACAATTGTATGCTCAAACTCAGCAGAATCACCAAGCCGTTTCACGACACTCAAATCTTGAGAATCTCCACTGCCTACTGGAATGACTAATATACCATTGGGTGCTAACTGGTCTAAAAGGTCGTCAGGTATCGATTGTGGTGCCGCCGTTGTTATAATTCCATTGTAGGGAGCCTGTTTTTCCCAACCAAAACAACCATCCGAAAGATGAGCTGAAATATTGGTCAGACCCAATTTTCTAAATCGTTGCTTAGCTTTATTTAACAGTGGCTCGATGCGCTCTACGCTATATACCTGCTCCGCTAGATGGGCCAAAATGGTACCCTGGTAACCAGACCCCGTGCCAATTTCTAAGACCTTTTTTAACGGTCCCTCGGAAAGAAGAATTTCTGTCATTCTCGCAACGATATAGGGCTGAGACAATGTTTGTGAAAACCCGATAGGCAGAGCGGTATCCTCGTAAGCTCGGTGGGACAAGGCTTCATCTAGGAAAAGATGCCTGGGCGTTATGCGAATAACGTCTAACACTTTTTGATTAGTAATACCCTGCTCAACCAATCGACTAATAAGGCGCTCTCGGGTTCGCTGGGAAGTCATCCCGATACCTGCCATTTCCGTCGAATTCACCTATTTCTCCCGTAAAAAAATAGTCAGTGTGTTAGTTGTTAAAAGTGGCATTATTGTAACGCCTTGAGAAGGCCAATATATCATAGGGCAAAGTTCTCAGGGCGAGATAATTCTGCGATTTCTCGCATCAAGGTTGTCGCATAACATCCAGTGGGTAAGCTAAATTCTAAACACAACTTATCAGCCTCAATCCATTGAGCGGTTATATTATCGGCGTCCATAATAAGGTCTCTGCGCTGCTGCTTTAAACCGGCGTGCTCGAGGGCGTAACACCAATCTTGCCAACTATCTAAGACTTCGGCTTCTATAGTGGCTGACTGTCCTTCAGAGATCGGTCGACCTCGCCCCCAAAGTGGCCCAGTACCTTCAGCAAGATCATCATAGGATTCTCGTATGTGTCTGGCTGTCACTAAATTAAACAGCCAAGAGCGGGCAGCAGATAAATACAACCCTGTGCCATGTCGATTACCTTTGAGCTTATCGAATTGAATGAGCTTTTGGACCTCATAGAGGTTATTCCCATCATGCCCAAATCGCTGCTCTCCAAAATAATTAGGGACGCCTTTGAATTTAATCAGTTCAATTCGCTGTTTTAATACCGCATTAGTTACCGAAAAACCCTGCAATACAATTCTGAAGTGATTGCCTTTATGCATACCCCGTCGCAATTTTTTATTATGGCGAGCCGTCTGCAACACTGTAAAGTCATCATGCGCCAGGCAATTCAGGTCTAAGTCGCGTCCTGGAAGATGCAGACTAAACCACTGACTGGTAACAGCAAATCGATCTTTCATACCGCAAAACCCAACATCATTTCGCGGGATACCGGCTAGCTTCGCGAGTAGCCCAGCCACCCAAGTAGTATTCTGATCACGCTTACTCACCAAAAGCCAAAGGTGTTCACCCTCACCCGTAGGCTGAATGTCAAAAATTTCATCGACCACAAAATCCTCTGGGCAGCAGCGAAAAAGGGCTGAACCCAGTGGCCCACCGTGGAGATAGGGTAAAGTTTGAAAATCAAAATTACGAGAGCTGATAATAAGAAATCTCTATGATTGGGTCAGTCAGTCGTTGATTGTAAAAGTACCGACGCATGACAAGCGATGCCTTCCCCGCGACCGGTAAAGCCTAAGTTCTCTGATGTCGTAGCTTTAATATTAATCCTTTCACAATCACATTCCAGCACTGAGGCAAGCCTTTCCACCATACTGGTTATGTGCGGTGCCATCTTAGGGCGCTGGGCAATGATGGTTAAATCGGCATTACCGATAAGATAACCTCTATCCCTCATCATCTCCGCAACCTTGCTTAACAGTCCAAGACTGTTACAGTCCAGATATTGGGGATCAGTGTCTGGGAAGTGACGGCCAATATCGCCAAGACTCAAAGCCCCCAATATTGCGTCCATGAATGCGTGAGTTAAAACATCGCCATCGGAATGGGCAATAAATGCGTACTCAAACGGAATAGAGATGCCACCTAATATCAGGGCATCGCCAACACCAAAAGCATGAACATCATAACCGTGGCCTATTCGCATCGCTGCTTCTCCTGATTCATTAAAATTACCTCAGCCATCGTAAGATCCTCTCTACGAGTAATTTTTATATTGTCATATCGCCCTTCAACAGTGAGCACTTTATGCTGCGAATACTCCATAGCAGACGCTTCATCAGTGGGCATTTTTTGCTCCTGGAGCATAAGCTGGATCGCATCATGCAATAGCCCGTATCGGAACATTTGTGGGGTTTGAGCTACTCGATAACAGTTGCGATCAACAGTTTTTCCCACATAATTGTCTGGTGTTACAGTTTTCAGAGTTTCATTAATTTGTGCCGTCAGCAAACCGCCGACCGGATGGCTTTTTAGATCATTAATAAGCTTCATGATGTCTAATAAGGTCACACAGGGCCTGGCCATATCATGAACCAATACCCAATCGTTAGGCTGGGCCAAACCTGACAACGCAACTAGTCCATTCAAGACAGAATTAGCCCGTGTTTCACCACCCTCAATCAGCGTTACTCGAGGGTTTTTTGTAGCACGTACTCGCGCCCAATAACCCGATGTAGGGTCGCAAGGCGCTACAATTCGTTTAATAAGGGGGATTTTTAGTAACCTGCTAAGGGTATGTTGAGCCACCAGATCCCCACGTAACTGATGAAATTGCTTAGGAATATCTGCAGAGAAACGCTTGCCGATGCCCGCGGCCGGGACAATAGCCCAGTAGTTTGGAAATTCAGTCGTCATGGTGAAGTTTTCCTCTCTGAAAGGTTATCCTGCAACAGACCAGCTTCCTCATCAGTTACCAGATAAAAGACTTCGCCTTGCTTGATCATACCGAGATCTTCTCTCGCCTTCTCTTCAATGGTATCAAGATTGTTTTTTAAACTCTCCACATCTCTAGCAATGACTTGATTGCGCTGTTCCAATCGTTCATTTTCAGCTTTTTGTTTGTCGAGCTGCACATCTAACTCTGCCTTATGGGCAAGGCTTCCCTCACCCACCCACAACCGCACTTGCAAACCAAGCAACAAGACTATTAGGAATATCAGCAACCAACGCATATTGAGATTCTATTCGATTTTACGATTTTCGTGTCGCATTAACTTTTCAATGTTAAACCTTAAATTCGCCACGGCCTCTGTATGGAGCCGCGGTCGAGCCCAACTCAGCCTCAATCCTTATTAAACGATTATATTTGGCCACTCGATCTGAACGACATAAAGATCCTGTCTTAATTTGACCAGCTGCTGTGCCCACCGCTAAATCAGCAATCGTCGTATCCTCTGTTTCACCCGAGCGATGTGAAATAACAACACTGTAGCCAGCATCTTTAGCCATGCTAATAGCGTCGAGCGTCTCAGATAAAGTACCAATCTGATTAAATTTTATGAGAATTGAGTTTCCAACACCCATGTCAATACCGCGCTTTAAAATGCTGGTATTGGTGACAAACAGATCATCACCCACTAACTGAACGCGTGCTCCCAGCTTTTCAGTCTGGTACTTCCAACCATCCCAGTCAGATTCATCCTGGCCGTCTTCAATAGAAATAATAGGATACTGATCGCAAAGCTCAGCTAAAAAGTCACTGAATCCCTCCGCCGAGTATACCTTGCCTTCTCCGGCAAGATCATATTTCCCGTCCCTATAGAATTCAGAGGCAGCGCAGTCTAGAGCTAGAGTTATATTAGACCCCAGGTCATAGCCGGCAGCTTCAGTAGCCTCTTGGATAACAGCGAGTGCTTCCGCATTGGAAGAAAGATTAGGTGCAAAACCTCCTTCATCACCAACAGCGGTATTCAGACCTTTGCTACTAAGCACCTTTTTCAACGAATGAAAGATTTCAGCACCCATCTGTAAGGCTTCAGAGAATGTTTCCGCAGATACTGGCTGAACCATAAATTCTTGAATATCAACATTATTATCAGCGTGCTCTCCGCCATTAATAATATTCATCATCGGCACCGGCATACTGTAAACACCCGGCGTGCCATTTAGTTCCGCAATGTGTGCATAAAGAGGGATTTGCTTATCTTGAGCCGCCGCTTTTGCTGCCGCCAAAGATACAGCTAAGATCGCATTAGCGCCAAAAACTGCCTTGTTCTCAGTGCCATCAGCATCAATCATCATCCGATCAAGCTCACGTTGCTCAGTGACAGAACTCCCGACAAGTAATTTTTTTATGGTGGTATTAACATTATTTACTGCAGTGAGCACACCCTTGCCAAGATAACGACTTTTGTCACCATCTCGAAGTTCAAGCGCCTCTCTTGATCCCGTTGAGGCTCCTGAGGGGGAGCAGGCACTGCCCACAATCCCATTATCTAATATTACATCTGCTTGAATCGTAGGGTTTCCTCTTGAATCTAATACCTCAAAGGCGCGAATGTCAGCAATATTAGCCATAGGGGGGTGTCTCCATTGATGTTATTTATGTCTCTTTAATAGAGACGGTAAAAAAATTGCGGGATCGTAATTAGGCGAAAAGCAGTAAGATCCTAGCTAAACTATACCTAAGTCAGGTTGCGATTTTATCAAGTCATCAAACGCTTTCATTTGCATTAAAAAAGGCTCTAATTTATCCAAGGGCAAGGCACTGGGGCCATCGCATTTAGCCTGATCTGGATTTGGGTGTGCCTCCAGAAATAGGCCCGCAATACCCACGGCAATACCTGCCCTTCCCAATTCTGCTACCTGATGTCTGCGGCCACCAGAGGCTGCGCCCAAGGGGTCTCTGCACTGCAAGGCGTGAGTCACATCGAAAATTAATGGCAACCCACCGCTAACGTCTTTCATTGTTCTAAAGCCCAGCATATCTACCACTAAATTATCATAGCCCATGCAGGTTCCACGTTCGCAGAGCATCACCTTTTGATTACCACATTCGCGAAATTTATCAACGATATTAGCCATCTGCCCAGGACTCAAAAACTGCGGTTTTTTGACATTAATTACCACATCGGTAGCCGCCATTGCTGCAACCAAGTCCGTTTGACGCGCTAAAAAGGCCGGCAACTGAATGACATCACAGACTTCAGCTACTGGCACCACTTGAGATACCTCATGAACATCAGTGATCACAGGCACATGAAACGTCGATTTTATCTCAGCAAATATTTCCAAACCTTCATCTAAGCCAGGGCCTCGGAAGGAGTGAATTGAAGAGCGGTTAGCCTTGTCAAACGACGCTTTAAACACATAGGGAATATTAAGCTTTTCGGTAACCTTCACATAAGCCTCAGCAACGCGCATAGCCATGTCTCGAGATTCGAAAACATTGATTCCCCCAAAAAGGGTCATAGGCGCATCGTTACTGACATCGATTTGGCCTACTTGAATTGCTTTTGAAGCCATATCTTAACTCCTAGTTGGCGTTTTTATACTGCTGGTAGGCAGTCGCCGCATGAACAAAGCTTGAAAATAGCGGGTGACCATCTCTAGGCGTCGACGTAAACTCGGGATGGAACTGGCTGGCAAAAAACCAGCGATGCTCTGGCAGCTCAATGGTCTCAACGAGAGTTTTATCAAAAGATAGTCCGCCGACTACTAACCCAGCATCTTTCAGCTTAGGTAAAAAATTATTATTCACTTCAAACCGATGACGATGGCGCTCTTGAATCTGCTCATCACCATAGATATTTTGCGCTTTAGAACCCGCTACAAGATGACAAACTTGAGATCCAAGACGCATGGTACCGCCAAGATCGGAATCCGCGCTGCGCAACTCCTTGTTGCCCTCTTGATCAATCCATTCTTCAATTAATCCAACTACTGGATACTCAGTCTTAGTATCAAATTCGGTGCTATTAGCATCCTCGAGGCCACAAACATTTCTCGCATACTCAATCACGGCTATCTGCATGCCGAGACAAATACCCAGATATGGGATATTATTTTCACGAGCGACTTTAACAGCATGAATCTTACCGTCGATACCACGTGAGCCAAATCCACCAGGCACCAGAATAGCATCTACGCCATCAAGGAGCTCATGATTAGCTAGCAACTTCTCAGAATCAATATAACGGATCTTTACTTTGGTTTTGTTTTGAATACCTGCATGCACTAAAGCTTCAGTCAACGACTTATAAGCATCGAGCAAATCCATGTATTTACCCACCATGGCGACGATTACTTGCCCGTCTGACAGCATTTGATTGGCAACAACGTTGTCCCACTGATTTAAGTCCGCGGCAGGCCTATCAATGTTAAAGCGATCTAAAACAAACTGATCGAGACCCCACTCATGAAGCATTCTAGGGATTTTGTAAACCGTCGATGCATCCATAACCGGCACTACGGCACGTTCTTCTACGTTGGTGAAGAGTGAAATTTTCTTGCGCTGCTCTTCTTCTATCATCACTTCAGAGCGACAAAGTAAGACATCAGGCTGTAGCCCAAGTGAGCGCATTTCCTTGACTGAGTGCTGAGTAGGTTTGGTTTTGGTCTCTCCAGCGGTTGCTATGTATGGCACCAGGGTGAGATGTATCAATAAAGAGTTTTGGTAGCCTAGCTCACCTCTCAACTGTCGAACTGCTTCTAGAAACGGTTGTGATTCAATATCACCTACTGTTCCGCCAATTTCGACAATAGCAATATCATGATCGCCGGCACCGACAACAATACGACGTTTTATCTCGTCAGTAACGTGAGGGATAACCTGCACAGTCCCGCCCAAAAAGTCTCCACGACGTTCACGTCTAAGAATGGTCTCATAGACCTGACCCGTGGTGAAGTTATTGTTTTGCGTCATTTTGGCCCGTAAAAATCTCTCATAATGGCCAAGATCTAAGTCAGTTTCTGCACCATCTTCAGTCACATAAACCTCACCGTGCTGATGAGGACTCATAGTGCCTGGGTCGACATTCAGGTAGGGGTCAAGCTTAAGCATGGTTACATCAAGACCCCTGGCTTCCAAAATGGCGCCCAGCGAAGCTGCTGCAATGCCCTTACCCAAAGAGGAGACAACACCACCAGTAACAAAAATAAAACGTGTCATAAGGACCCTGCACAGATCAGAATTTAAGAGAGAATAGTATCTTTTGGAGTTCGTTTGGCCACGAATTTAGCCAACGACCATCCTAGTCAAGATGGTGGAATAGATTAACAGAAAGGCTTATGCGATTCTACAAAGAGTT
>CAJWFB010000027.1 GCA_913031645.1 uncultured Cellvibrionales bacterium
TTGCGTTAACCATTTTTAAATGTCATACCGTGTTTCATAAGTAAATCCAACGTGGCTTTTCAATACCTTGTTGCAAGTTATTACGTTTTTCCCTATTTAATGTGCCCCAGATGCTTAGCAACCACCTTTAGCGTTGGTTTAAACAGTCTCGGTGTGCAGGCAACAATATGTCCGGTGTCTAGGAATGATTCTCCGCCTTGAAAATCACTCACCATTCCACCGGCTTCACGGACAATTAGAGCTCCAGCGGCTATATCCCAGGGTTTTAGGTACATTTCCCAGAATACATCCATTCGTCCTGCCGCTATATACGCTAAATCGAGAGAGGCTACTCCTAGGCGCCTAATACCAGAGGAGTTATCCGCAAACTCATGCATGCATGCTAAATAATTGGTCATTTCGCTAAAGGATGGATCACTGAAAGGGATTCCGGTGGCATAGAGAGCACCTGCTTCTTCGCGGCGACCTGACACACGAATCCGGCGGCCATTCAATCGAGCGCCGCCGCCGCGGCTAGCAGTAAACTCCTCGCGTTTGAAGGGCTCTAGAATGACGGCATGCTCCAGACGACCTTTTACTCGGCAGGCGATCGAGATCGCCACATGCGGTATGCCTCGCACAAAATTAGTGGTGCCATCTAAGGGGTCGATTATCCATTGGAAATCACTATTCTCGTTGCCAGTAGAGCCGCCTTCTTCTCCAAGAAAGCAATGCTCTGGAAAGGCTTTTTTAAGTTGCTCAATAATCATTTCTTCAGAACGTCGATCAACCTCAGTGACAAAGTCATGACGACCTTTTTCATCGACTTTGACTAACTCTAAGTTGTCGGCAGCTTTTACTATCATTTCGCCGGCCTGACGGGCAGCGCGGAGTGCGATATTGACCATCGGTTGCATAAGAGTTTTCCAAGTGATGTTTAGACGGCGCGCATTGTACCAGAGAACCTTGATTCTGATACACTCGCCACCCAATTTTTAACTGATCAATAAAAGAGTGGTAAAACACACTTGAGAGGTAGTTTGTGTCAACTGTAAAACGGCAATCTAAAATTCGTATGGTTTTGGTCAACACCACCCATCCCGGTAACATTGGTGGTGCGGCTCGGGCGATTAAAAATATGGGACTAACAGAGCTCTATCTGGTTCAGCCACGCGAGTATCCCGCACCTCGTGCTGTATGGCGTGCGGCGGGTGCGCGCGATATATTAACAAACGTGAAGGTTGTTGAATCCTTGGATGAAGCGATTGCAGGTTGCGGCCTGGTTATCGGAACCAGTGCTAGAGAGCGGCGTATCCCCTGGCCGTTAATTAATCCTCGAGAATGTGGAGAAAAAATCTGGGGTGAAGCGGCTAGACATAATGTTGCTTTGCTATTCGGCCGTGAAGATCGAGGTTTAACCAACGCTGAGCTACAAAAGTGTCACTATCATGTGCATATTCCCTCTAATCCAGACTACAGCTCTCTCAATTTGGCGACAGCCGTTCAGGTACTTGCTTACGAAGTACGCATGGCGAGCTTGCAGGATGAAAATGGAGTATTGCCCTCCATGGATGAGTGGGATCAGCCATTAGCCACCGCTGATGAGTTAGAGCTATTTCACCATCATTTAGCAGAAACCATGGCTATGTTGAATTTTTATGATCCAGATAATCCAAAACAATTGCTCACTCGCATGCGCCGGCTTTTTAACCGCACCAGAATGGATAAAATGGAAGTTTCAATGCTGCGTGGTCTGTTGACTGCAGCGGGTCGTACAAAAGAAACTCTCTAGTCAACGCCATGCATAGTAGTTGACTAAAATACTAGGGTATTAGATAATTACGGTTATAAATAATCATTTTTAGCTTCTATTTTAGGGACGACAATAACCATGCGACTGACGACAAGAGGGCGCTATGCAGTGACGGCGATGCTAGATTTGGCTCTGCATGCGCAAGAGAAACCGGTGTCTTTAGCAGAAATATCGGAGCGACAAACAATTTCGTTGTCGTATCTAGAGCAGCTATTTGCTCGGTTGCGTCAGTCTGGTTTAGTGGCAAGCGTCAGGGGCCCTGGTGGCGGTTATCGTTTAGTCGATTCCAGCTCAAACATTTGGGTCGCAGATATAATTGATGCGGTCAATGAGTCGGTTGACACGACTAGTTGCCAAGGCAAGGGTGATTGCCAAGGTGGCAGCATTTGTTTGACACATTATCTCTGGGATGACTTGAGCCAGCAGATACATAGTTTTTTAAGTAGCATTTCGTTGGCTGATTTAGTGGCTAAGCGTAATGTACAAGACATAGCCCATCGTCAAGTAACACAACTTTTGACCTTGGACGAAAACGCGCGGGCAAGTGCCTGCTAATTTGGAGCAGTAAATGAATCTTCCGATTTACCTAGATTATGCGTCAACAACCCCAGTTGATCCTGCGGTTGCAGAAAAGATGATGGAATTTATGACCCCGGCGGGTCATTTTGGAAACCCTGCGTCTCGTTCACACATGTTCGGTTGGCAGGCAGAGGCGGCAGTTGAAGATGCGCGCCAGGATGTGGCTACCCTGATTGGTGCGGATCCTAGAGAAATTGTTTGGACCTCTGGGGCCACTGAAGCTAACAATCTTGCGATTAAAGGGTGCGCTCATTTTAACCAGCGAAAAGGTAAGCACATCATTACCTCTCGAATCGAGCACAAAGCTGTCTTGGATACGTGTCGTCAGCTAGAGAGAGAAGGTTTTGAAGTAACGTACCTTGACCCTGATAGTAGCGGATTGATTCAGCCAGAGATGGTGGCAGAAGCCATCCGTGAAGATACAACGGTCGTGTCGATCATGCATGTTAATAATGAGCTCGGCACGCTCAATGATATTTCTGCCATCGGCAAAATTTGCCGAGAAAATAAGGTGTTTTTCCACGTTGATGCAGCTCAAAGTGCAGGCAAAGCCGCTATTGATGTTGAAGCAATGTTCGTTGATATGATGTCATTTTCAGCGCACAAAATTTATGGTCCAAAAGGGATTGGAGCACTCTTTGTGCGGCGCAAGCCTCGAGTTAGAATCGAAGCACAGATGCACGGTGGCGGTCATGAGCGTGGTATGCGTTCTGGTACTCTGCCGACCCACCAAATTGTTGGCATGGGGCAAGCTTTTAAAATTGGGTTTGAAACATTGGCTGCTGAAACTGCTCGCATTGAGGCATTGCGGACGCGCCTTTGGGAAGGGGTTACCGACATGGATGAGGTCCACCTGAACGGTTCAGAGCATCAACATGTGCCTGGTATCGTGAACATAAGTTTCGCCTTTGTTGAAGGTGAGTCACTGATGATGTCCTTACGCGACTTAGCTGTTTCATCGGGGTCTGCATGTACCTCCGCGAGTCTAGAGCCGTCCTATGTTCTGAGAGCGCTTGGGCTCAACGATGAGATGGCACATAGCTCGATTCGGTTCAGTATTGGTCGCTACACAACTGAGGCCGATATTGATGCGGCTATTGCACAAGTGCGAGTGGCAGTAGAGAAATTACGTTTACTTTCACCCCTTTGGGATATGTTTAAAGCCGGTATCGATTTAAGTACGGTACAATGGTCAGCACACTAAGGGCTCGAAGTTTTAGAGCTATAGCTTTAGATTAATTAATAGGAGTCATTAATATGGCTTACAGCGAAAAAGTTTTAGATCATTACGAAAATCCGAGAAATGTCGGGCAGCTTGATGAGAACTCCAAAAATGTCGGTACCGGCATGGTGGGAGCACCTGCCTGTGGAGACGTTATGCGTCTGCAAATTCAGGTCAATGATCAAGGCATTATTGAAGACGCTAAATTCAAGACCTACGGTTGTGGGTCCGCTATTGCCTCAAGCTCTCTGTTGACTGAATGGGTCAAGGGTAGGCACTTGGATGATGCAGAGCAAATCAGAAACACTGAAATTGCTGAAGAGTTGGCTTTACCTCCGGTTAAAATTCACTGCTCTGTGTTGGCGGAAGACGCAATTAAAACGGCGGTTCGTGACGTAAGAGCAAAGCAAGCGAGTTAAGGTTTCTCCATGAGTATAACCATGACATCCGCTGCCCAGCAGCACGTAACCAAGCACCTAGAGCATCGTGCTAAAGGCCTTGGCGTGCGGCTTGGCGTGCGTACAACTGGGTGTTCCGGGTTGTCTTATGTCTTAGAGTTTGTTGACGACGCGTCCGCCGGTGATGAAATCATCGAATGTGGTGATGTAAAGTTGGTGATTGATCCTAAAAGCTTGCTATATCTTGATGGGACTGAGTTGGACTATGTTAAAGAGGGATTAAATGAGGGGTTTGAATTTAGGAACCCCAATGTGAAGGATGAATGTGGTTGTGGAGAAAGCTTCCACGTCTAGCTCGCATACCTTTCAATGTAAAATAGTCAGAGTGATGGCCCATTGGATTTTTCTAGCAATTTCTTCGACATTTTTTCTATTCCCGTAGCTTGGGATATAGATATTAATGGTTTAGGTATCCGATACCGCGCTCTGCAACAAGAATTCCACCCTGATCGTTATGCGACCAAGACAGACGTTGAAAAACGCCTTGCGGTACAATCGGCGTCATTAATCAATCAAGCTTTTGATACCTTAAAGTCGCCACTAAAGCGGGCGCAGTACCTTCTTGAATTAAATAGCGTTGATGCTAACCAGGAGGCACATATTACTACGGACGCTGGATTTTTGATGCAACAAATAGAGCTTCGTGAAGCCCTTTCAGGTGTTTCTGAAAAACAGGATCCCTGGGTTGAATTAAAACGCTTGACGGAAGAGATAGAGAAAACTTATAGACAGCTTCAGAGCGAATTTCAGCACTTTTTTACCACTGATTCGTTGAATCTTGCCTTTAATACGGTGGCTAAGATGCAGTTTTTTGCCAAATTACTGACCGAAATAGAGCACCTAGAAGATGAACTGGATGACGCTTAACTAATGGTTCTTTTACAAATTTCAGAACCTGGACAATCTCCACAACCACATCAGCGTAAACACGCTGTTGGAATTGATTTGGGGACAACTAATTCACTGGTCTCTGCGGTACGCAGTGGTATGCCTGAAACCTTGGCAGACAAGCAGAATCGTCATCTGTTACCGTCGGTAGTGCACTACTCAGAGCAGGGTGCCAGCGCCTTGGGTTATGAGGCAATGGACTTCAGCATCAGTGATCCGCTGAATACCATATCGTCTGTGAAGCGACTATTGGGGCGTGGTGTGAGTGACTTGGTGACACTTGGCGACCAACTTCCCTATGACTTTATTGATGTTGATGGCGGGATGCCAAAAATCAAGACAGTCAGCGGAGCAGTCAGTCCAATCCAAGTGTCCGCTGAAATCCTTAGAGCGCTGGTAAACCGTGCTGAAGAGTCACTCGATACTATGATCGATGGTGCTGTTATTACTGTCCCGGCTTATTTTGATGAGGCTCAACGACAAGCCACTAAGGACGCCGCGACGCTTGCTGGCATCAAAGTTTTAAGGTTACTCAATGAGCCTACAGCCGCCGCTATTGCCTACGGTTTGGATGAGGCCTCTGAGGGCGTGATAGCTATCTATGACTTGGGCGGTGGTACTTTTGATATCAGCATTTTGCGTCTCTCTCGCGGTGTATTTGAAGTGCTTGCTACCGGCGGTGACTCTGCCTTGGGTGGAGATGATTTCGATCATGCCATTGCTCAATGGTTACGTGACGAAATTGGCATGGCTGCATCGTTAAATCCGATGGAGCAGAGAATTCTTTTAGAAACTGCCAGAGCAGCGAAGGAAGAGCTCACTGAGTTAGACCAAGTAGAGATAGAGATTTTAGACTGGCAAGGTGTTTTGTCTCGACAAATGATGAATAGTTTGATCGATGGGCTAGTCGCTAGAACCATACGCTCTTGCCGCCGCGCGCTTCGTGATGCCGGTGTGACTATTGATGAAATTAATAATATTGTACTGGTCGGCGGGTCAACAAGAGCGCTGTTGGTACGGGAAAAAGTAGCTGACTTCTTTGGTGTATCGCCTATGTGCAGTCTTGATCCAGATCGCGTTGTGGCGATGGGTGCTGCAGTTCAGGCCGATATTCTTGTGGGCAATAAAACTGGCGATGAGATGCTATTGTTAGATGTCATTCCTCTGTCACTTGGTATAGAGACTATGGGCGGGCTGACTGAAAAAATTATTCATCGCAATACTACTATACCCGTCGCCAAAGCGCAGGAATTTACTACCTTTAAAGATGGCCAGACTGCTATGGCAATTCATGTACTGCAAGGTGAGCGAGAATTAGTCCATGACTGTCGTTCGCTGACCCGATTTGAATTGCGTGGTATACCACCAATGGTGGCTGGTGCTGCACAAATCAGAGTTACTTATCAGGTAGATGCTGATGGCTTGCTTAATGTCACTGCGCGTGAGCTAACGAGTAATGTAGAATCGAGGATAGAAGTAAAACCGTCCTATGGCTTGGCTGAGAACGAAGTTACTCAGATGCTGCAAGATTCATTCAGCTATGCACGCGATGACATGCAGGCAAGGGCATTGCGCGAGCAGCAAGTGGAAGCAGATCGAATGATAGAAGACCTGCTCGCAGCCTTGGCAAAAGATGCAGCTGAACTGCTTGACGAAGAGGAAGTTCAGTGTCTGCAGCTTGCCATTGAAGAATTGCAGCAGTTGCGAGAAAACACATCGGAACATCGTGTTTTGGCAAGACAGATTGAAGCGGTTGGGAAAATGAGTGAAAGTTTTGCGGCCCGGCGCATGGATGCGTCGATTAAGAGTGCGCTAAAAGGACAGAGCCTTGATGAAATTGAGCGCGATTAACGCGACATTCATAGAAACAGGAATTAATAAACAATGGCTAGAATAGTTTTTTTACCTCACAAAGAAATGTGCCCAGAGGGCGCAGTAATTGAAGCTGAGAAAGGCGAATCGGTGTGTGAGGCTGCACTGCGTAATGGGTTGGATATTGAGCATGCTTGCGAAATGTCATGTGCATGCACTACCTGTCATGTGTTTGTTCGTGAAGGCTTTGACTCTCTGCCTGAGGCGGATGATTTAGAGGAGGACTTTCTCGATAAGGCATGGGGCGTAGACCCTGATTCGAGATTGAGTTGCCAGGTTATTGTTGAAGACCAAGATCTGGTGATTGAAATTCCGATGTACACGATTAACATGGTATCTGAGCGACACTAAACAGAGGTGGCAATGCAGCAACTAAGGGCAATTCAACCAAGGATATACCCGCATATTTGCTTGATCATCCTGTCTCTTCTCTGTGCGTCTTGTGTTATTTCTACAGATACGAATAACAATCCTTTAGATGATGCTTTGAGGGCTGATGCTAGCCCTTTGAAGAAACATAGTGTCCTGTCTGACAGCCATCCCATGGCATTGTGGGAGAAAAGCCATGATGATCCTAAAGGGATTATCCTTTTTGTGCATGGCAGAACATGGAGCGCCCTTCCAGACTTTGATTTACAGGTTGATGGGGAAGAGCTGTCGCTGATGGATGGTATGGTGGAAAAGGGCTACGGTACCTATGCAATTGATTTACGTGGTTACGGTGAGACGGCAAGAGACGATAGCCAGTGGCTTTCGCCGACGAAGGCTGCCGTGGATGTAATCAATGTCACTCGTTGGATTTCTGAGCGTCATCAAAACATCCAAATTCATGTATTTGGCTGGTCTTATGGTTCAGTGATTTCACTGTTGGCGGCTCAGACTGATCCGAGTAATATTGCCAGCTTGACGTTGTTTGGCTTTTGGATGGACTTAGACAGTGATCTCGTAAAAGATCCTTCTAATAAGGTCCTAGAGAGACGCATAAATACCGCTGAAGCCGCTGCAAGTGACTTTATAGTGCCAGGCAGTATCAGTCAGCGGGCTATTGACGGTTACGTCGAGGCCGCTTTAGCGGCTGATCCGGTTAGGGTTGATTGGCGCAATGAACATGAATTTCTATCGATCGATCCCAGTCGGATCGATGTTCCTGTGTTGCTGATGCAGGGAGAATTTGATCCGATCGCGCCGACTGCGTTTCAAGCAAAGTTATTTACTCGGCTTAAAACTGCGAATAAAAGTTGGGTGGTGGTTTCTGGAGGTGATCATGCCGCCTTTATGGAAACGCCACGGCCCTACTTTATTACTGGATTTACCGACTTTATCGATCGATTTAATCCATAATAGGACTTACCGGTAGCCTATTGTCAGGGCGCAATAATATGAGGTAGTAGCCATGCTTAAATGGACTGATGTAAATGATATCGCTATAGAGTTAGTGGAACGTCATCCTGATGTTGATCCGCAATATGTCCATTTTGTAGATTTAAGAAATTGGGTGATGGCACTGGAAGATTTTTCGGATGACCCTGAGCGCTGTGGTGAGAAAATACTTGAAGCGATTCAGATGACGTGGATCGAAGAGCTCGACTAGCATTCCAAGTAAACTAAAACAGACCATTGAAGGGGATAAGTTGTGAGACGGATTTTTAAGCTTTTGGTGATAAGTATCCTGGTATTATTAGTTATTATTATCACTCGAGCACTTCTTCACACCCCAGAGACAAGCAGTTTACAAGAGACGGTTGACTACTCTCTTGACGAAGATCTCATGCTAGCCCATTTATCAGAGTCTATTCGCTTTAAGACTATATCCCATGAAAATTCTCAAGGGCTAAATGCGGGTGCCTTTGATAACTTTCAAGCATGGGTGAGTCAAACATACAGCCAATTGCACCAGACTCTAGAGCTAAAAATGTTCAATGGCACCATGCTCTATAAGTGGGTGGGTACAGACCCTACATTAAAGCCTATCTTACTCACGGGGCACTATGATGTAGTGCCGATCATTCCGGGTACTGAATCGCTATGGCAACAGCCACCGTTTTCTGGAACGATTGACGATGGTTTTGTTTGGGGTCGTGGTGCGCTTGATGATAAAAGTGGTGTCATTGGTATTTTAGAGGCAACCAGTTATCTGATCGCAGGTGGGTATCAACCCAAAAGGACTATTTACCTTAGTTTTGGGCATGACGAGGAAATAGGAGGAGCCAAAGGCGCGGGCCTGGTCGCTGATTATCTAGAAGCTAGCGAGGTGCAGCTAGCCTGGTCACTAGATGAAGGCTCGTTTCTCCTAGATGGATTTTTGCCGGGAGTCGATAAGTTAGTGGCAACAGTGAATGTCGCGGAGAAGGGATCAACAACTCTGCAGATAGTGGGTAAGGGCGCCGGTGGTCATTCGTCTATGCCACCCAGCCAAACCGCAGTGGGCGTTTTAGCTGAAGCCATTACTAAGCTTGAAGAAAATCCGATGTCTGGAGAGTTAGATGGCTTGGCCTTAGCCATGTTTGATACAACCAGTCGAGAAATGCCCTTCACTTTAAAGATACTATTCGCTAATAGATGGCTCTTTAGTGGCTTAATTGAAGCCATGCTAGCCAAGGATCCAGCTACTAATGCAATGCTACGCACCACTACTGCACCAACCATGTTGTCAGCCAGTGTTAAAACTAATGTATTGGCTATCGAAGCCATAGCAACCGTCAACTTCAGAGTTCATCCTAGAGATACTATTGGCAGTATTGTTGATCATGTTAGCGCGGTAGTGGAGAACAATAACGTTGAGGTTAGGCCAATGGCATGGGATGGGTTTGGTTTGGGTCAACCCGCATCTGAAGTCTCAAGCTGGGAATCAAAAGGTTATCAAAATATTGAACAATCGGTCAAAAATATATACGGGAATGTCATTGTCGCTCCAGGACTAATGGTGGCGGCGTCTGACTCACGGCACTATGGACGAGTGGCTGATAATGCCTACCGGTTTAATCCCTTTCCACTGACTAGAGACCAACTAGCGGGTTTTCATGGTACGAATGAGCGCATTGGGACAGATGATTTTGTACGCGGCGTAAAAGTATATATTCGCATTCTTGAACTTGGTTCAAACCAATAAGTCGTTATCAGAGTTAACCGTAGGCTATAGAGAATCAAGGATTGATGAGTATAAAATTAATGACCTTTCTGCTCACGGCTTTAACGTCGGCTAATGCGCTGTCAGCAGGCTTGCCATCGCCGCTGTATAAAACCGATATGAATCCGCTGACTCTGGGTTATGCGGGACCTCAATCCAGCTTCTCGACAACCTTGGGTCAGGGAAAGTGGCGCTGGCAAATGGGTGCAAATATCGCTAATACGGTGCAGGTAGATAGTAATAGCTCTGTTGGCGACAGCGTATTAATTGATGCGGAGACAACCGCAGTTCATTTGGCGCTTGAATATGGTTTAGCTGATCATTGGAATATGGTTATTGATCTTCCTTATATTAACCATGGCATCGGTAACTTAGATGGTGCGGTCAATGAGTTTCACAATCTTTTTGGTTTTCCCGAGGGGCCTAGGGGCGATCGGCCTAAGAATTTGTTTGCGGTCAATTATCAAAGGCAGGGTCAGCATCAAGTCAACTTGAGAACGCCCAAATCAGGAATGGGTGATTTAGGTTTATCTTTGACCTATAGTTTTGAGAAATCCTGGGTTGAGAATCTCAAGTTTGGTGCAAAGTTAAAGGTACCCACGGGTGATCAGAATCGTTTGACAGGGTCGGGTACTCATGACGTTGTATTGTGGTTGTCTGCTGCAAATCCGCTAGCGGATAAGTTCACACACTTTTTTACTATTGGCGGTGCCCTGATAGAGCAGAGCAGGGGGTTATTAAGCGATATTCGCAACCCAGGTTATGGGTTTCTATCCTACGGGGTAGCATGGCGTTACAGTCCTGCTATTGATCTAAAACTTCAGCTAGATACGCGGTCAGCCATATACACGCAGACGGATTTATTGCCATTAAGATCTGCCACAACTATCAGTTTTGGCGGAACTCTGAGGGTGTCAAAAGATTACGTACTTGACGTTGCTATCGTCGAAGATATTGCGGTGGGTGCAGCCCCGGATGTAGTTTTTCAAATTAATGTAACTCGCCATTCTAGTTTTTAATGCCAGTCTAGATTTTTGCGGTAGCGAAAAGTTTTGGCAATGACCTGTGACCAGGGAAAGTATTCCTTTACTGGGGTCAGATAAACCGGTTGTTACCCTGCCTATTGATAGGTAGAATTCGCGCTCGATCCACCCTGAGATACAAATTTACTGACTTTGGAGAATTTACATGGCGTCTGAACGCACATTATCGATTATTAAACCTGATGCAGTGGCGAAAAATGTTGTAGGCCAAATTTTAGGTCGTTTTGAAACTGCAGGACTGCACATCGTTGCGTGCAAAATGATGCACCTAAGCCGCGAGCAGGCTGAAGGCTTTTATGCTGAGCACAGTGAGCGTGGGTTCTTCAATGATTTGGTAGGCTTTATGACCTCTGGTCCTGTGTCCGTCCAGGTGCTTGAAGGCGAGAATGCTATCATGGCCAACCGTGATTTAATGGGTGCAACCAATCCCAAAGAGGCTGCAGCAGGGACTATCCGCGCAGACTTTGCAGAATCAATAGATGCGAATGCCGCACATGGTTCTGACTCGGCTGAATCTGCAGCCAGGGAAATCACCTACTTTTTTGCTGATGACGAGATTTGTTCTCGTTAGAGGCTAATAATATAGGACGTTTATGTCCCAAGAATTAGCAACAACAGTAATAGACGAGCAGCCCCAGAAGGGAAAAGTTAACCTTATGGGGTTTTCTGCGTCTCGTCTTGGCGCGTTTTTTGAAGAAATTGGTGAGAAACGGTTCCGAGCGACGCAGGTTATCAAATGGATTCACCAAGAGGGTGAATGCGATTTTGACGCAATGACCAATATCTCAAAAGAGCTGCGTGCTAAATTGAGCGATGTTGCTGAAATTAAACTGCCAGAAGTCGTCAATTGCCAAGATTCCGTTGATGGCACGCGTAAATGGCTGATACGGGTTGATGGCGGCAGTTGTATTGAGATGGTCTATATTCCAGAGCGCGAGCGCGGTACCCTTTGTGTGTCCTCTCAGATTGGTTGTGCTCTGGACTGTAGTTTCTGTGCCACTGGCAAGCAGGGTTTCAATCGAGACCTCACCGCTGCTGAAATAATTGGACAGCTTTGGATCGCTGCAGACTCCTTTGATCAGTTCAAGCCGAAAGCCAAACGCCGGGTTACTAACGTGGTAATGATGGGGATGGGCGAACCTCTAATGAATTTTGACAATGTCGTTGATGCTATGGGCATTATGTTAGAAGACAACGCTTATGGGTTATCAAAGCGCCGAGTGACGCTGAGTACTGCCGGTGTTGTCCCTCAGTTGGACAAGTTAGCTGATGTTAGTGACGTTTCTCTAGCGATTTCTTTGCATGCGCCTAATGATGAGCTTCGCAATCAACTGGTGCCGATTAACCGTAAATATCCTTTGGCTCAGTTTATTCAGAGTGCAAAAAATTACATTGAAAAAATGCCCGATAATCGACGTAAGGTAACGGTTGAGTACACATTGATGGATCAGGTCAATGATCGATCAATCCATGCGCGAGAATTGGTTGAGTTATTGAAAGATTTACCCTGCAAGATTAATCTAATTCCATTCAATTCATTCCCTGGTTCAGGCTATAAAACAGTCACAAATACTGCGCTAAATAGGTTTCGGGACATTCTTATAGCTGGGGGTTACACTGTCATGGTGAGGACGACGCGCGGTGACGATATAGCAGCGGCTTGCGGGCAGTTGGCGGGTGAAGTGAATGATCGAACCAAGCGGCAGGCGCGCTACAAAAAACGTCTCAATGAAATTCAGCCGCTCAACATTATGGAGTAAATATACTAATTCGTTGAGCCGGCATATGTAGCCTCGGCTCAGATAAGCAATCAACGTTAAAGGGACTTAATGATGATGAAAATAATGCTAACAAAAAGTCGTTTGGTGACGGCAGTATTGCTGGTTTTTATGCTATCTAGCTGCGCGAGCACTGGAAGTACCACAGTGAGTAAGTCTGGAGATAATCAAACTGCTTATCAGCAGCATGTCAACTTAGCAAAGCAGTACATTGGTCTTAATAAAAGAGAATTAGCTCGGTTACATTTGAGTAAAGCGGAACAGGTACATACCAAGCCTGATATTAAAGGATTATCGCAGTTATATAATGGGTATGGGCTGCTCTACCAAATTGAACGTGAAATGGACTTGGCTGAATCCTATTTTTTGAAGGCCGTAAATAGTGATCCAAGTGATTCGGTAGCGAGATATAATTTCGCATCGTTTTTGTTTAATCAAGCGCGTTTTGAAGAGTCCTTGAAGCAGATTACCTGGGTGTCTAAAGACTTGAACTATTCGCGCAGGCCCCAAGCGTTCTATATTGCCGGTTTAGCGCAGAACAAGTTAAATGATGGCATGGCTGCAGTGCGGTCATTTGAACGGGCCATAGAATTGTCGCCTCGGTTTAACCTAGCGTATTCAGCGGTGGCAAAGGCGTACTTTGAGCAGGAGCGATATTTGTTGGCGAGGGATGCGATAGGTTATTATAGCGCCCTGTCAGGTGACACAGCAGAAAGTTTGTGGCTGCTGGTGAGGATAGAATTCAAAATGGGCGATGCTCAGGCAATGGCGGCATCTGGCGATCGACTAAACACATTGTTCGCCGACTCTGAGCAAGCGGGTAAGTATCGAGCGCTGGTGCAATAATGGTTAAGGTGCGACGCTTCTTTTTAGGTGATTAAATTAAAGTGAGACAGTTTTGAGTTTTAGTGAGTCACCCATTGTAAGGCGAAAGTCTCGGCAGATTATGGTCGGCGACGTTGCGGTGGGCGGCGATGCGCCCATCTCAGTGCAAAGCATGACCAATACGCCAACCTCTGATGTTGATGCAACTGTTGCACAAATAGAAAGCATACAGCAAGCGGGCGCAGACATAGTCAGGGTGTCAGTACCCTCCTTAGCCGAAGCTGAAGCCTTTGGTGAGATTAGAAAAAGAGTGTCAGTCCCGCTGGTGGCAGACATTCATTTTGATCATAAAATTGCTCTTCGTGTGGCAGACCTTGGAGTAGATTGCCTGCGCATTAATCCGGGCAATATTAGTCGAGAAGACCGCTTGAGAGAGGTCATCACTAAAGCTAAAGACCTCAATATTCCAATTCGCATTGGCGTTAACGCTGGCTCGTTGGGTAAGGATTTATTACGCAAGTACAGTGAGCCAACTGCAGAAGCGATGGTCGAGTCCGCCATGCGCAATGTAGACCGGCTCGATAAATATGATTTCCAGAATTTTAAAGTCAGCGTTAAAGCCTCAGAAATCTTCATGGCACAGGCCGCTTATCGAGATCTGGCCAAGCGTATTGAGCAACCACTTCATCTGGGTATTACAGAAGCGGGTGGACTTCGGTCTGGAACGGTAAAGTCCGCAATTGGCCTCGGTGCCTTATTGCTCGATGGTATCGGTGACACGATTAGGATATCGCTAGCGGCAGACCCGGCAGAGGAAGCACGAGTGGCGTGGTCTATGCTACGCAGCCTAAGACTTAGATCCAAGGGCATAAATTTCATAGCCTGCCCGAGTTGTTCCCGACAAAATTTTGATGTTATCTCCACGGTCAATGAGCTAGAGGCTCGGCTCGAAGACATTACGGTCCCAATGGACGTGTCAATTATTGGGTGCATTGTGAACGGTCCAGGGGAAGCCAAATTGTCTGACTATGGTCTTACCGGAGGCTCGCCTGCTAATTTGGTTTATCTTGACGGCATGCCTGATCACAAAATAAGCCAAGAGCGTTTGGTAGATCAGTTAGAAGCTGGAATTCGCGCCAAAGCAGCTGCCAAGGAAGCGCAGATGGCGATTGATGCTGAACAAATTATCGCTAGAGGCTGACAGGGTAATCATAATGAAAATTCAATCCTTGCGTGGTATGCACGATCTTCTTCCCGACCAGTCGACGACCTGGCAGTACCTTGAAAAAACCGTAGCCGACCTATTAGCCCGTTACAGCTACAAAGAAATCCGTTTCCCCATTGTTGAGCAAACTGAGCTATTTAAGCGCTCGGTTGGCGAGGCGACTGATATCGTTGAAAAAGAGATGTACA
Organism: uncultured Cellvibrionales bacterium; assembly: GCA_913031645.1. Classification (GTDB taxonomy): domain Bacteria; phylum Pseudomonadota; class Gammaproteobacteria; order Pseudomonadales; family Porticoccaceae; genus HTCC2207. Next base: position 14,998 of record CAJWFB010000027.1, read on the forward strand.
CCTTTGAAGATCGCAATGGTGATCAGTTGAGTTTGCGTCCAGAGGGGACTGCCGGCTGTGTGCGAGCCTGCACACAAAACGGCCTTCTGCATAATCAGACTCAACGCTTGTGGTACGCCGGACCTATGTTCAGACATGAGCGGCCGCAAAAAGGCCGGCAGAGGCAATTTCATCAGATTGGTGTTGAGGCATTCGGGTTGTGTGGGCCGGATATTGATGCTGAATTATTGTTGTTAACCGCGAGATTGTGGAAAGCCTTGAAAATCGATCATGTGGTGAGTTTACAGATCAATTCGTTGGGCACCTCTGAAGATCGTAAAAAATATCGTAGTGAATTGGTCGCGTATCTCACTCAACATCATCAAGCATTGGATGAAGATAGTCAGAGACGATTACTCACTAACCCAATGAGAATACTGGACAGCAAAAATGCCGATGTGCAAAAACTACTAGAGAATGCGCCTAGTCTAAGCGACTTTATTGATGAGGAATCTCGTCAGCATTTCCAACAACTCTGCTCCATTTTGGATGCTGCCAACATCAGTTATGAACTTAATCCAAAATTGGTTCGAGGTTTAGATTATTACTCCAAGACGGTTTTTGAATGGGTAACATCGAGTCTTGGGGCTCAGGGTACCATTTGCGCCGGTGGTCGTTATGACGGGCTGGTTGAGCAACTTGGAGGAAAACCCTGTCCTGGTGTGGGTTTTGCCATGGGGATAGAAAGACTGGCTCTATTACTTGACGAGTTAAACACTGTGCCCGATAGTGTCGCCCAAACTGTTGATGTCTACATAGTGGCCGTTGGCAATACTATGTCTGACGCAATGGTATTGAGCGATACATTGCGCAACCAATGTCCGACCCTGCGTTTTGAGAGTCATTGCGGTGGTGGTAGTTTTAAATCGCAAATGAAAAAAGCAGATAAAAGCGGTGCTGATATTGCTATTATTCTCGGCGAGAAAGAGATCGCTGATAAAACTGGCGGGGTAAAGTATCTCCGACAAGAACATCCGCAAGAAACTGTTGTCCAAAATAAATTGGCTGACTTATTAAATACATTTTTTATTGATTGAGGCACACCCGTGGCAGAAGAGCGTACTGAAGAAGAGTTAATCGAAGCATTGAAAATTTGGTGGCAAGAGAATGGTATTAAAGCCATTGCGGCCATTGTACTAATTGTAGGTGGCTATTTCGGTTGGCAATCTTGGCAACAAAATCTCGCGGTCCAGTCAGAGGAGGCATCAAGCCTTTGGCAAGCCAGTATGGATGTTATGGCGACTCAGCAAGCGGGTCAATCTCTGGATATGGCGCAGCAAAAAGTGGTCAATGACAATGCGGATAAGCTAAAAGCCGATTTCAGTGGTACGGCCTACGCCCACTTAGCAGCGGCTCTAAAAGCCAAGTTAGCTGTAGAGAGTGGCGATTTAGATACTGCTGCAGCCGAGTTGCAGTGGTCTTTAGATAATGGACCCTCAGAGGCGGCCAAAATTCTTGTGCGTTTGCGCTTGGCCCGAGTGGAGGCTGCTCAAGGAAATGTCGAGACGGCACTCGAGATGCTTCAAGGTGTTAATTCCGGTGCCCATAAATCTGCTTATGAGGAAGCCAAAGGTGACTTCTACTTACAGCTAGGTAATACAGAAGCGGCTTATTCAGCATATGATGCAGCTATAGTGGCTAATCAATCAACAGACCAGATCATAGGTAATGTCTTAGAGTTGAAAATTGCTCAGGTACGCCCTGCTCAGAAGCCAGAAGTACTGCCAGCTTCTAATGAGGCTAGCGCAGACACAGATGTGGTCAGTGAGGACAGTCAATGAAAAAGCTGAGTTTACTCCTTTGTACGCTCGCTATTTCAGGCTGCAGTTGGTTTAGTGCTGAGGACGATATTGCTATTACGCCGGCTGAGTTGGTCGATTTCACTGCGGAGGTGTCTATTGTACGTAGTTGGTCCGCCAATGTTGGCTCAGGCACTAAAGACTACTTAATCAGCCTTCGCCCTGCGGCCAGTGGAGATATGGTTTTTGCCGCCGATTATTCCGGTCAGGTTACGGCACTGAATCTCAGTTCGGGACAACAAATATGGCAGGTTAATCTCGAGGCAATGGTGACTGGAGGCGTAGGCTATGGGTCAGGTATGGTCATGGTGGGCACCATTGAAGGGGTTGTCTATGCTCTCAACGCCACTGATGGATCTACCTTATGGACTAGTCAAGTAAGCTCAGAAATACTCTCGAGTCCTAAAACTAACGGCGAGGTAGTAGCCGTCCACAGCATTGATAATCAGATGGTCGCACTGGATGCGAACACCGGTGAAGCGCTATGGAGACATGATGGGGACGCGCCAATCTTAAGCGTTCGTGGCACCAGCGAATCAGTGGTCACTAGTAATATGGTTTTATCTGGATTCGACTCGGGTAAGTTGATCGCCTTCAATCCGAGCAATGGTTCTGTCACCTGGGAAACGCGAGTCGCTCTCCCGAAAGGTCGCACAGAACTAGAGCGGATGGTAGATATTGATGGAGAGCCATTGCTGGTGGGCGATGTCATCTATGCAGCGACCTATCAAGGTCGTCTCGGTGCTATTTCTCGCGGTACTGGCAGAAATGTTTGGTCACAGGACACGTCGTCACATCATGCTCCGGCTCATCGTGCCGGCAGAATATACGTCACTGGCGGTGAAGATGCCATCCAGTCATTTCAGTCAGGTAATGGCCAGCAAGTATGGACCAATGACCAGCTGTTTTTACGTCGAACAACCGGTCCAGCCATACTTGGAGGCACTATTGCGGTTGCCGATGCTGAGGGCTATTTGCATCTGCTAGATGCGGAAGATGGACATTTTGTAGGTCGAATTAAAGTCGATGGAAGCGGCGTGAGCGCACCCCTGTTGAGCGCTGGAAATAGCCTTATTGTGCAGGCCAATAATGGCAGTGTTAGCGCCTATCAAATTCAATAGCGAAAAGTATTGTTAATTGCAGTAGAATGCCGCTCTTAAACCATGCGGCATTTCTTATTCTATGATCCCTGTTATCGCCCTCGTGGGCCGTCCTAATGTAGGCAAATCTACGCTATTTAATCGACTCACTCGCAGTCGAGATGCACTGGTGGCCAACTATTCAGGACTTACCAGAGACCGTAAATATGGTGATGGTGAAATGTTCGATCGTCGCTTTATGGTTATAGACACTGGTGGCATCAGTGGAGAAGAAGAAGGGATTGATGCTGAAATGGCCGACCAGTCGCTGCTGGCTATGGATGAGGCAGATATCGTTTTATTTATCGTAGACTGCCGAGCGGGGGTGACCTCAGCAGATTATATGATTGCTGAAAAGTTGCGCCGTAAAAACCGCAAAGTCTATTTAGTCGCCAACAAAATTGATGGGTTAGACCCTGCCGCTGCCCTCGCTGATTTTTATCAGATGGGGTTCTCTGGAATGTATCCCACTACCGCAACCCATGGCCGCGGTGTGCGCTCAATGATGGAGGAGGTCCTAGAGCCTTTTCCCGAATATGTTGAGCCTCAAGATGATGGCTCTAACAGCATAAGAATTGGTGTTGTTGGCCGTCCTAATGTAGGTAAATCAACCCTAGTGAATCGACTGTTAGGTGAAGACCGCGTGGTGGTTTTTGACGAGCCAGGGACCACTCGGGACAGCATCTATATCGACTATGAGCGCCACGGTCAAAACTACACATTGATTGACACAGCGGGTATCCGAAAGCGAAAAAATGTGAAACTGGCTATTGAAAAATTCTCGATTGTCAAAACTTTGCAAGCTATTGATGATGCCAATGTGGTTATTCTAATGGTCGACGCCCATGAAGGGTTGGTAGACCAAGATCTTCATCTAATGGGCTCTGTGATTGATGCTGGTCGTGGTCTAGTGATCGGCATTAATAAATGGGATGGGCTTGATCCTGATAAGAGAGAGCACATCAAAGTTGAGATAAAACGTCGTCTACAGTTTGCTGATTTTGCTGAGGTACACTTTATCTCTGCACTACATGGCACCGGTGTTGGTAATCTCTATGATTCCATTGGCTCTGCCTATCGTGCGGCGACTGATGCCCTGAGTGCTTCCCGCCTGACCAAAGTGTTAGAAGGCGCTGTCGAAGAGCATCAGCCACCATTGGTGCATGGGCGGCGGGTTAAATTGCGCTTTGCTCACGCTGGAGGTCGCAATCCTCCGGTTATTATCATTCATGGTAATCAGACAGATGCAGTACCTGCACAATACACTCGCTACCTCGAAAAGATTTTCCGTCGAGAATTAGGCCTAAAGGGAACCCCCGTCAAAATTGAATATCGCACCGGAGATAATCCCTATAAAAATAAGGCCGTCACTACCAATGATCGCGCTGGAATGAAGCGTAAGAAGATTGTTAAATACAGCAAAAGAAACGACTAATCTGTTCGTCAACTAACTAATATGGTCTAGAGGTAGTTCAGTACGCTGAACTATTTTACGAAAAATTAAACTCTAAATTATTCAGTTATCGTAGTTTTGGTGACTTCAACATGGAGTTCTCCATCCGAGAGGCGAGCTCTGAGGTTCTCTCCTGGCCTAACTGAGGTAGTACTCTTAACCACTTGGTTGTTATCATTGCGTATCACTGAGAAACCGCGGCCGAGTATTTTAAGAGGACTCACCGCGTCAAGAAGATGCAGTGTTTGCTCTGTATGGTTCATTTTCTGTCTCAGTTGCTGACCAACAGCCTTTGATAAGCGAATAACAGCATTGTTCATATGCTGCTTTTTTTGCACTAGGGCGTCTCGCGGGTGCTGACGGAGTAGGCGATCTCGACTTAACGTCATTCGATGACGATAGAGTTGAACCATAGCTTGCATAGAACGTTTCAAGCGAATATCTAAGTGGTCAAGATGCTGCGTCTGTTCCTGAAGCTTTCGGCCTGGGTGTTGCAGACGATTGCGTAAGTCGTTGGTTTTTTGTTCCAATCTTTGCAGTCGTCGGCTCATTGCGTCGCTCAGCAACGTTTGTAACCCACCAAGTTGTGCCGCCATTTCATCGCCATTGGGGCTAATTAATTCTGCTGCGGCGGACGGCGTGGGTGCACGAAGATCGGCAACAAAGTCAGTAATAGTAAAGTCAATTTCATGACCCACTGCACTGATGATTGGAATTTTACTGTGGAATACAGCGCGAGCCACAACCTCTTCATTGAATGGCCATAAATCTTCTAGAGATCCGCCACCGCGGCCGACAATTAAAGCATCGCAGCGACCATCTTGGTTGGCATTGGCTATAGCTTCTACAATTTGCCCCGCAGCCTGATCGCCTTGCACAGCGGTAGGGAAGAGCGTTACTTTGATACTGGGAAATCTGCGATTAAGGACAGCTAAAATATCTTTGAATGCCGCGCCCGTAGGTGAGGTTACAACGCCAATGTGATTTACGGATGTGGGCATGGGCTGTTTGTGAGCCTGATCAAATAAACTCTCATTAGCCAGCTTTGCTTTCAGTTGGTCAAATTGCCTTTGTAAAGCGCCAAAGCCAGCTTCTTCCATATGTTCTATGATGAGCTGATAGTCTCCGCGACCCTCATATAAACCGACTCGGCATCGTACCAATACCGAAATTCCATTAGCGGGTTTAAAGCTAACCCGTGCATTGCTGTTTTTAAACATAGCGCAGCGAACCTGCGCCTGTTGATCTTTGAGCGTTAGATACCAATGGCCGGAGTTAGGACGAGCAAAATTGGAAATTTCACCCTCTACCCACAACAGAGGTAGGGTACTTTCAAGTAACTGGCGAACGGTACGGTTAAGTTCACTGACCGTGAAAACTTGGCGATTATGGGTATCTATAGACATGGGTATATTGTAGTGAAACGCGCCGTGGAAGGTAACTAATTTCAGTTGTATATTTTATCATTTGTTAATGACTGAAAGGCTAAAAAAATATTAAAATCAGTGCTTTATCATCATTTAGCCTATTTTAACGAATGCCAAATAAATGTTTACCTTATTACCCCTGAGGATTATAATGCGCCGCTTACTTTTTAAAATCCAATGTGTATTCGCTCTTTAGAGCATACCGAGGTAGGCGTTCTTTATGTTACGAATCTCTCACGAAGCTCTCACCTTTGACGACGTACTACTCGTGCCGGGGTACTCTGACGTCACCGCAAAAGATGTGGCGACACAGACACAGCTAACCCGCGGTATTACCATGAATATCCCGTTGGTATCAGCGGCAATGGACACAGTCACTGAATCCCGCCTGGCTATCGCTATAGCTCAAGAGGGCGGTGTTGGCATAGTTCACAAGAGTATGACTATCGAAGAACAGGCCAAAGAGGTTTGGGCGGTTAAAAAATATGAGAGCGGGGTGGTCAAGGATCCTTTCACCATCGAGTCATCCGCTACCTTGGAACAATTACATGCTCTTACGATGGCCAATAATATTTCCGGGGTCCCTATTCTTGAGAATGGAAATCTGGTCGGGATCGTAACACGCCGAGATGTGCGGTTCGCCACCGACATGAGCGCTTCCGTAACCTCAGTGATGACGCCAAAAGAGCAGTTGGTCACGGTTAAAGAGGGTGCTGGCGCAGATGAAGTGCGTGGATTACTGCATAAGCACAGAATTGAAAAAGTATTAGTTATCAACGATGCCTTTGAGCTAAAAGGGCTAATTACGGTAACTGATATCGATAAAGCTGAACAATATCCCCATGCGTGTAAAGATGATCAGGGTCGACTCATTGTCGGAGCTTCAGTCAGTGTTGGAGAGGGGACCGATGAGCGAATAGCTGCTCTGGTGCATGCCAATGTAGATGTGTTGGTCGTTGATACTGCACACGGCCATTCGTTAAACGTATTAAACCGCGTTAAGTGGATTAAGAAGAACTTTCCTGATGTTCAGATAATTGGGGGCAACGTAGCGACCGGTGAAGGTGCTAGAGCCCTCGTGGATGCGGGTGCAGATGCTGTAAAGGTGGGCATTGGCCCCGGGTCGATTTGTACAACGCGTATCATTACGGGTATTGGTGTTCCTCAGGTAACAGCGGTTGCCAGTGCGGTTGAAGCACTTAGAGGCACGGGTGTGCCGGTTATTGCTGATGGTGGAATTCGATATTCTGGTGATATGGCAAAAGCCATCGTAGCGGGCGCAAGTTCGGTGATGATGGGCTCTATGTTAGCCGGCACTGAAGAGGCGCCAGGCGAAATAGAAATGTTCCAAGGTCGCTCTTATAAAAACTATCGAGGCATGGGCTCCTTAGGCGCTATGTCTCATTCTATGGGCTCAAGTGACCGTTACTTCCAAGATGCAAGTGCGGTTGAAAAGCTCGTTCCAGAAGGTATTGAAGGCCGAGTACCCTATAAAGGGCCGGTATCTAGTATTATTCATCAAATGATGGGTGGTTTACGTTCTGCCATGGGTTATACCGGTTGTACAACGATAGAGCAGATGCGCACTAAACCAGAGTTTGTTCGTGCAACCTCAGCCGGTATTGGTGAGAGTCATGTGCATGATGTACAAATTACCAAAGAAGCACCGAACTATCCTGCCGGTGGCCGATAAGATCATAGTTAGTGTGTTTATATAATGTTTAATAAAGGGCTGGGCTGAGTAGCCTAGCCCTTTTACTTTAAGGTCAACTAATGACAGATTTACATTCGCAAAAGATACTTATTCTCGATTTTGGTTCTCAGTACACCCAATTAATCGCGCGCCGTGTGCGTGAGATTGGTGTTTTCTCTGAAATTAGAGCTTGGGACATTACCGAGCAAGAAATTCGCGAATTTAATCCCCAAGGCATTATTCTTTCCGGTGGTCCAGAATCGGTAACCGATGGCGCAACAGCACCTCGCGCACCAGACGGTGTTTTCACGATGGGATTGCCCATCTTAGGCATTTGCTATGGTATGCAGACTATGGCCAGTCAGATGGGCGGTCAGGTTGGTACATCAGACATACGTGAGTTTGGCTATGCGCAAGTCAAGGTCGAGGAGAAATCTACTCTGCTTGAAGGCCTTAAAGACCATGTAGACTCGGCTGGTGAATCACTATTAGACGTTTGGATGAGTCATGGTGACAAGGTGGTTGCTATGCCTGAAGGCTTTACTTTAATGGCCTCCACGCCCTCATGCCCAATCGCAGGCATGGCCAACGAAGAAAAGCAGTTTTATGGTATTCAGTTCCATCCTGAAGTAACTCACACGCTGCAGGGCGAGAAAATTTTCCAGCACTTTGCCCTCAACATTTGCGGCTGTGAACCACTTTGGACCGCTGCTGCCATTATTGAAGATCAAATCAATCGTGTAAAAGCGCAGGTGGGTGATAGCCACGTACTGCTAGGTCTTTCTGGCGGCGTTGATTCCTCCGTGGTTGCAGCTCTACTGCATAAAGCCATTGGCGATCAGCTCACCTGTGTGTTTGTTGATAATGGCTTATTGCGCAAGAATGAAGGCGACGCAGTCATGGAAATGTTCGCCAAAAATATGGGCGTTAAGGTCATTCGTGCCAATGCCCAAGACAAGTTCTTAAAGGGTTTGGTTGGTGTGAGTGACCCCGAGACAAAGCGTAAAGTTATTGGTAATACATTCATCGAAATTTTTGATGAAGAGTCTAACAAGATCGATAATGTCAACTTTTTAGCTCAAGGCACTATTTATCCGGATGTTATTGAATCTGCGGCCTCCAAGACAGGCAAGGCACATGTCATAAAGTCTCACCATAATGTCGGTGGATTACCCGACGATATGGCGCTAGAACTGGTCGAGCCACTGAGAGAGTTGTTCAAAGACGAAGTTCGTAAAATTGGCGTTGAGTTAGGCCTCCCTTACGATATGGTCTATCGACATCCCTTCCCAGGTCCTGGCCTTGGTGTACGAATCCTTGGCGAAGTTAAAAAAGAGTATGCGGATATCCTTCGTGAGGCAGATGCTATCTTCATTGAAGAACTATATTCCTCTGGTTGGTATCACAAAACCAGCCAAGCCTTTGCGGTGTTCTTGCCTATCAAGTCAGTTGGTGTGGTCGGGGATGCTCGTCGTTATGAGTGGGTCATTGCGCTCCGCGCTGTCGAGACTATTGATTTTATGACCGCTCGCTGGGCACATCTCCCTTACGAGTTATTGGAGAAAGTCTCTAACCGTATTATTAATGAGATTACTGAGGTTTCTCGGGTGACTTACGATGTTTCTAGCAAGCCGCCGGCAACGATTGAGTGGGA
>CAJWFB010000028.1 GCA_913031645.1 uncultured Cellvibrionales bacterium
ATAAGCCATCGGTTAAGGCATCTGCACGGCCATCATTGTCAATATCCCAGTCATCAGACGTTGTGACGGCTGCAGTATTTTCTAGTTGAGACGCCCGGTAGTCGACTTCATCAGAGGCCATTGACCCAGTAACACTGAAAAGGGTCATACCAAAAAGCACTGCCGTAAAAAATTTAATTTTAGTTACTGAGGGTTTGATAAAAGTCATTGTAGTCCGCTTATATTGTTGTATTACTGCCATGAAATTTTATATTATTTTTAATTAATCATAAATATAGTCTATCACTCAACCTAATTTAATCACCATACATAGACGATCTACGACATAGAAAGCCCTGACTCAAGCTATTATCCCAATGGAATCAGTCGCATTAATTAACACAGAAATCGATCCTCACTCGTTATCTCTGACAAAAAAGCCAAGCTGTGCTTTGCTTTTTTGTAATCTAGAGTTACTCATCGATACCCAGCGCTTCAGAACTCATCGTCCACATGTGCTCAGCCAACGGTACATCTGAAAGTAGAATTGTTCGTCCGAGTAAATTACTCAGACTATAAACAGGTAAAAGTAACCCACCGTTAATATGGCGGATTTAGCTAAGAATTAATCAACTATTGTGACTGATAAATTATCAATTTCGATACCAACGGACCCATAAGACGCTCCCCCAGATCTGAATAGTAAGTAGTAGGATCCCGCTGTGGTTATCGCAAACTGGCCAGGATTAGCGCTGGCATCACATCCTACCGCTCGAGCTGATCCTGAGTACGTTTTGACAGCGGCACACTCCCATGAATTGAATACTTTTAACACCTGTTGATCGCCATTATATTCGATACCAGCAATTGGCTCAGCCAACCCTATAAAAGCTTCGCCCCAAGCATCGCTAATATCGGCATAGGTTATATCCATATCGAACTGATAGGTCCCTGGCACCAAGCTTATTGAGGCATAGAGACCCATGTGCTTCCAAGACCCATCCTCTGCTGTTTCTGTTTCAACAAAGGTTGCAACACCATCCGCAATAGTGACGGCTCCCATGGTATTTTCCGCTTCATAATGGTTAATGACTGTCCAGCCACTTGTATCGTCAAACCCTGGGTTAGCAATAAGGTTATCTCCAATTACCACTGGCGGCTCAGGTGTGGGTTCTGTATCAGGCTCAGGCATTGGCATGGGCTCCACAGACGAGGTGAATTTTATTTCTGGTGCGGTTTGCTCGCCCTCACCTGCTTGTGAGGATTTTAAGATGTAGGCGTTCCAACCCAGAGCAAAGGCATCTTCATCGCCTTTATTGATGCGGAAGAATACGTAGCTTCCTATGCCATTGCCGCCATCGTAACGAGTATTTAAATACGTCAGCAACTGGCTGTTAGCTGCGACTGATGTAGTGACCTGCCCGATGTCCGTTGTGGGCACTAAGAAACTGCCCTGAATCAGCGTTCCGGCAGCGCCATTAGCGGGTGCAGAGCTAGCAGGACCGATAAACCAGTCGCTCAATAACAGATCTTGGCTATCAGAAGTTCTTACCGCCCAAAGGTCGGCCGGAAAATCAAGAGCATCGCTTTTTTGCTCGAGAGTGACCTCAAATTCTGCACTAAGGAATGGATTGGTAATATCGCCAAAGTTTGGGATCTTGAATGCCATCATGCCCAAGGTCATTCCGAAATTACCATCAGAACCACCGTACCACTCGCCGATATTTAGTTTCCATGATTCGTTCCCTGACAGATTGTCACCGTGGAACGACAGAGAACTGCCTTGAGCTGGATTGACAACGCCATTAGCAGCGCCAGGCGTATTGCCAATACTACTACCCCTAGCTTCTAACATCCCGTCAGACGCCAGCGAAAATATTGAGTTTGTGCCCGCCTCTGGAGCCTCTGCAGTGCCATCTCTTACTAGTTTAAATGTCCAGTAGCCTCCGCTGTATGCTACTTGAACCGTCATGGTATCTTGGCCATTGGCAACCACTTGGTAAGTGACTGACTCTGGCGCATCAGCTGGATTAGAAAGCTCAGCCGCACCACTCACAACCTTTGGCAGACCTAAGTGTGCACCAACCCCAGAGAGAGTAATAGTGGCTGTATCTGGGTCGTAGGCATAACTATAGCTGCTACTACCATCGTGAGGAGCAACTGGCGTCGCACAAGCCTCAGCCTCAATGCCCTGCCAAGTTTCGACCCAAGTCTCGCCTCCCATCACATTGGCGAAGGTACCCTCTTCGGCAAAGGAAAAAAGGTCGTCAAATAGACAGGCCCGAGCCGTCACCGTATCACTGTCACTCACCCAATAGCCGGTACTCCCCGGTTCTGGGCCAACCGCCATGGCGCCATACTCAGGTGCCAAGGTCCAATCACCAACTAATATGGCTTGGGTCAGTGTTACCGGTGCCACATATTCATCTAAGAATGTAACGTCATCCCAGTAATAGGTCTCCCCATTACCGACGGCACCAAAATCAAAAAACACCGACAGGGTGTCATAGACATAGTCAGTATTTAGCGCTGGAGTGCCCGCCACCTGCTGACTAAAGTCAAAAATTATCACTTCCCACTGATTAGCGACAGTGGTCAGTCTTTCTGTCTCAACGGAGTGGGAGGAATCACCGGATTCTTCTAACTTTACGCGAACAGGCGTTCCCACGAAGGGAGAATAAATACGGATAGAAATACGCGTCAATGTATCAGTGAGAGAATAGATAACAGAGCCCCGTGCGATGGTAGTACCCGCCCAGGTTTCACTACCTTTAATGGAGACTACAACAGTATTAGCACTGTCAGTGGGATCGGCACTAAGGGTGCTGATGTTATTGCCAAAATCGACCACGCCATAATCCACAATGGGATCATTAAAACTAATTATCTCGCCAATATTGAGCACCGAGTCACTGCCGGTACCTATGTCGCCCGTTGACTCTTCGGTGGTCGGCGTAAATTTCAGCCAATTTAAGTTAAAACCTCCAGAGAGGGTTGAAATGCGCAGGGTATAGTCACCTGCCGTTAACTCAACAATACCACCGATCACGGTCTCCCATGTTTGCCAGCCGCCCGTGTCGGGTACAGCAGTTGAATCCATTAGAACGCCATCAAGATACATACTAATACCTGGGTTGCTACCTCCTTGACTGGCAGCTCTATAGGATATTTCATAATTTCCATTAGCCAGAATGGTAATCGGATATTCCATCCAATCTCCAGCATCTATCCAACCGACGTTTAAACCGCCGCCCTCATCCTCTGTTCCTTGAGTGCCAACCTCACCCTCGGGCAATTGAACTGATGAAATAAACGTTTCGGCCTCAACAGTAATGGCTCCATCATCGAGGCAGTAGGTTTCATCTGCCTGATTAAATGCCAGCCAATTAAGGTTGAACGAATCACCAAGGGCTTCAATACGCATAGTTTGAGTCCCTGCAACCAATTCAACAGGGCGTTTAAACGTTACCCAGCTTGACCAACCACCGGTAGGTGGTATCGAAAAAGTATCGACCAAGATGTCACCAAAACTCAAATCAAAGCCAACACTGCCAGGCTCACTGGCGATTCTGTAATCTGCTGCATAACAGCCGGAGGCAGGGACGTCGACGGCGTATTCGATAAAGTCTCCCGCATCGAAATTGCCCACATGATCACTTAGATCACTATCTGTAGAGGCACCGATACTCACGGTGCCCTCTGGGCTGCCAATAACTGTAGTCCAATTTTCAGTTTCTACTTTGATATCATCTGGCTCTGGTGGTGCCCATTCACATCCAGCACCATAGTCGGCACCGCCCTCACCACCCGGTTGAATATCAAAGTTCATCAGGTTCATACCACCACCACTGACCACACGTAATTTTTGCACACCCGCTTTTAAGGTGACCTCAACCGTTGTATCTTCCCAGATGTCCCATCCGTTAGTATTCGGCGTTGCAATATTGGTGGTTAACTTCACACAATCTGATTCAAAACTAATAGAGCCACCCACGCCACTGCCTGATGCTGTGCGCATTGTGATGACATAATTACCGGCGGCGGCTACATCAATTGTGTACTCCAACCACTCATCTTGATCGAAGAAACCGACAGCGGTGTAACCTTCTGAACTGGATTGGACATCCACAGCTTCGTCTGCCCGATAAGCCTCACCAAGATTAATCGCTCCCGTATCATGATAAGCGACGCCCTCACCACCATAATCATAATCTGATGCCCAGATGCGACCATTGGGCGCTAGGCTGTCAAACGGGTGGTCGCCATCACCGTTGGTAGGCACAGGCATTGGACTACCAAAAAATGGTCCTGGTGGTGTCTCTGCTACTTGTTCTAAGGGCTCTATCTCGCTTGTATAAGCAGTGGCTACTCGGTATGTATTGGCGCCATTGCGCTCAGCACCTGCTCCAATAGGGCCCGTCAAACCATAGCTTTCGCCTTCGGTTGCAGGAAGAGTGCCTATGAGATGTGCTGAACCACTCCATGGACGCAATGCAATATCACCGGTGGGTAATTCAAGCCATTGAAATTTTTGATCAATGCCAATTTTATTACCTGTTGCGACCAAAACCTGACCATAATCACTCACCGTAAGGTATTTACCATTGGATGCACGCAGTGCAACAGAGCCATCATCGCCAGCATCGATGACGACAAACTCATCACCACCAATACCATCATAATCACGATCATCTGCGATTATTTGATAGTACTCGTCTAATCGCAAAAAGGCCTCGTCTGCACGACTATAAAGACCGATAGTCTCGTCAAATGTAATAGCAGGTGAACCACTGGCCGGCCAAGTCGCTGTCGGATTTTCAGGCCGCCATGCGGTACCAAAGGCGTCGAGATAGCCCTTAAAGCGGTCTAGCTCAAGATCATTTGCCGCAAGCCACTCAAACTGTGTCCAGCCGATGTGATGGCTTTCAAAAATTTCATTAAAGCCTTTTTTGGTATCCCCTGGATAAAATTCGGTACATAGCAAGGCCGGGTATTTAGTGCTAGTTTCAAAAGCATCGATTGTGCTCTCGACTTGAGCAATGTCCCAATAAGCATGGAAGGCGAACCCAGCGTTCTCCCATATACCAGGAAACTGTTCTGCCAGCCCTTCAGCGCCACTGATTGCCTGCGAACCACCAAAAAATGACATAAACGAGCCTAGTAAAACCATACTGTCAGGGGCAGCGCTGCGAATAGTTTGGTACATGTCAGCCTGTCTGGCCCAGTCCTCTGAGGTCCAGTTGCCATTGATACCTGTAACCGGCTCATTATGGGCCTCAAAAATCACATGCGTTTCATCCGCGTACTTAGCAGCATAGAGATTCCAGAAGTCCAAGGTCTTCTCCATACTGTGAATGGCCCCGTTTTCACCATTGTTACCCATGGTAATAATCAGGTACATCTTAGCCTCACGGGTTAAGGCAACCAGCTCATCCGCAAGCGCCTCATTTACGCCAACAGGTTCAGGGTTTTGCTCGGCATCGCCCTCAAGATACACATGCAAAGTGTTAAACCCATATTCATTGACCAATAGATTCATCTGTGCGGCCGTAGGTACATTAGACGGTAAGCTGCCGTAGGGATCGCCCCCATCAAGCGACAAACTTACGCCACGCAGTGCTGTGTTTAGATCAGTACGGATGACGTTATAACCTAAGGATTGGTCAATGTGAGGCCGATCACGCACACTAACGTCTGCCAGAGTAAGGTCTGGAATTTCGCCCAAGGGACCATCACCACCGGAATTATCGCTGGCATCGGCAATAGTTTCGGGTACATCCAAAAATTCATTGCCATTTTGGACGCCGCAACTGGAAATCATTAAAAGACTGACCACTAAGAATGACGACTTGAGCATTACACCGAAGCCAGAAGCGAGGTCATTGGCGCGATTATGTTGCATTTATTTACCCTTTTTGTATTTTTTGTACCGTCGCTATCATCATTACCGATCAGGCTGTGATTACACGAAACAGTGAATTCTTTTATTAATATGGCTATCCAACCTACCTATTAGCGCGATGTTAGGCGCTATTACATTAGCGATCGTCCTGCTAACTTATTCGAACATATAATTTCCTTACTTCTCTACTTTAGATACTCCCACCGACTCTAGGCCGATGATTTCTTGAGACAAAAACTCCGTTATCATCAGCTATCTATTCAACCTACTAATCACCATAGCGCGTATTTTTTTGGCGAGCGCCTCATCCAAAGGCCCCAAGACACCACGGCCCTTTTCGGGGATATGGGCACTTGTTTCTTCATCGGCCTCAAAAATATAGTGGTTAAAAATACCCTGCCACGCGTTTCTTTGCTCAAGGGGTAAATCTTTCATGGTAAGCAGCGCATGGTTTAGGGTATTCATGGGTGTGCTCATATAAGCAGGAGACTGACGCCACCAATAATTAACCAGTACATTAAAAGAATCTAGACTTTCTACGTGATGCCACCACATGCTGGGAATGAATATGGCATCTCCAGGCCCAAGGTCCGCCACCTGTGCCGATTGGATAGCCTCACGGAATTTCGGATGTTTATCGAAATCAGGCTCACTGAAATCAACGGTACTAATGGCCTGTCCACCCGGCGCCAGATCTAGTGGCCCAGGATATAGATTGGCAATCTGTTCTGGCGGAAATAAGGTGAAACGTCGACGCCCAACAACCGAGCACGCAATATTGTCCGGTAAGTCATAATGCGCAGCAATACGTGTTCTGTTGCCCATCCATATACTGGCTAAGGCTTCGTTTTGACCCAAAGAAATATCATTGTGTTCTCTGAATCCCGGCAACCAACTGTCTAGCATAGTTGATGCCATATAAATGGTTGGTGGGATATCATCCTTAGCGTGCTCATGTAGTTTATCCAATAACATCTTCATGCTGACTTTGAGAGACTGATAATTGAAGCCAGTAAAATCTTTATTGTAAAAAACACGTCCTTTAATGCTCTCATCACCAAGCGCCACATTAACCGGGGCGCCTTGATAAAACTGCAGTAAATATGCACTGGCTTTTTGCTGTGACTCTAACCCCAACTTGGTTAACGGCCAGTCCGCGACAAGGCCTTTCAATACCAGAGGCTCTGTCGAGGTTAGTACCTCAGATGGTATTGATTGCGCGGTGCAATGATGGGCCTGCGCTATTTTTTTATCGATAACTAACATAATTGCCATAGCCATACGATCGAGAGTTCATGACCTGCAGGTCTGATCTTATCGAGTAATCTTTGATTGACCATATAAACTCCTAATCGGTAACACACCTTAGTTACCGCCATTAAAATGCGTAGCGAGTACCAAAATTGTAGCGAGCATGACCAACAGCGTATTCGCGTACCTGATAGCTTGATCGGCCATGAATACGTTGATCTTCCTCGGTTAAGTTAATGCCTTCGATAAAAAACGATAGCTTGTCATTAATTTCATAGCTGATGTTCATGTCGAGCTGATAGTACTCTTCAACAAACAAGGGATCGCGCCCTGCTGATGCCAAGAATTGATCGCGCCAGTTCAACGCAACCCTTACTTGGAACCCACTTTTATCGTAGTAGCCAACTAAATTGGCCGTATTGCTCATACCGGGAACAACCCACTGTTCCTCGTTGAGGTTAATGTCATAGTCCAGATCGCCATCGACGATGGTGTAGTTAGCCTGCAGCCCAAATCCGGACTCTCCAAATGCATGCTGAAGCATAAACTCCCAGCCCTGCACTTTGGTCTCTCGCTGGTTAATTGGGATAGTGACATCAAATATGGCTATTGGATCCAACGCCGTTCCCGTTACTACAACCTCTGTTTCATCGCCTTCACCGCTCACACTAACACCGGGCTCATTAGCAAAATTTTCCGCATAGTAGGTGTTGAGATCGCCATAATCAAAGTCAAACCGCGGGTCACCACCCGTGAGTGCTTCCACCGCCTGATTGTACAAATCACCATTAATCGGCGTGAAAAGATCTTGGAATAAAGGCTGGTTTTCAAAAGTACTGTTGACGATAAAATTATCGACATCTTTAGACCAAAATCCAGCTGAAACATAGCTACCTTCATCGTAGTACCACTCGAGAGAGAGATCGATGTTTGACGACTCCATAGGCAGTAACTGAGGATTGCCTCGTCGACCGCCACCGCCATCTGAGCCCAAGTAATCAATAATTAAAGCTCCTTTAAGATCGTTATATACCGGGCGAGTTACCGTTAAACTGTAGGATGTACGTAAAATTAAATCTTCGACAAGCTCTATATCGAAATCAAGGCTTGGCAAGAACATGCTGTAGGCGCCGTCGATCTCTGAAAAACCTTGAATAGTGCTGCCATCTTCAGCTTTTTGTTGATAGAGATTAAACCGGTTGTCTACTATGCTCCACTCCACTCTGTCATAGAGGGGTACCAGCGCTTCAGAATGCACCTCTGTTTGCTCATAACGCACACCGTAATAGACATTAACCGGCCGATTGAGTACATCACCCACCCAGTGAGTTTGGAGATAGATCGAATCAGAGGTTTCAGTGGTAATTTCATCCAGATCAAAGTCATAAGAGGGACAAAATCCAGTTAAACAGGGCCCACCATCACCTACCACATCGCCGTGATCACCGTCGCGCAAGAGCTGCTCAGCCCGATCAATCAATGCTTGAAAATCCCAAGTAAAAAAGTCGGTTACCTGGCGTGGATCATCACTGCCATCGATGCCATTAAAGACACCTTCGATAGAATCAACGCTCAATAGATCAGCGATATCGCCGGGCTCTCCGACCCCACTCCAAGCATTCCGAGAAATCCCTTTGGATTGCCCTCGGTTAGATACCTCTACTCTGGCTACCCCAAAGCTAATGCTATGGCCTGCATCAAAATTGTACTGACCATCAAGCTGAAGTTGCTCGACATTCATACGATTGTTATAACTGCCAAATGAACTTCCAGAAAGTTGCATATCACTGGCACTTACTTGGTCAATGCGAGCAATTTGGTTGTAGGAATTTCTCTCCCCCAACTGTACCTCTAAAACAGGCATGCCGCCCGACGTGAAGTAGCCCGAGGTAGTGATACGATTCAGCGCGGCCACAGCCATTGAGCCGCCGGAGCCATGTTTACTGTTAGGCCGAGATTCTCCGCTGGAATCATGATAGTCAAGATTAAGAGTCAGGTGGTCACTTGCCAGCCACTCGACATTAAATCCGGTGGATTTATTTTCATCGACTGAGGCATAGAGGCCAACACCTTGCAAGTTGTCTGCAGCACAACCCACCTGTGTATAGGTCGTAGGCGACCAAATATTGCCCTCCTGAACCCATTCGCTCTCCCTCGTAGCACAGCCTGGATCAAACCAGGCGGATAAATCCTGGTGCTGAGTATTAATTTGATTCTCAGCATAGGTATAATCCAGTGTCGCGGTGAGCGCTTCAAAAGGTCGCCATTGGAGCGTTAATTGACCATTAATGCGTTCACGGCGGAAATCATCTAAGTTGTACTGAATATTGGTGGGAATGGCATAAATGCCATCATTAACCTCACTTGGAAAGTTGATGGCTGATGGATCGCCAACCGCAATCGACCCCCACTCGGCGGCAGTTACGTTATTGTCCATGTCTTCTTGAGTCACAAATGACCGACCCATAAAACTCTGCGTTGTTACTGACTGAGTTCCACCGTCCCGCGCTTGACTACTGAGAGATAACGCGATACCAATGGTATCTTCCGCAAACGTTTGGCTAAACAGCCCAGCAATTTCTGGGTTGACGCTGTTGCCACTGCGCGTACCTGGATCATAAACGCCCTTGGCACTAACAACAGTGCGCATACCTGGCATCTCTAGTGGTTTGCTCGTCTTGACATTAACCACGGCACCAATGCCGCCTGTGGCAACATTAGCACGTCCAGACTTATAAACTTCAACCGCTGAAATTCCCTCAGAAGCAATATTGCCAAAGTCAAACGAACGACCACCTGTGGTTGGCATTTGCCGACTATTAAAGGTCACTATATTGAAATCAGGACCGAAGCCACGGACAGTAATCTTAGAGCCCTCACCTCGATCTCGCTCAATGGCAACTCCTGTAATTCGCTGGAGGGATTCTGCCAAATTAGTATCAGGGAACTTACCGATATCCTCTGCGGAAATACCATCAACAATACCTTTGGAATCCCGCTTGATATCCATTGAGCGCTGCAAGCTAGCTCTGATTCCTGTCACCACAATCTCTTCGATCAGATCATCCGAATCATTCGACGCATAGGTATTTTTTTGACCCGCTTCCTGAGCATAGGAGCTAGTGGCTAGCGCTAAACCAATACTGCCTGCCAGAAACTGTCGCTTAAATTTAGATTCGTGAATCATAGTTCATCCCTACTAGTGCTGCTTATTTTAGATACTAAATACAATTTTTTTGCTCCACCTACTTCCGCGTCAGCCTAATCCAGTTGACGTTAATTGCGCCCCCAAGGAAGTCCAACCGCAGTGTCTGTTCACCAGCGATTAATTCAACTTCAGCGCTCTGTGTGATCCAGTTCTGCCAATCACCTGTGGCTAACAACTCCTGAGTGTCGACGACCACTCCGCCAATAGATGTTTCAAAACCAAATGAATCAACTGCACTGGCCAGACGGTATTCGATCAGATAAGTACCATCAGATGGAATATTAACGGTGTACTCAACAAAGTCTCCCTCATCGATATAGCCTATGTTTTCGCCGCCACCTTCGTCCGTTGTGTCCTCAAGCGAGATACCACTTTCATTGTCGTAGTCTTCCGCTTCTATGAAAATTTCTGTGATGGGGGGCAATAACTCGAACCAATTCAGGTTTTGATTACCACCAAGGAAATCTATCCGTAAGGTGTAAAGACCTACGACCAACTCAAATTGCTGGGACGTCAGTGTTGTCCAATTCTGCCAATCCCCTGTATCAGGTATTGTTTGACTGTCGACCAAAATACCGTCGATTGACACCTCAAATCCGGCACTGCCACCCGCGCTGGCGACTCGATAATCAAGGCTATAAGAACCGATTCCTGGCGCATTTATGGTATAAATCAAATAATCGCCGGCACTTAAAAATCCTACATTCTGGCCGCCACCCTCATCTGTTGTGACCTCCAGACCCGTGCCAGATTCAGTAATATAGTCTTCTGCTTCATAACGAATAGGTTCAGCTTTTGGGGCTCCCTCAGACTGTAAACCCAACGGCCCTTGGACGCAGCTTTCAGAATTGATGCAGGTAAAATTGATATTATCGACATGCAGATGTGCTTCGCCTTGCACCTCCAGAGTCATAAGAGAAGTGATCTGGCTAATATTTAATGGCATAGGATCGCCATCGACCAACACTGGGCTATTCATAAAGTCACTAAGAGGTATGCTGTAGCTAACCCATGTGTCGGCTGCAATATCCGCAATATTCCAGCGCTTGAATCCCGCATGCAAAGGGCCAGATTCAAGTCTGATTTCGATCATGTCAGCCTTGGTAACTGCGCCATCAATGTAGAGATCAAAATTCAGTGCCGTATTCAAACCAATCAACTCAACAACTTCAACATCGACAGCCATACTGGTGGTACCCGATCCGGTAGTAATATCTAACACTTTGTCATGATTCCCTTCGACCACAACCACATCAACATCAATGGCACCCACGGTGGTGAGTGCTAACTCTTTAACCTCATCGGTGTAGTGCCAACTTAGCGGCTGTAAGTCGGAAATTTTGATGCCACTAAGCGCATCAAAATAACCATCTGTAAATATATCAACCACAACTGAGCCCACCGTCTCAATACGATCAGATGCTTGCTTGCTGACTTTAGTTTTTTCGTTCGAGGCACAGTCTTCAACACTCGTCTCAACAGAAGGATCGCAGGTCCAGACCTTAATCTGATCAACAATAATCATTGCTGGCAAACCATCTCCGCTAGCGGCCAACTCAAATATAATCTGCATGTCTTGATTGAATGGTCCTGCGTTATCAGAGACCACATCGCCATTAGAGAGGTTGTAAGCCCAGGTATTGAGCGTGTCGACTGTATGCACATGGGTGCCATCGATATACCAACGTATTTCACTGGCACTCCATTCGATCGCATAGGTATGAAAGTCGTCTGCCACTGTTTCTAAAGTGTCAGCATTCATTGTAATACCACTGGTTAGACCTAAACCATAATGAGCACCTGCAGTAAGCAAACCCTCTTTAGATTTAAGCGCCACCAGACTGTTTTTACCGTCATACATATCTGATACGGGCGCCAACTTAAACGCAGCAGCAATGTTAGCCCCTGCAGAAGCCCTGACGCTGGCTTCAACACGACCAAACTTAATACTGGTTAAACCTACCACTGATGATGCCATGCCATCTTGCGCTGTAATGACTAAATTACCACCAGACACGGCGCTGTTAATCGCCTCCCAGAGCGAACCATCCAAATTGTCTGAATTGAACTCATCTTTCCAAACTAACTGCCAGCCATACTCTTCTATCGTCTCAAAATCATTAGCCACATTAATGGTGAGAGTCGCAGTATCTGTCTCTCCTGAAACAGTGTCAGTGACCACATAATCAATGCTATCCGTGCCGAAAAAGTCGGGATTTGATGTATAGATAAAGGTACCGTCGGCGTTAAACTCAAGGGTTCCATTGGCCATAGCGGAGCCAGATGCTATCGCATAACTTAGATTAGCACCTTGCTCGTTGGCGCTTACATCTCCTTCGACAGGGCCTCCATCTTCGAGGGCTTCGACGACTTCACCAACAGCAAACAGTGTCCGCACTATATTCTGGTCGGCATCTCCACCAACGCTGCCACCCCCGCATGCCGTCAAGCATGTGGCCACGTATAAATACAGCATGGAAAGGTTTTTATTTACATTCATGTTGGCCCCATATCTCTTCTTATTTTAAGCGTCCACATATTACTGTTTACCGGGCGTTCGCAGCAATGATACGAAGCCACTCTAACATTCAGTTCTTTTAACGTCTCCATAAGGTTGGAGGCAGATTGACGAGGCTAATTTACAAACTATGCGTGCTATTTTCGTCCGTCTAAAAGCACTCGGACAAAAAAGTTATCATGAAAACGCACCTACCGAATACCAACACTCCATTAAAGCTTCTATATCAGTATAAAACGGCAGAAAACTCTGAGGTACAAATAAGTAATCTGAGCCCAGTTATTGGTATAAATTCTCCATATCTACTGGTGTTTTTGCTTTTCTAACACTTTACTCGAACGCTTATGTACGGTTTTTTCACTGAACTAACGCATAAAATCATACCTATGTTTTTTACTTCCCAGATAAGCAGCAATCAGCGTATGATTTCGACAAGGGATATAAGCCCTGTGTCAGAAAAAGATAGCCGAAAACAAAGACGAAAAAGTAAGCCAGATAATGGGATATCAGCACATAATGGAACCGCTTGATTTCAGCTCAGTACTGTTTAATTTTCACGACGTTATTCTTTTGATGACGGCGATGCAGTGCTTATTTTGCTTTTTGTTGCTATGCGTCACCATGGACCGTAATACTAAAAGTACTCTTTTCCTTGCTCTATTTTTATTTGCACATGCACTCATCCCTATTAATGAGCTCATCATGTGGGGTGCTGAATTTAAAGTCACGGTTCGCAACTTGCTCCCAAGCTTGTATTTTGCTCCGGCGATCGCTTACTACATTGATGGTGCGTTGCTATTTTTGTGCTTTAAAGCCCTGGTCTTTAAGAATTTCTCACTGGCCAAAACTGATCTTGTCCATTTAGTGCCGCTATTAACGTATACCCTCTTCATTTGGTTAGCCTTTTACAGTCAACCCGAGTATCTACGTCTGGATATGATCAGCAGTGAATCATTTGTCTATAGCGCTAACTATGTCTATATGGAATTCTTTAGCAAATTGGTGCGCGTGTTTTATGCTATTGCGTGTTATTTTCTCGTGAGCCAGTACAGCAGTTTGCTGCAAGACACTAATTCTAATATGGAAAAAGTCCATATTGCTTGGTTGAGGGCCTTGGTGATTGGGTTTGCGCTAGTCATGATTTCTGAGACTATTCTGGCAGGTGCCAAGATCATTAATATCTTCTCAGAACTCAGCCTGCAGCAATTTAGTAATATCGGACTGACCGGTTACTACGCAACCTTCGTGCTGGTGAATCTTTTAGTGTTTACTGCTGTGCGTTACTTCGCCGTTTTTGAACAAGTGAATGAAGTAATTCCAACTAAAAAAGCCAATGATGAACAATTTTTGCAACCCGAGCTAGCGTCTCAAGTGGATATGGCTATCCGTGAAAGAAAAATTTATATGGAGCCAGATATCACTCTGGACACGCTGGCAGAGTCACTCAGCATTGTGCCAAGAGACTTATCAACCTTAGTGAATCGTCATTTTGGTGTGAATTTTTATGAGTTTATTAATCGGTATCGTATCGAAGAGGCCAAGCGAATGCTGATGTCTGATGAATACCGATCAACCACCATCACCGAGATCTATCTTGAAGTCGGCTTTAATAGTAAATCTGTGTTCTATACCTTTTTCAAAAAACTAGAGGGCATTACACCATCGCAATGCCGTCACGCTTCAGCCGCCTCGTCCACCGCCATATAGGATTCAGTTAGTACACTAACGTCTGCATGGCTCGTGGTGGAATGGTGAGTTTGGTCTGTTGCGAGCCAACAAAAAAATTATAGGATATTTCTTCATCGGTGTGGTTCATCACTATCGTTGCCATTTGCTTATCTTCGTTAACGAATGAGGTCGCTAACAAAAAGCTTCGGCTACTACTGGTACTCATCCGCTCCGCTTCGGGACGCACAAATTTGGAGAAGTGACCAATATAATAGTAAGTTGGGGTATAGACTAGCTTACCTGTGCGAGTATCACCGTGGATGGGCGCAAAACAAAAATTCTGCACATGATTTGGCCCCCCAGTATGATCTAAAAGAATATTCCAATCTGTCCACCCGACCGTTCCTCGATTAAAGTCATTGATCATAGAGTGCCCATAACGCTCGGCGTTCGGCCAATGCTGGTATCGATCCGCGCTGAAGTTCTCGTTAGTACCTTCAGTAAAGAGTAGATTTTTAGTCGGATAAGACTCATTAACCAAGGCGAGGTTGTCGTGCATAGTTTCGCCGCCAGCCCATGTCTCATACCAGTGGAAACCCATACCCCATGCATATTTAGCCGCATCAGGATCCTCAAAAATAACATTGGCGCGACGCGTAATTAAGTCGCGGTTATGATCCCAAACAACGATCTTTTTATCGCCAAGTCCCTCACGCTCCAGTACCGGCCCAAGATGATTCTTGAGGAAATCACGCTCTTCTTCCGCGGTATAAATCATAGATTCCCAGCGTTGAACCGCCATGGGTTCGTTCTGGATAGTCACTCCCCAAACGGGGATATCTTCGGCCTCATAAGCTTTTATGAATTTAGCAAAGTACTGGGCCCAGGTTTCGTAATACTCAGGCAACAACTTGCCGCCACGCAACATGTTGTTGTTGGTCTTCATAAAAGCTGGCGCACTCCACGGACTAGCATAAAAAGTTATCTCACCGCCAGCTGCCGCCATGGCACGCTTGATGAATGGGAGCCGAAATTCACGATCCTTGTCAATATTGAAGGTCGACAGTGTCTTATCGCCCTCATCAATATAAGTATGGCTGGCACTACCGAAGTCTGAACTATGAATAGAGGTACGTATCAATGTGTATCCAATACCTTCGTCTTTATCAAAGTAAGCCTTTAGTAATTCTTCTTGTTTGTCTGCAGGTAAGCTGGCAAATACTTCAGAACTAGCATCAGTAATGGCGCCGCCAAAGCCGAGAACTTTTTGGTAACGTTTATTAGGATTTACAAACACAGAAACTTCAGCTTCAAAAGGCTGGACACCTGGTTCAAAAGACAGCTGATGAGTCAAGGTCAGTCGCTTGTCTGTATCTTTAGCGGTGGTATACACCGTCGCTGTTTGAAGATCACTAGAACCTTGATCTGAGGCTTTAGGTAGTTTCTCTGAAGACAGAAACGAATCTTGGCAACCTGCCAAAAATATTGGCAGCAGTAGCCAAACTAATTTGCTTTTATACATTAATTAAACACCCATTATTATGATCTTTTTACCATGACTCACTTCAAGCCATAGATTGCGTGTTGATATTAAATTCAACCGAGATCC
The DNA here is from genome assembly GCA_913031645.1 of uncultured Cellvibrionales bacterium. Classification (GTDB taxonomy): domain Bacteria; phylum Pseudomonadota; class Gammaproteobacteria; order Pseudomonadales; family Porticoccaceae; genus HTCC2207. Next base: position 16,136 of record CAJWFB010000028.1, read on the forward strand.
ATTTTATACACATTAAACTTTAAGTTGTTCGAGTTAGTAAAAATGCGTAAACCCGAACCTTTTGCTTACGAGGTAATCAGGAGATCCCCCTGTTAATAGTGGGTAGCTATCCCTTCAGCCTACAAATTCCGACCTCTGTATTTGAAGGTTTGGGTCGAATTTAATCACTGAATCGCCTAGACTCTCGATAAGACAAAAATCATAAAGGACTGCATCATGCAAAGAGGTCAGTTTTCATCACGCTTAGCATTTATTTTTGCCGCGTCTGGCTCGGCCGTTGGCCTAGGTAATATTTGGGGTTTCCCTACCAATGCTGCGCAAAATGGCGGTGCGGCCTTTGTCTTGATGTACTTTATCTTAGCGTTTCTGCTGGCCTATCCCGCGTTGATGGCCGAGCTTATTATTGGCCGCCACACTCGAGCCAACATGGTCAGCGCTCTGCAATCTATATCCTTGGGACACACCGCTAAACTCATGGGTAGGTTCGTGGGTATAGGTGGCATGGTTACAGCCGGGCTGATTTTGAGTTTCTACAGTATCGTCGCGGGTTGGATGCTTGCGTTTATGCTTGACCCACTAGCCGCTGTATTGGGTCAAGGCAACGTCAGCCAATGGCTGACAGAAGATAGTCTGATGCGCAATGTAGGGTTTTCTGCAATATTTGTTTTATTGACGGTACTGATCATTAGCGCTGGTGTGGAGCAAGGTATTGAAAAATGGTCCAGTCGTTTAATGCCTTCACTCTTTATTTTAATGTCTGCGCTCATTATTTATGTGCTGACTCAAGATGGCGCGATGGAAGGACTCAAGCATTACTTAGTTCCCGACTTTTCTCAGATCACTAATCCTGATCTCATTGTTAGCGCAATGGGACAGGCCTTTTTCTCTATGTCTCTCGGCGTTGGTACGATGTTAGTGTACGGCTCTTATATTCGTGCAGATGAAAACCTACCAACAGTCGGTGCATTGGTCACTCTCACTGATACCTCAGTGGCCTTTTTAGCGGGACTACTGGTGCTGCCCGCCATTTTTGTAGCACAAAATTTAGGCGTTACGATCTATGCTGAAAGCGGTAATTTAATCGCTGGCCCAGACCTTATCTTCCAGGTGCTTCCAGCGCTTTTCGAAGGTATGGGGGGAGCTGCAGGGTTGTTTGTCGGTTTTGCTTTCTTTGTTTTGATGTCTATTGCGGCGGTCACCTCTTCAATTTCAATGCTTGAGGTTCCAGTTTCCTATGCTGTTGAAGCTCATAATGTCAATCGCAACAAGGCTACATGGCTTGTCGGTCTCATTATTTTTGCTATTAGTGCAACTATTTGTCTTAACTTTGAGGCCCTTTTTGGCTTTGTAATTACACTAACCACTGAGCGAGCACAGCCGTTACTGAGCATGATGTTGTGTATATTTGCTGGCTGGGTTTTCTATCGCAATAGTATTCTTGAGGAGCTTAAAAGTGGTAACCCCGATGTGGAGTCAGGCATTTTCTGGAAGATATGGCCTGTCTATGTGAAGTTCATTTGCCCGGTGCTGATTCTTCTTACCTTTGCTCAAGGTTTCTAAATCGCGAAGAACCGTTTATTGAACGGATGATATTCAACATTGACCAACTTACACTGGTTGGTTAGTGGTGTAGAATACCCCGACCGAATGATTTTAAAAATGACAGGCGAGAAATTGTGACTAAGACTACAAAAGCAATTGATTTTGAACAACAACTGGAAAGCCTTGAAGCATTAGTTGCCTCTTTAGAGAACGGCGACCTCAGCCTGGAAGACTCAATGAAGTCTTTTGAGCAGGGTATTAAAGTGGCCCGTGAATGCCAAAAAGCACTTAAAGAAGCCGAGCAGAAGGTTGAAATACTGACCCGCCAAGGCAATGAGTTAGTTAGCGATCACTATAGTCCTGAAGACTAGCATAAAAGAGTTTTATCTAGTGGATTCAATAATAAAAAATTATGGAGAGCGTGTAGATAAGCAGTTGCAGAGTATTCTGCCTATTGCCGAGGGCCCCGCTGAACGTCTACTTTCCGCAATGCGTTACTCGGTATTTAATGGCGGTAAGCGCATACGTCCGCTCCTGTGTTTTGCAGCAGCTGATGCCATTGCTGAATCCAATGAGGCGACAGGAATTGTCGCAGCAGCTATAGAAATGATTCATGCCTATTCTTTGATCCATGATGATTTGCCTGCCATGGATAACGATGATCTGCGGCGTGGTAAAGCTACGTGCCATATCCAATTTGATGAGGCAACGGCAGTACTAGCTGGAGATGCTCTTCAAGCTCTAGCCTTTGAAACCTTAAGCAAACTAGAGGATATCCCCTCGCAAACGGCTATTGAATTAGTACAGCTATTGTCTGCCCATAGCGGTTGTGCTGGTATGGCGGCGGGCCAAGCCATTGACTTAGCCGCTACCGGCCACTCTTTGAGCTTGGAGCAACTCAAACTGATGCATGCCCACAAAACCGGCGCATTGATTGAAGCCAGTGTCTTAATGGGTGCTGTATCTACTGGCAAAGCTACTTCTCAGCAGCGTAATGCACTGACGGAATTTGCTCGTGCGATTGGCTTAGCTTTCCAAATCCAGGATGATATTATTGACGTAGAGAGTTCTACCCACCAACTCGGGAAACAACAGGGTTCTGACATTGCCAATGGCAAACCCACCTATACGTCTCTATTGGGACTTGATGAAGCAAGAAGTCAGGTAACGGGGTTATTTGATAAAAGTCTCAATTCTCTGGATATTTTTGGTGAGCGGGCTGACCCACTGCGGTATATTGCCCGCTTTATTGTTAATCGGGCTTATTAAATAGCTCATTTGGTGTAAGATTCTACCTTAAACCTTAGTTAAGCAAAGCTGCGCATAGATGCAAAAGACCTATAACGACATTCCTTCCAGCCGCCCGGCAACGCCCTTATTAGATGCGGTCAATGCCCCAGCCGACCTGCGTCAACTGAATGCAGATGAATTGGTGCAACTCACCGATGAACTTCGTTTGTTTATGCTGTTCTGCGTTGGTAAAACCGGTGGTCATTTTGGCGCTGGCTTAGGCGTAACAGAGCTGACTGTCGCTCTGCATTATGTGTTTAACACGCCCAATGATCGCTTAGTTTGGGATGTAGGTCATCAGACTTACCCGCATAAAATCTTAACGGGTCGCCGTGAACAGATGTTGAGTATGCGCCAAAAAGACGGCCTATCAGGGTTTCCGAAACGGTCCGAGAGCGATTACGATACCTTTGGTGTTGGTCACTCCAGTACATCTATTAGTGCTGCTCTAGGTATGGCGATGGCATCTGCTCAACTTGATGAATCGCGCAAAACCGTTGCTATTATGGGTGATGGAGCAATGACCGCAGGAATGGCATTTGAGGCTATTAATCACGCCTCTCATGTCGATAAAGATTTATTGGTGGTTCTCAATGATAACCAAATGTCGATTTCCAAAAATGTCGGCGGTTTATCAACCTATTTTTCTAAGCTCTGGGCTAGTCGCTTCTATAACCAACTCAGAGAGCGCGGCAAAAAGGCGCTAAGCTCATTGCCTCATGCGAAAAACTTCGTGCGCCGCACTGAAGAATATATGAAGAGTATGGTGTCGCCGGCGACTATTTTCGAAGAATTAGGGTTTTATTATATTGGCCCCATTGATGGCCATGACTTACCGCTATTAGTGCAAACGCTGACTAACCTCAAGGCTATTAAAGGGCCGGTTATGCTGCACATCATTACTCACAAGGGAAAGGGCTTTGCGCCGGCTGAGAATGACCCAGTGGGCTACCATGCGCTTAACAAGATTGAGCCTAAGCAGGCGGCGGTGGTTGCTGCCGCTGACGAACCGCCAAAACAGACTAAGCCCAAGTATCAGAAGGTGTTTGGTGATTGGCTGTGCGACATGGCGGCCAAAGATCAACGGGTCATTGGAATCACCCCCGCCATGTGTGACGGCTCTGGTATGAATGACTTTGCCGAGCGATTCCCAGAACGCTACGAAGATGTTGCCATCGCAGAGCAACATGCCGTTACTTTGGCCGCAGGTATGGCCTGTGAAGGATTAAAACCAGTAGTGGCTATTTACTCTACCTTTTTGCAGCGCGCCTATGACCAGCTGATACATGATGTGGCTATTCAAAACCTGGATGTTCTATTTGCACTGGATCGCGCGGGATTAGTCGGAGAAGATGGCGCCACGCACGCAGGGGCATACGACATCAGTTATTTGCGCTGTATCCCTAATATGCTGTTGATGGCGCCTTCAGATGAAAATGAGACACGCCAATTACTGTATACCGGCTATATGCATACTGGCCCAGCCGCGGTGAGATACCCTCGCGGTACAGGTCCTGGGGCAACGATTCAAAAAACCATGTCTATGCTTCCGATTGGCAAGGGTGTTGTTGTACGTGAAGGCACCGGTGCGGCCATTCTGAACTTTGGCACTCTGCTTGATTCTGCGGTTACTGTTGCCGATCAACTTAATAGTACCGTCGCTGACATGCGCTTTATTAAACCAATTGATCAGGCGATGATCCGCTCTCTGGCAGAAACTCATGATTTGTTGGTCACTCTTGAAGAAAACAGTATCGCCGGCGGCGCTGGCTCTGCAGTTATTGAGTTTTTAGCCGCTGAAGGGATTGTTATGCCTGTATTACAGTTGGGCCTGCCAGATAAACTAATCGATCATGGTACCCATGCTGAGCAATTGGTTTCTATTAATCTTGATTCGGACAGCATCCAGAGCGCCATTACAGAACGCTTGAAGCAACTTACGGGGCCTGCAAAGGTCGCTCAACTACATTAAAATAGGCCAACTCAGATGAAACTTTATGATTGCGCAACGGCGCCCAGCCCGCGCAG
>CAJWFB010000029.1 GCA_913031645.1 uncultured Cellvibrionales bacterium
TGCCATAGGCATGAATTTCTTTATGGAGATTGCCAAGCTAAGGGCGGCGCGAATTCTATGGGCAACTCTAATGCAAGAAAAATTCTCGCCACAAGACCAGCGCTCATTAATGCTGCGCACTCATACCCAAACGTCAGGGGTAAGTCTGACCAGCAAAGACCCGTATAACAATATTATGCGCACCACCATTGAAGGGTTGTCTGCCGTGCTGGGTGGTACTCAGTCGCTACATACTAACTCTTTTGATGAAGCCCTGGGGTTGCCCACAGAATTTGCCGCCAGAATCGCACGCAATACCCAGTTAGTTATCCAGGAGGAGACGGGTATTACCAATGTGGTTGATCCCCTCGCGGGTTCCTATTATGTGGAAAGCCTTACTAGTGAGTTGGTGGACGCCGCTATGGTGTTGATTAACGAAGTAGAAGAAATGGGTGGTATGACTAAGGCGGTGGAGTCGGGGTTACCAAAACTGCGTATTGAGGAAGCAGCAGCACTGCGTCAAGCAGCAATAGATCGCGGTGAAGAGGTTATCGTTGGCGTCAACAAGTACCAGTTAGCCGAGGAACCCGACGTAGATGTGTTAGATATTGATAATACGATGGTTAGAGAATCACAAATTGAGCGATTAAACAATAGTCGCGGTTCACGTAATAAGGTGCTCTGGCAGCAGTCATTGACGGCATTGTCGGGCGCAGCAGAAACGGGCGAGGGCAACCTTCTCGAATTAGCGGTAGATGCTGCGCGAGCGCGAGCCACTGTGGGTGAAATAAGCGATGCTCTAGAGTCGGTGTGGGGGCGTCACCGTGCACAAACTCGCTCCATCAGTGGTGTCTATAGTTCTGCCTATGAAGGTGATGAGGAATTTATGAAAATCAAACAAAAAGTCGAACAGTTTGCCGAAGATCATGGCCGACGGCCGCGGATGCTAGTGGTGAAGATGGGTCAAGATGGCCATGATCGGGGTGCGAAAGTGATTGCTACCGCGTTTGCAGATTTGGGTTTTGATGTCGATGTTGGCCCCATGTTTCAAACCCCTGAGGAAGCTGCTAGGCAGGCCATTGAGAACGATGTTCATGTGGTGGGCGTCTCATCTCAGGCTGCAGGACACAAGACGTTAGTGCCTAAGATGATTGAATCACTGAAAAGTCAGGGTGCTGGAGAAATTTTGGTGGTTTGCGGTGGTGTGATTCCGCCGAAAGATTACGATGAATTAACCGCACAAGGCGTGGCCGCAATCTTTGGGCCGGGTACCAATATTCCCGATGCAGCGGCTAGCGTAGTAGACCTTATTAAATAACTCTATTCTCCAAGGGAGAAAAGTATGCACGAAATTCTGGAAGAATTAGAAGAAAAACGACGTCTTGCTCGTCTGGGTGGAGGTCAAAAGCGAATTGACGCCCAGCATGCGAAAGGCAAATTAACAGCGCGCGAACGTGTTGACTTACTGCTCGATGAAAACAGTTTTGAAGAGTGGGATATGTTTGTTGAACATCGCTGTAGTGATTTTGATATGGACCAACAGCACGTGCCGGGAGATGGTGTTGTCATCGGCTATGGCACTATTAACGGTCGTCTGGTGTTTGTCTTTAGTCAAGATTTTACAGTTTTTGGGGGTGCGCTGTCTGAGGCCCATGCGGAAAAAATCTGTAAAGTGATGGATCAGGCCATGAAAGTGGGTGCGCCCATCATTGGCCTTAATGATTCTGGCGGTGCGCGTATCCAAGAAGGAGTAGCCTCTCTGGGCGGTTATGCTGAGGTTTTTCAGCGCAATGTTATGGCGTCGGGGGTGATTCCACAAATCTCTATGGTGATGGGACCCTGCGCAGGTGGCGCGGTTTATTCACCGGCGATTACCGATTTTATCTTCATGGTTGAAGATAGTTCATATATGTTTGTCACTGGGCCTGATGTGGTTAAAACCGTAACCCATGAGACCGTCACCGCTGAAGAGCTGGGTGGCGCTGTGACCCACTCAACAAAATCTGGCGTAGCTGACCTCGCGTTTACCAATGATGTTGAAGCACTAGAGAAAGTCCGCCAATTTTTTAATTATCTACCTGCCAATAATCGCGAAAAGCCACCGGTATGGCCAACTGAAGATCCGGCTGATCGTATTGAAATGTCTTTAGATACCATCATACCCAATGACCCCAACAAGCCCTATGACATGAAAGAGGTTATTTTAAAGGTCGCTGATGAAGGCGCTTTTTTTGAAACCCAAGTCAATTATGCCAAGAATATTATCACTGGTTTCATTCGTATTGAAGGATCAACAGTTGGCGTGGTTGCCAATCAACCGATGGTGCTGGCGGGTTGTTTAGACATTGATGCCTCTAAAAAGGCTGCGCGCTTCATACGCTTTTGCGATGCGTTTAATATTCCAGTACTCACCTTTGTCGATGTCCCTGGCTTCATGCCAGGGACCAGTCAGGAATATGGCGGTATTATCAAGCATGGTGCTAAGTTGCTGTATGCCTATGCCGAATGCACTGTCCCGAAAGTAACTGTTATTACCCGCAAAGCTTATGGCGGCGCCTATGACGTAATGGCGTCTAAGCACTTGCGCGGAGATGCCAATCTGGCATGGCCAACAGCAGAGATTGCAGTGATGGGCCCCAAGGGCGCGGTTGAAATTATTTTCCGCAAGGATATTGGTGATGCAGAAAAAATCGCTGCCCGCACCGAGGAGTACCGTAAGAAATTTTCCAATCCGTTTATTGCCGGCAAACGCGGTTACATTGACGATGTGATTATGCCTCACAGTACCCGCAAGCGAGTTGCCAGATCGCTAGCTATGTTGCGGAATAAGTCGGTTGAAAACCCATGGCGCAAGCACGGCAATATTCCCCTTTAAAACAACTAACCATAGATTAGAAAAATAATGCTAAAAAAAATTCTAGTAGCCAATCGTGGAGAGATAGCCTGTCGGGTCTTTGCCACCGCCAAAAAAATGGGAATAGCCACAGTTGCGGTTTACTCCGATGCTGATCGTGATGCGTTGCATGTGCAAATGGCTGATGAGGCTGTGCACATAGGTCCCTCAGTATCTTCACAAAGCTATCTAGTGGTCGATAAAATCATTCAAGCCTGCGTTGATAGTGGTGCTGACGCAGTACATCCAGGTTATGGATTTTTGTCCGAAAACAGTGATTTCCGTGATGCTTTAGACGCCGCAGGCATCACTTTTATTGGCCCAGGCAAGCATGCTATTCAGTCTATGGGCGACAAAATCACCTCAAAATTGATTGCCGAGGAAGCAGGGGTGAATACTATTCCGGGCTATACCGACGTGGTTCGTGATGCCGAACATGCCGTTAAAGTCAGTGCTGACATTGGCTATCCGGTGATGCTTAAGGCTTCGGCTGGCGGTGGAGGCAAGGGTATGCGAGTGGCATGGAATGAGGCTGAATGTCGAGATGGCTTTGATAAAGCCACCAATGAGGCGCGCTCGAGCTTTGGTGATACTCGCATCTTTATTGAAAAATATATTCAGCAACCACGACATATCGAAATACAAGTCATGGCTGATAGCCATGGCAGTGTCGTTTACTTAGGTGAACGGGAGTGTTCGATTCAGCGTCGTCATCAAAAAGTCATTGAAGAGGCGCCATCACCGTTTCTCGACGAAGCCACTCGCCAAAAAATGGGTGAGCAGAGTTGTGCCCTAGCCAGAGCAGTAGATTACCAGTCAGCGGGCACGGTTGAGTTTATAGCCGACGCCGATATGAATTTTTATTTCTTGGAAATGAATACGCGGTTACAGGTTGAACACCCAGTGACTGAGTTGATCACGGGGCAAGATCTGGTCGAGTTAATGATTAGGGTAGCAGCCGGCGAGAAGCTGCCCATGGCGCAACAAGATATTAGATTGACTGGTTGGGCCATGGAGTCGCGGGTTTATGCTGAAGATCCATTCCGTAATTTTTTGCCCTCGACAGGCCGCTTGGTGAAATATTCACCACCTGAGGGAGAGGGTGTGCGCGTTGATACCGGTGTTTATGAGGGTGGTGAAGTGTCAATTTTTTATGACCCGATGATTGCCAAATTGATTACCTATGGCGATGACCGTGCCCAGTCTATTGATCGTATGGTGGATGCTTTAGATAATTATTATATTCGCGGCGTTAATCACAATATAAGTTTCCTCAATGCGCTCATGGTTCACCCGCGTTTTGTAAAGGGCGATCTTACTACCAATTTCATTGCGGATGAGTTTCCTAATGGCTTTAATCCCGATTTGGTAGTACAACAAGACCCGTCGATTGTTATCGTGGTTGCGGCCGCAGTTCATCAACTGCATTGTGAGCGCGCCAGCTTGCTGTCGGATCAGATGGCTGGGCATGAAGCGCCGGCGCCTAAGGATTGGGTAGTTACCATTGCTAAGCAACAGCACGCTGTGCAGGTGGAGCTAACTGACCAAGGCTATTGGGTGAAATATGCCAAAAAGGACTATGAGGTTATTAGTGACTGGTGTATCGGTGAGCCTCTATTTAAAGGCACGATTAACGGTGTGACCGTTTCTATACAGGTTGAGCCTACGACCGCTGGATATCGACTGATTTATCGCGGTGCTGAGATTACTGCACGCGTAATAACGCCGGCCGCAGCTGCGTTAATGTCGCACATGCTGTATAAATCCCCTGCGGATATGTCGAAGTTTTTACTCTCACCCATGCCCGGATTATTGGTCAAGCTTTCGGTCGGCGTAGGGCAGGTGGTTAAAGAGGGCGAGGAGTTGGCTGTCGTAGAGGCCATGAAAATGGAGAATGGCTTGCGGGCAGTACAAGATGGTATTGTAAGCAACGTTAGTGCCGTGCAAGGCGATAGCTTAGCGGTCGATCAAATTATACTAGAGTTCGAGTAGAGACAGGTTTTAATGGCAGATCAGATACAGGCTTTAGCAGACCAAATTATTCAAGGCGATCGTCGTGGGTTGGCCAAGGCGATCACACTGGTTGAGTCAACCAGGCCTGATCACCGACAGCAGACCTCAGCGTTGCTGGAAACCTTGATGCCGCGCACTGGAAATTCCATCCGCATAGGTATTTCGGGCGCGCCAGGGGTCGGGAAATCAACCTTTATAGAAGCTTTAGGTACGCATCTCATTGAGCTTGGCCACACAGTAGCAGTTTTGGCAGTTGACCCCTCTTCAGCCGTCACAGGTGGCTCTATATTGGGTGATAAAACGCGCATGGAGACGCTCGCCTTTGCCGAAAAGGCCTTTGTTAGACCCTCTCCTGCGGGTAGCACACTTGGTGGTGTTACTCGAAGATCGCGGGAGTCGATTTTACTTTGTGAAGCGGCTGGCTTTGATGTAATTTTGGTGGAAACAGTTGGTGTGGGCCAGTCAGAGACCGCGGTGGCTGATATGACGGATATGTTTTTACTGTTGTTGTTACCCGCTGGTGGTGATGAATTACAAGGTATTAAGCGCGGTATTATGGAACTTGCTGATCTAATATTGGTCAATAAGTCGGATGGTGAACAGGTGGTTTTGGCCAATCAGACGATGGCCGACTATCGATCGGCATTACACTTTTTAACCTCGCGTTTTGAAGGTTGGCAAACACCGGTAATGACGTGTTCATCCCTCAATACTAACGGTGTCGCTGAGGTTTGGGGAGAAGTTAGTAGATTTAAAGCAGTGATATCGAAGGATGGTCGATTACAGCAGCAGCGTGCTCAGCAGGCCAAGGCCTGGATGTGGAGTGAAATGGCGGAGTCACTGGTGGTTGATTTAAAGGCTGATACGCGTATAAAGCATATGATGCCTGAGTTAGAGTCAGCGGTGCTAGATGGAAGTTTACCAGCGACTGTGGCCGCTCAACGAATGATTATGATCTATAAAAAAAATGGAGATTGAGGGGGTTTTAAATCCTACCAAGAGAGTCAATAATTTATGTCAGATAAAACAGATAACCAAAACATACCCTCAATTATCGAGGCAAACACTCAATACCACAAAACCTTTAGCCAATCTGAGCTTGGTTCTCAGCCAACGAGAGGCTTATCGATACTCACTTGTATGGATTGCAGGATGGATCCCTACAAATTTGCCGGTTTGCAAGACGGTGAAGCACATATTATTCGTAATGCCGGTGGACGCGCCACTGAGGATGCAATCCGTTCGTTGATTGTGTCGCATAAATTTTTGGGGACTACGGACTGGTGTGTCATTCATCACACCGGCTGTGGCATGAGTACAGTAACGGATGATGTTATTGGTGATTTGTTAGCGCAAGATCTAGAAACTGCCGTATCAGAGGATGGTGCTTGGGTTAACCCACCAAGAGAGACTACCGAGAATACAAAGCCGGGTTCTGATGTGGCTAAGTCGATGAAATGGTACACCTTTACAGACTTAGAGCAGAGCGTATTGACTGATATACAGTTAATCAAAGACCACCCCTTGGTGCCGAGTAATATCAGTATTTACGGTTTCATTTTTGATATAGAAACTGGTGCGTTGACGCCAGTCAGTTAATCTTCTAGCGGCAGGAGAACAGCATGCGGCGTTTTGGACCTGGGTTATTGGTGACGGCCGCCTTTATTGGCCCCGGAAGTATTGCGACAGCCAGTGTGGCTGGTGCTAACTTCGGTTTTGTGCTGTTGTGGGCACTGCTGTTTTCACTTATAGCAACGACCGTACTTCAAGAAATGGCCGCACGTCTGGGACTAGTGTCAAATGCAGGCTTGGCTGAAGCACTTCGTACTACCTTTAATAATCCTGTCATTAATCGTTCTGCAGTGGCCTTGGTGGTGGCGGCCATAGGTGTTGGTAACGCCGCCTATGAAGCGGGGAATATATCGGGTGCGGCACTGGGTCTGCAGTCAATAACAGACTTTTCAGCAGCAACCTGCGCTGTTGCCCTAGGTCTCACTGCGGCTGTCTTACTCGGTACCAGTGGCTATAAACTATTAGAGCCGGTGCTGATTATTTTGGTATTGATCATGAGCAGTGTGTTTGTGATTACTATGTTTGTCGTAGGCGTCGATGTTTCGGCATTGCTCCAAGGGTTGCTGGTGCCGTCCTTACCTGACGGTTCACTGTTAACGGTGATTGCACTGATTGGCACCACGGTGGTTCCCTATAATCTGTTCCTACATGCCAGCCTTGTTCAAGAGAAGTGGATGGGCGTTGATCTGAGCACTGCCTTAGCTGAGTCTCGCAGTGATACCCTCCTATCGATTGGTTTGGGTGGCTTGATAACTTTGGCTGTGATGAGTACCGCGGCAGTGGCATTTTTTGATACTGGGCGAGCGTTCTCCTCCTCCTCAATGGCCACCCAGCTAGAGCCAATTTTGGGTGCCTCAGCGAATCTTTTCTTTGCACTAGGGTTGATAGCGGCGGGCTTGACCAGTGCTATTACGGCACCGCTGGCTGCCGCGTATGCCGTGAGTGGCGCTATGGGCTGGCCGACTAATTTTTCTGACCAGCGTTTTCGCGCGATTTGGGTGGCGGTATTAATAATAGGGACCATCTTCGCGGCCATCGGCACTAAACCGATTACCGCCATACTGTTTGCCCAAGCTGCTAATGGCTTATTGTTACCGATTGTGGCGATATTTTTGCTGATTATTATGAATCGCAGTGATCTTTTAGGTGAATACCGCAATACATTCTTAGCCAATTTAATAGGTGGCGTGGTGGTGGTTATTGTTACTGTGCTTGGGGTGTTTAAACTGGTAAAAGTGTTTGCGATGTAGACATTATGATGAGCATAAAAAAAGCGGCTAGAGAGCCGCTTTTTTTATGCCAAGTTGGACCACTACCCACATTTCGAATCGCCGCAGTTCAAGCAAGTCATGCAACCGTCCATTAAGATAACGGCTTTGACGCTGCACTTTTTACACACCTCAGCAGTCGGCGGGAAGTCGCTAGCTTCTTGCTGTGGAGCAGCAGACTGCTCGAAGTCAGCACGCTTTTCGTCCATAATTTTCTGTTGATGATCTGGGATCTCTACTTTGACCATCATACCTATTTTCTGCAGATGGTCTTCAATTGCCCAACCAATCTCAGCAACTAACGACGGCATAAAACGGCCACCCGACTTAAAGTACCCTCCTTGAGGATCAAAAATGGCTTTGAGTTCTTCAACCAAAAAAGTGCAATCACCGCCCTTACGAAATACGGCAGAAATTACGCGTGTTAATGCAGAGATCCACTGATATTGATCCATATTTTTAGAATTGAGGAATATTTCAAACGGTCGTCGAAGCTCATGATCCGTCCCTTCGTTTAACACAATGTCATTAATCGTCAGATACATAGCATGGTCGGACAGCGGTGTTTTTATTTTGTAGGTGCTGCCCGCTAGCGCTTCAGGCCGAGAGACTTTCTCATGCATCTGAATAATATTACTCTCAGCATCTTGCTTAACTTCGACCGCCTTTTGTTCTTCGTCAACAACCTTATACCCAACGATCTTTTTTTCAATTTTCTTGTTCATTTCATCCCTCGCACTGTTCTGCGGTTTTTAATTTAGTGAGTTTAGAACTTTCCGTAGTAGCCTTCTTTTAGGGCGTCGAAAAGATTGGCAGCAGTATGAGTTTCACCGTCATATTCAACTTCTTCATTACCTTTAAACTCTACTGTGGACCCATCTTCTAGCGTGAAGCTATAGGTGGTGTTCTCCAAGTCACTCTCTTTGACCAACACCCCTTGAAAGGCTTCAGGGTTAAAGCGGAATGTAGTACACCCTTTAAGACCCTTTTCTGCGGCGTAGAGATAGATATCTTTAAACGCCTCGTACTCACAGTCGGTGGGGACATTAATCGTTTTAGAAATTGAAGAATCAACCCACTTCTGCGCTGCTGCTTGAATATCAACATGCGCCTTGGGCATGATATTTTCAGAGCTAACAAAATAGTCTGGTAACGCCTCAGCCGGCTCAGTGCTAAATGGCATTGCCTTGTCGTTAATCAATGTCCGATAAGACAGTAATTCATAGGAGAAAACATCAACTTTCTCTTTAGACTTTTTACCTTCACGAATAACGTTACGCGAGTAGTGGTGGGCAAAGCTGGGTTCAATACCGTTACTGACATTGTTTGCCAGTGATAGGGATATAGTTCCAGTTGGTGCTATTGAAGAGTGATGACTAAAGCGACAGCCTTCTTCGATAATGGAGTCGACTAATTCAGGAGCAACTTCAGCGACCTGCTGCATGTAACGGCTGTACTTACCCAGCAAGACCTTACCCTTGATTTTACTGCCCACTTTTATGCCATCTTTGGCCAGATCTGGCTGCTTGAATAACAGCGCGGCAGTTACATCAAACTCATCTTCCATGATTGGAGCTGGACCTTTCTCACGAGCTAAATCTAAGCCTGCGGCAAGCCCCGCCACGGCCATATCTTTAGCTATGCGGTCGGTAAATTCTAATGAGTCTTGGTCACCATACTTCATACGCAACATAGTGATGGCTGATCCCAGACCCAAGAAACCCATACCATGGCGACGCTTATATTCAATTTCCTTACGCTGACCTTCAAGAGGAAGCCCGTTAATTTCCACCACATTGTCCAACATACGGGTAAAGATCGCGATGACCTCTGCGTACTGCTCCCAGTCAAAAAAGGCCTCTTCAGTGAAAGGATTGCGAACAAACTTAGTCAGGTTTACTGACCCTAACAAACAACTCCCATAAGGCGGCAATGGCTGCTCTCCACAAGGGTTGGTTGCACGGATATCTTCACAGAACCAGTTATTGTTATTTTTGTTAACTTGGTCAATGAGGATGAAACCAGGCTCGGCAAAGTCATAAGTAGAAGACATGATCGCATTCCACAGCTTTTGTGCTCTGATCGTCTCATAGATACGGCAAGCTACTAAGCCCTGTTTATTAGTCGTATACCCATCAGTCGTTGGGAAATGCTTCCACACGACGTTGTCGCCTTTCAAGTCTAAACCACCGTCAATTTCTTTGGCACTAATCGGGAAGGTAAGATCCCAATTGCCATCTGACCTGACCGCTTCGATGAACTCTTCGGTAATAAGCAGTGACAAATTAAACTGGCGTAAGCGACCGTCTTCTCGTTTAGCTCGAACAAAATCAAAAACATCTGGATGACTGACATCAAAGGTCGCCATCTGAGCGCCGCGACGACCACCCGCCGAGGATACGGTGAAACACATCTTGTC
The DNA here is from genome assembly GCA_913031645.1 of uncultured Cellvibrionales bacterium. GTDB lineage: Bacteria > Pseudomonadota > Gammaproteobacteria > Pseudomonadales > Porticoccaceae > HTCC2207. Next base: position 10,145 of record CAJWFB010000029.1, read on the forward strand.
ATAGATATCCATGAACGACAGTGGACCAGAGGTATAGGCACCAGCACCAGAGACATAAGCACCTTTGGGTCGCAGTGTGGAAAACTCATAGCCTATACCACAGCCTGCCTTCAAGGTTAGGCCAGCTTCAAGATTGCGCTCTAAAATACCCAGCATAGAGTCAGGGACGATGCCGGATACCGTACAATTAATCGTCGACGTGGCGGGTTTGTATGCTTGAGCACCGGCATTGGAAATAATTCGTCCGGCTGGAATAGCTCCGTGCTTCAGCGCCCAAACAAATTTCTCTGCCCATAGCTCTCTCTTCTCACCCTCTTCTACATCCGACAGAGCCTTTGCAACTCGCCTATACGTTGCATCAATATCGGCATCAATGGGATTAGATTCTTTGTCCTTAAGACGATACTTCTTATCCCAGATATCCAAGGATGCGTCTTGCATGACTATTTCGTGGCTTTTTGCCGCAGGTTTTATTGCTTTAAGTTTTGGAGCGCTCATTGTTTACCCTTTTGTTCTTGTCACTTAACGGTGACTATAATTTGCCACAGGGCCAATCTGGTGCCCACATGGAGAGAAAATTCGGTTTTAAATACTTTGCGTCTTCCTTGAGGCAACAACGAGAGTTTATCCTACATTGTGTGTCTTGCAAGCATTAATGCACTACATGTAGTGTTTTTTTCGTTTTGTTACTAATTTTTAGGTTATAAATGGGTTAATAAATTGTGGATAACTGGCCCTATTAGTTGCCATTACTGGGCTTGGAAGACTTGCTGACTAAAGATAGTAAACCGGTCATATTATCGACGCGTACAAACAGCCGAGGTTTTTGATATTTGAAGAGGCCGTTGTGCCCCGATGGCGACTTAGTTACCATGGTGGGCTGGCGTTTTAAGAATAAACTGGGTGGTGATAAAGACACTACCTCAATCTGCTGAGGCTTTTAGATGGACATTTTCGATTTCTCCAATGGTCGCGAGGGCTACTATGGGGAGTACGGCGGCGTTTTTCTGCCGGAAATTTTGCACGCAACGATTGAAGAATTACTGGGCTGCTTTAGAGAGTGCAAAGCAGATCCAAAATTTTGGCAAGATTATGTCGCCTTGTTGCAGAATTATTCGGGACGTCCAACCCCCATTACCCATTTAGAAAATTTGTCGACACAACTGGGTGGTGCGCAAATTTATGTCAAGCGTGATGACCTGAATCACACTGGCTCGCATAAAATTAACAACGTAATGGGTCAGGGTCTACTTTGCCAACGTCTAGGAAAGCGACGTGTTATTGCAGAGACTGGTGCCGGACAGCATGGTTTTGCTACCGCGACAATGGCGGCCAAGTTTGGCTATGACTGTAAAATTTATATGGGTGAGGTAGATGTAGCGCGGCAGCGACCAAATGTGTTCTGGATGGAAAATTTGGGTGCTGAGGTGATTGCTGTAGAGGATGGTCAAAAGACTCTAAAAGACGCAGTCAATGCGTGTATGCGTGACTGGGTGACCAATATGGCGGATACCCATTATATTTTGGGTACTGCTTGCGGCCCACATCCCTTTCCAGAGATGGTAAGTTGGTTTCAGTCAATTATTGGTATGGAAGCCCGGGAACAAATGTTGAAGCAGGCCGGTAAACTGCCAGACCGTGTTTATGCCTGTGTGGGTGGGGGTTCCAACGCGATGGGTATATTCCAGGGTTTCTTTGATGATGAGAATGTTGAGCTGATTGGCTGTGAGGCAGGAGGGCAGGGAGTAGGCTCTTATATGCACTCAGCTCGTCTGGCTTATGACGATGCTTCCGTAGGTGTCGCCCAAGGATACAAAACCTATTTTCTGCAAAATGATCAAGGTAACATGAATGAAACGTACTCTGTGGCAGCAGGGTTAGACTACATTGGCGTTAATCCTATTTTTTCATATCTATGGGAGCAGGGGAAAGTTCGGTTTGAGGCCGCCACCGATAACGAAGTAAAAGAGGCGCTCAAGTTAACCATGCGAACTGAAGGTTTGATTCCCGCACTTGAGAGTACCCATGCTTTTGTTACAGCCATTGCAGAAGCACCAACCATGGGTAGAGATGAGATTATTTTGATCAATCAATCAGGTCGCGGTGACAAAGATATATTTACCATTGCCGATGCACTGGATGATGCCAAGTGGAAGTCGTTTATTGGCGGTAAAGCTGATCAATATCGAGGAGAGGAACGCTAATGGGATTGCAAGCCTACATTGAACAGCGCAAGCAGGACAAAGATTTATTAGTCATGGCACATGTTGTCTGTGGTTATCCGAGTTTTGAGGCGAACATGCAAGCCTTGGAGATTATGGCTGATGCGGGTGTTGATCTGGTTGAGCTGCAGTTTCCATTTTCTGAACCCAGTGCCGATGGCCCGCTATTTGTGAAAGCCAATGAGCAGTCGCTCAAGTCTGGCACCACTGTAGATCAATGCTTTAAGTTTATGAAGCAGGCCAGTGAACGCTTTCCATTCAAAATTCTGATGATGGGTTACTATAATACCGCATTCATCATGGGTGAAGACGTCTTTGTGAAACGCCTGAAAGACGCTGGTGGGGTTGGCTATATTTTGCCTGACTTACCAGTAGAGGAGTCAGCTAATTTACATAGGTTATCTGAGGAGGCCGGCATAGAGCCGATAATTTTGATGACACCAACTAGTAGTGATAAACGCTTGGCACAACTAGGTGCTTCGAGCCGTGGTATGGTCTATGTGGTTGCACGAAGAGGCGTGACAGGGTCAAAAACCAATATGGGTGACGATGTGATTGCCTTAATTAAACGTTGTCGCCAGCATACCACTGTTCCTTTGGGTGTCGGCTTCGGTATTAGTAGTAAGGCTGATCTCGATGTTCTGCGTGGCTCTGCCGATTTGGCGATTGTGGGTACAGCGGCTTTAAAAATATGGGAGGCTTCGGGTGCCAGTGGTCTTAAGATATTCTTTAAAGACCTAATGGCTTAAGGTTCATCAGAAAGCGATAGTCGCCAGTCGTTTATCACCTGTTCTTTTACGTCTAATAGTTCAGGAAGTACTCCGCTTTGGTAGGATCTGATACACACAATATAGACACCGTTATGCCCACCAACAGGGCCATCCCAGCATGGCAAACTAGGCGATTTTTGATTGATAATATTAATTAACTTGTCGGAAAAGCCGAGACCAAAAGCCTCATCAATTTGCGTATAAAAGTCATTATGATAACTATCTGCGTTAACTTTTTGGTCATACGTTAAAGATTCACCGTTAAGAGTTATTTCCTCAAGCGCCTCCCGCGCAATATTGACCACGTTACCGCCGTACTCTGCGGTATTAAACACTCGATACAAGAATTCAATACGAGCATCACTCGTGTAATTATTGCTATTGTTCAAATAAAACTCTTCAAGTTGCTCTTCCGTAGGGTCAATATTTACAGTAGAGGCTCTAATCAAGGCCGATAATTTGATTTCCATGGACAGCTGATTACCTGATAAATCGAGTTCTTCATCACTTGATTGAACCTCTTCAGTGATCTTCTGGTTGAGGGTGTCAATGACTTTTTGGTGCAGCGCTGGGCTGCTGGGACTTAAATCTAGAGAGTAACCTTGGTTATTGTCTTCAGTCTCTTGATGCCTAAGGATGTACTCAAAGACAGCGACAATAAACGCCACCATAATCGCGGTATAAATGATATTCCTAGGAGTGATTGATGGTTGTGCCATGTATCATCCATTAGTGATGATGAAAGTTTTTTGACAAGTCTATTGCTTAAATATTTTAATCCAATCGCCTTCTTGAGGCTCTCCAGACGGATAGTGACCATTGATCACTCGCAGAGTATCGATGTCAACACTGTTTAAACGCAATGATTTACCCAAAGTCTCATAAGTCGTGGCTGCAGACGCTTTAATGTAGTTGACCACTCTTGGTTTTTGGCCCGCGATTTCTGCACGGGAGATAGGTCGGAATGTATTAATGGCCTCTAAAAATAAAACGTCAAACTCATCAAATTGAGTATCGTCAATCACCTCACCCTGGAAAACATAAGCATTCAATTTATAGTAAACCACCGCTATTCTGCTGCGGTGCTGTGTATTTGGATCCGTTTGAATACCTGAGAACCCTTTCAGTCCTGATGGTGCGATGCTTTCTCCCCCATCGAGCATTGGTACGTTTAGATAGTTATAGAGGTACTCCTCTGGGCTCTGTATGGTTCTCGGGAGAGCCTTCATCGATAGTTCTGCCGACTGTTCGTCGGGGGAGGCGCTAACGCTATTGTTCTTAGGGTCTGCCACTATTATCCAGTCTTTAGCAAAATCGATACGCACATTTAGTTTTAAGTCTGAGTAACGCTCAGGCGGTGGTGTTTTGGCTAAAAAGTTAACGCCCCAAATCAGACCATCGGTTAACTGGCGATAGGTCTCGGCACCATTGTCACGAGTACTATCGACCTTTAGTTTGTTGGCTTTGACAACTACGGTGCGCAAGCGAGAATCATTTCTAGGATGAGATGAGAAAACGCCATGGTAGGTAGGTTTTCCACCTCCTTTTGTCGAGGCGCGCTTTTTTTGTACCGATTCATAATCTTTCATTATAGACAGCATCGACAGCATCTCTTTTGGCTCATAACCTAACATGGCCATGTACTCAGCACCTGTCTCATCCGCTTCCAATTCATTACGCCTACCGTGCCCGCGAATGAGGGAATTGGCGTAGGCCATGCTGGCCTCATAGACCTCATTGCTTGCCGAAAGTACCGCGGCTATGGTTGATATTATTTGAGCACCGGTCATTTTTTCTTCTTGGCCTACCACATGCCCGCGGGTAATGTGAGCGACTTCATGCGCTAGCACTGATACCAACTGGGCCTCATTGCTGACATAATTTAAAAGTCCTCGATTGACATAAATATAGTTATCTCGAGTGGCAAAGGCATTTAGGTCCTCGGCATCAAGCAGAGTAAAGGTGAATTTTTCCCCCTTCATTGACGAGACTGCAACGACTTCCTCACCTAGGTCTGTAATGTACTTCTCGAGAATGGGATCTTCATATTTTGATGTGGTTTCTAGCGTTTGTTTATAAATATCAGCACCAGTGACCTTTGAAAAGCCTATAGGAGGAAAAAGTAGGCTACTGATAAATACAAATAAAAGCACCAGTCTTTGCGCAGAACAAGATAGTGGCGTTACCAAAATCATTCGTTCACCACAAAAAAGGTTTTTAGTTGATTGCCTAAACTTGAGCAGGCATCACTTTTAACCGGCGTTAAAAGTGGTATTGGGGCTACAGCACCAATCAAATAGGATGTGCCTTCTGAGTCCACGCGTAACCGGCCTTTTTCGATGAGATCGGTTAGATCCCAAACAGTTGCCTCATAGGTAGACAATTTATCCCATTGAGCAAACCCAAAACATCCACCACCACCGGGCCCAATGGCACAACTCATAGAGCCACCTTGGCTGAGTGTTTCAGTGGATCCATCCAGCCATACTAGATAGCGGATGCCTAAATAGTCGACTTTTTCTCTGACTGTGGGATCCTGCATTAATCGCTTTAGTCGAGGCAAACCCTTGGGAGCGGTGCGCGGTTCAAACCACGGATAAATAGCATCTATAAACATTTGTTCAGGCACAACATTGATATTCGCTGAGTTAACTTTATCTGTTACGCAACTAATAAACTCACGGTCTGTTTCATAATGACCCGAATCTCTGCGGCCTAAGACCACCACCTTTTCACTCTCGGCGATAAAGATAGGCTGATTTGTGGGTCTATATTCGTCGATTGTTGTCGTTGCTGAACAACCCACTAACAATGAGACGAAACAGACCAATTGGCATATTAATTTATATGGTTTCACTATGAATTAGACCCTTTCGGTTGTGCGGCCAGCCATTGGTTTAAGGCTGGAATACGATAGAAATCTAGCAGTAATTTAGCGCCTGCATCGCGCAGAGCAATTATGGTTGCTTGCTCGATGGCTTTTTCTTTTGATGACATAAATACATCGGGTGTTTTGCCATAAGCGGGCATGAACCAATTGGCAATTAATCGGCCATCGGCAGTTTCTATTTTTAGATTATATTTTATCCAAACTTCAAAAACGTTGAGGTAGTGTTCAGATGGTGTTGATACTTGAATCTGCTGCACTGATGGTGTGATGATAATTCCAGAGTCAGTATTGAGATTGTCGATTGAAGATTCAAACTCGATGGTTGTAAACAGACCAGAAAACGCATTTTTTAGAAGATCAACCTGTGCTTTCCCAATACTGACGGATGTATTTTCATTTGGCTTTCCAACGTAGCTCACGAATTCATCATCGAAAACAATAACAGCACTCAATACTTTGGGCTGGGACAGAACTGCTGGAAAGCTAGTGTCTATTTCCACTATCGCAGTGGAACTGCAGCTTGCAAGAAACATCAAACCTGCAAATAAAAAACTGATGTTAGGTATTTTTCTAATTTTCATGATAGTCACCTTTAGTCTAGACAAAATTTTATTCCAAACTATTTAAACCAATAAAAGTACCGCCATTGTTGTAGCTTAATTCTCGCATTAGTGCCGCAAAACGCATTGCCGATTGATTTGGGTTGACCCCAGGCCTTAAGTGCACTGGGAATCCAATCGCATGAATGCGCACTAGTCTATCGTCATTTTGATTGGCTTTGTTAAGGGTATCAATAACTTTAATGACTCGCTGAATTGAGTTACCTTGAAAATCGTCTCCGAGGGTATAAATGCTAATTTTCCGATCTACTTTGTAAAAGACTTTTATGGCATTTTCAATACCCTCCACAGGACTTGAGTTACTAAATGGCGCCCAGTTGGCAAGTTTACTGGTTATCTTTTTACGCATATCGGAACTGTCAGGAATCCATTGATTTTGGAATTCTGTAAACATGAATTGGCCCATATCATTGAGGACTTGAATGCCCTTCACCTCGGGATAGACATCAAGAATATTGAGCATTTCTGCCTGAACTTTTGGCCAGGCAGCAGATTGCATACTGCCAGAAGTGTCGATGACGAATATTATATAATCGCTGTCCGCAGGTATACCGCCCACTAGCTGATTTTTTTGCTCAAATTCGGGGCCTAAAAGACGTTGCATTTCTTCAGTTAAGACCTGTAATACTAATTGCAAATTTTGTTTTTCTATCGCTTGTGACTGCGATAATTCACGAGATTGCTTGGCAACACTGGCGAGCTTTTCTTGCAGCCGTGCGATGCGCTCAGTCAAATCAGAAAGCTGCTGTTTACGGGATTTTAAACGCTTGTCGAGGACCACTGTTTCACCGCGTATTTCAAACAGACGCTCTTGATAGTCTCTAACCGAGCCCTCTAGTTGGCGCTCAGCATCCTCCAAAATGGCAGGCTCGCCTATTTTGGCAATAATCAGCAGCAGCACAATAGCGCCGAACCCACAGCTAATAACATCTAAAAATGAGATGCTGGCTTCTTGCTGTTGCCGCCGTTGTTTTTTCATGGGCACCCAACTTTGATGAGATTAGTGGTCATGGCCAGTCCCTGGAAGGCGCGATAAAGGCACCTCTAGTATCGAGTGCTAGCTGCCAGAATAATGCAGCAGCTTCTGGATCGCCCTCCATAGGAAACAAAATAGTATTTATTGGGATACCTCTGGGGAGCTTAGAAATTGCAGTCTCGAAGTGGATTCTTCGCTGCTTACCAGTGACCATATAGTTTTGAGGTGGCGAGTCGCCCAGTGTTGGCAGGCCATCGGTTAGAATAAACAGATTATCAGGCTTTGAATCGAAGCCCGAGATACTACTCATTGCCTTCGATAGGCTAGTTCCCGCCGAGGGCACATATTTTTCAGTGCTTGCCATGACTCTCTCTAGTGCTAACGAATCCGAAGCATCTAGCCATTCGCCCTCAGTGCCGGCTAACATTGCTTGAGTCTCATTGTTGAAGACATATACCTGAAATCTGCTACTGGGTGGTAACTGTGCAAGCAGCCATTCAAGGGTGCGCAGTGACCATTGCCATTTCTCAGATTGCTGTTTTTGCTCATCATTCATATTCCGGCGTCTAAGGGTATTAACCACGGTATCGGCTAGCATGCTGGCAGAGCCATCAATTAAAATTAACACCCTTTCTCCACCAAGGGTTAGACCTGTTAGATATTGTCGATTTCCGTCACCGATGAATTCGCGTACTTTATCACCGAATTCTACCTCCTCAATTTGAGCCGTTTCGTCTTCTAGCTGTTTGACCTGCCGACGCAATTTATCAATGTTGTTGGGATCTTCTTGAATACTTTTTTCTTTCTCCGCAAGTTCGGTAATAACTCGCTTGGATAATCCCTGAGTGTCGACAATCTCAAGTGCGATTTTTTCAAGACTATTGAGAGCCTCGACCTTGTTTTGTTCTGCTTGCTCAATATCTTGTTGGAGGAGGCTGATTTCGGATGAGAGGCGCTCATCAGGCACGGGTATTTCATTGGCATTGTGTCGCAGAATTAAAAAAAGCAACGTTACCGCACCAAAGCCACAGGCCATGATATCTAAGAATGACAAGCTAAATGCTACATTTCGTCGCTTTTTAGCCATGAATGACCTCTATAAGCATTAGCGAATGCTCACCTACAATCAGTGTTTCACCGCGGCTACATTTCACCGGTAATACGACTCTGCAACCAGTCTGTTGATGGAGTATCCGCAGCGAGTTATCGCGAATTACCAAGCATACAGCGGCAGCTTTATTGATATCATTTGATAGTCGCAACTGGCCATCTCTAATAGATATACTCACCGGTGCATCTAAGCTCCATGCTTCCCCCTCATGCAACAGATGTGTCGCAATGGTATTTCTGGAGTGCCTGCCTAGGACTCTTTCAGGTGCCGATAAAGAGGATATTTGCAGTGAAGAAACTCTAATCGGCTCTGCGCTTTCAGAGAAAACACGTTCCGCGATGTCCAAGCAGACCATGGCGGCATCAACACGCCGTATATTGTCGCTGTCAGCATAATCAGAAGAGAGGAGAGGTATTAGGGTCGCGCTCTCGGTGAAAGCTATGTTTGTTTCTGACTGAGTACTGAGTACTCTTGTTAGATGATCGAGACGACGTTGGAGTAAGACGACAATGTCGTCTTTGTGTATCGTCAGTGACAAGTCACCACTGGGGGTGTTGAGCACGATAAGGGTTTCGTTATGAATCACTATATCTGAGAGCCAATCTGCCATTTGAGCATAAATGGCCTGCTCACCAGCAGAGTCATGTAGGGGATCATAGCGATAGTCTTTTATAAATCGATCGCTTATATGGTTGGCAACGGTGTTATGAATTTGCAGAATACCTAGATCTGGAATAATTTCTTGTTGGGCGACTATAAGGTTCGTCTGACCATTGCTGTGTTCAAAGTGCACCAAACTAAGAACTGTTTGGTGCAAATGCAACTCTACTATCCATCCATCTTCTTTAGTCATTAAGGCAGCCATTAATCCGCTGTCTATAACGCCCGTTAATGCACTTGAAGTAGCATTTAATAGACCTACTAATAGTGCCAGCTGAGCGTCGCTAAAACTTCCAGGGACGCTCAAAATAACCTTTTCAGGGGAGCCTGCTGCGAGAAGCATTTGTTGAAGTTGGGCAAAGGCTATATCTGCATTATGCCGCGCCCATTGTTGTTTGTGCGGCAGGGGTAGCTGGTTTAAATGTCTCCAGTAATCATTAAAGCTCGATTGAGGTACCTGCCAATGCAAGGCATAGGCATCTGCACCGCAGGTAATACCCTTATTTGATAACTGTGCAAAACCACATTCACTATAGGACTGCTCAAGGTCTGTCATTATCAGTAGAGATTGATCATTAATGTCTAAAACTGCCGTTGTCATGGTCACAGCTACTATGACTTAGCTTTCAAGAAACGAAGTAACTTATTTTCACAATAGGCATGTGAATCAAGGACCAACCGTTCTTGGGTCAGCTGCAACTGATGCATAAAGAACATCACTAACATACTAATGAGTAGCGCTACGAAGGTAGAATTAAATGCGACACCAAGGCTACTGGTAACACCGGCAATGTTACCCTGCATTGCCTCATGGGCTTGACCTAGGGCAGCGCCAATACCTCGCACGGTGCCAATAAAGCCGATCGAGGGAATAGCCCAGGTAATATAGCGCACCATGGACAATTCAGAATCGAGGCGATCATTTTCAGTGTCACAGACACCATCGATAGCTTCGGCGG
>CAJWFB010000030.1 GCA_913031645.1 uncultured Cellvibrionales bacterium
CAATCTCTTTGAGTAGCATTTTCCAGTTGCGCCATTTCACACCGAACAGCTCATTGCCTATATAAATAATGACTGATTCTCTGGCGGATTTCGCTGTCTGGCCGGTGAAGAATTTGGACTGATCAACCCCATCTAACACTCTATCTTGAGGAATATCTCCACCAACAAAGTTAGCCAGTGTCGGAAAAATGTCGATCAGATGCACAATGTCATTGGAGACTTGCCGAGGAGCAATCTTGCCTGGGTAACGGATCAAAAAAGGCACCCGCAGGGATCCCTCATACGGCGAGAACATAGTGCCCCTCCAGGGCCCAGTGAACCCAAATGACCGTTTAATGCCTTCGCGTCCATTGTCTGATGTGAAGATAAAAATTGTATTGTCTTTTAACCCAAGGTCATCAATCGTAGCCAATAACTCCCCCACATAACTATCAGTTTGTGCTAGTACATCTGCGAAGCTACCGTTGCCTGTTTTACCTTTAAAGTCGGGGTGAGCATCCACGGGTTCATGGGTCTGTGTATAAGGCAGATAAGCAAAGAATGGCTGCTGGATTTTAGCTTTTCGCCGTATAAAATCTAAGGCATGATCGGTAATTTCTCGATCAATGGTGGCGCGTTTGGCACGGCCATAGACCTCATGCTTTTTTGGTTTCTGGTTGCGCTTGGAGGTCATGATACGGGTAAATTCCACCCCCGCATCTTTCTGAAAACTATCACTATCAGGCCAAAACGCTTGATCTGAGGAATTGGGAATACCATACCATTCATCAAACCCTTGATCTGTTGGGTAGCGTCCCTCGGCATCACCCAAGTGCCATTTGCCAAACATTCCAGTGGCATAACCGGTGTCTGAGAGCATCTCTGCTAGGGTAATTTCCCACTGAGTAAGACCGTACCAAATACCTCTGGGTACGCCTTCAGGTTGCTGTCGCGTGCGAATACCATAACGGCCTGTCATTAACGCTGCCCTGGATGGCGTGCACTCAGCCTCAACATTAAAATTGGTTAGCTGAAACCCTTCAGTTGCGATGCTGTCAATATTAGGCGTTGGCGCGCCACGCAAAACACCTCCACCATAAACACCAATCTCGCCATAACCAAAATTATCCATAACCACCAAAACGATATTTGGTGTTGAAGTGCTCTTTGCAGCAACCGCAGTAAGCGGCAATGACAATATAAGCATGAGCGATAAAACTATATTTCTATGACTGCTAAGACGACCAAACATCTCTGCCTCCATTAACTACCATCGGGTTTAAAAGGTAGTATCTCAACAAATTGTCTACTCAGTATAGGGCGCGCTTACCAATTAACAATATTAGCCGATAGGGAACAATGATTAGACGTCATTGACATTAACGATTATATAAACCTTTAGCGACTCAACAAATGAGCTAAATTAGGTTTGGTGCAACGGAGCGGGGTCGCCTATAAATATTCCAAGAAATAATTGGCCACACGTTTTTCGATATAAATAGGATCCGATTGCCACGCCCTAGCATGCTCATTACATGGCGATTTCCAAAATTCTTTAGGCTGATTGGCTACCACATAATTTCTTTCACCATGATGAAGACCAATAAGGCTGTCGCCGGTACAGTGAATAATAAAGACAGGCCTTGGTGCTATATTACCCAAAATATCTTCTGGATTTAGCTTCGCCATATCCATGCCAGTGCGATACTCCAGCAAGCCAATAGTGAGGGGTAACAGGGGAAAGGTGGGTACACCCAAATACTGCTCTATGATTTCCCCATACAGAGCTCTTAAGTTCGACCAACCAGCCTCAAAAACACCGGCACCTATGCGTGGGTCTTTTTCCATTGCCATGATTGAGGTGACTGCCCCCATTGAGGTGCCGAAGATACCGACACTTTGAATGTCCCGCTGATACAAAAAGTCGACAGCTGCTTTGACATCGTTCTTTTCAAAGTACCCCATAGTCGAAAAGGAGCGTACATTTTTCCCACTATTTCTTAGATCTAAAGCCAGTATGTTAAACCCTGCTTGGTTAATAGACTTAAACCAACGCATACCCTCATGTCTGTCGGCTCCATGGCCATGGACAAAAATAATGGCTTTGCTAGAATTTTCAGTTGGCAAATACCAGGCACTCAGATGGTTGCCATCCTCAGACTGAAAAGAAATATCTTTAAAATCTAAACCTAGCTGCGACGGGTCACCGCAATAAATGAAATGCGCTTCACTGCAGGTATAGGAAGGATGCATGACATTAGACGAAAACACCCAAGCGAGTGCGCAAAAGCCTAAGCCAACAAGAGCTGTAACGCTAATAGCCGCCCAGCCAATTGTTTTTTTCATATTCTTCATAGGTGATAAGCGCTCACCTTTTTCGTTTCGGGCTATAAACTGAGGCCAAAAAGAAAATCATCATTACCACGTTAAAGTAAGTCCCCACAGTCAGCGCGCCATAGGGTACTGGCATATTGATGGCTACTGAAGCCAGTATTGGCCCACCCGCAAAAAAAAGAAGGAATGGGTTTAACAGTGCCATCCATCGTGGGTAATCGGTTTCAGCCAGAAGCGTTCTCACCAAGACAATCAAACACGCCAGGCCCAGGGGTACGGTCACTGTGTCAGCAACAAAAGTCATGTAATTAGCGGCTACCTCAAGTAGCGCCAATGATGCCAACCCTTGCTCATTAGCGAACTGAACAATAAACCCATACATGCCCCACAAGGCATGGTAGGCACCGGCTATTATTATGCTAAAACCGAAGGAAACAGCGGTTAAAGCGGCCCAAAACCGCGAGTAAACTGCCAATTTAATATATAGATGCCAAGCACCAAAAAGGTAAAAAACTGCTGCAATAGGTCCTAAAATACCGGATAGTTGCAGCTGCCCCGATGTTGCCAAAAGCACAGCTTTTCTGCCCGGCAACAACGAGAGAATGGCTTCATTCACCACAGGCATTTCACGCCAATGGGCATAGAGTAATAGATCACCAGCAAACATAACGGCTGCGCCAAAAAAACCTAATAACCCCGACAGAACCATAGCTTTACTGGCAGCAGGTTTTGCAACCATTGACTCTAGATATTTGTCTAACCCCTCCGAAATATGCACTTTCCTCCCTTCTTTTTATTGACCAGCGTATTAGATCATAAGTATTTTTACTTATTTCGTACTTCAAGCATTAGCTTAACAAATTTACTGATCGCTGGTTTGCTATTAGCTTAGGTCTTTTGCTTTTGCATAAATTTCAATTCTATTTCGTCCCTGTTTTTTTGCCATATACAAAGCGGCGTCTGCATGCTCAAACAATGAGTCGACGCCCATTTGAGAGGAAGATACACCTATACTCAGGGTCAAGTTTTCTCTTAATCCAGTAAAGGGATGGTTTTCTTTCTCATTAAAAAGAGCTTGCTGGATTCTCTCTGCTATTATTTTCGCACCACCTATATCTGTGTAAGGCAAAATTATAGCCATTTCATCACCACCCAAACGCGCAACAAAATCAGTTTTTCTTCGCAGCGCACTCTGTATTATTCCCGCCACCCCAACCAAAATTTCATCGCCTTGTTCATGGCCATAGTTATCATTGTAATTCTTGAAGTCATCCACATCGATTAAAATAAAAGACAGCGGAGTTTTAGATCTTTTAGTCTCAGCAACTTGACTGCTTAGTTTTTCGCCATAAGCTCTTTTATTTGGAATCTTTGTTAACGAATCCATATAGCTTAGCTCCTTGAGGCGTTTATTGGCTTCATCAAGCTCAGCTATTGTTCCTTGTTTTTCTGTAATATCTAAATGAGTACCAACCATCCTCTTAGGCACTCCGGCGCTTTCCCATTCGATCACCTGACCCGTATCATAGACCCACACCCAATGCCCATCCTTATGTTTCATTCGGGATTCGAACATATATACCTGAGTTTGACCTGCCCAAAGCGCTTTTAATAACCGGTCAGATTCTTCAAGATCATCTGGATGCGCGAACTGCATCCACGTTTCAATGCTTACAGGAGACAACTCTTCCAATGTATAGCCAACAATATTCGCCCAGCGTTCATTGAAGATAGCTTTCCCCGTTTGAACATGCCAATCCCATATCCCTAATCCTGTACTGTTGATAACAGCCTCGAGTGTTGAATGGTTCTCTGCTAAGGCGCGAGAATGTAATTCGAGACGTTTGATCTGAGATTGAAGCACTTTTATTGTATCAGCCTTGCCACCAAGGCACTTATTCGTTGCATCCATGCTTGAACCCTTGTCCAATAATTGGCTTTTAAGACGCGCCCAATGCTTTGAAAAAAATAGAGATATTCGATCAAGGCCAGTGGGCGAGAGGCCAGAGTCTTTTAGTATAGATTATTTACTTATAAATAGACCTATTTATTTCAATACGGCAAAGGCTGGGGTGGCGATTAGCGAAATGTAAAAGCGCATAGCGTGATCGTAAAGTATGCACAACATTTATCAATAACTTAGAGCGGGCTGGCAAAATAATCGCTTACAAGCTCACAAAGATCGTGGCGCTGGGCGTCTTGGGTTACAAAAGAGGTGACTAAACGAGCAAACATTTCATCTTCACCTAATGTGATATTGGCTGGCAATGTGCTCTCATACCAGTCATAGAATTCTGCACCAGCCGCTTGCAAGTGCTCTGCTAACCCTTTGGGCATGATGACAAAAAGCTCATTTGATTCAACCGGCCAAGCTAGTGTTAGGCCATGAATAGATGCGATCGCTTCTGCTAGCTTGGCCGCTTGAGTATTAGCATGCTGGGCTAGCTCAAGCCAGTGATCGTCTTGCAACCAGCCTACCATTTGCGCTCCAAACAGCCTTCCTTTAGATAGCAAGTGACCTGCCCGCTTACGACGATGGGTAAAGGTCTGAGCTAGGTCTTTATTAAAAAATATAACGACCTCGGCACTCAGCGCACCACATTTGGTAGCCCCAAGACAAAGCACATCTACACCTGCTTTCCATGACAACTCTGCGGGCGTGCACTTCTGCGATGCCACCGCATTTGCAAACCGTGCGCCGTCCATGTGGACGGATAGGCCATTGGCTTTAGCCGCAGCACTGAGTGCAGTAACTTCGGTGGGTGTGTAGACAAGGCCAGACTCGCTGGCTTGAGTAATACTTAAGGCGGCAGGTCGAACATTGTGTGGATAGTCAGTACCTGTTTTTTGGACATACTGGTCCACCTGTACCGCATTAATTTTGCCTTCGCCCTTTGAGATGGGCACCATGCGCGCACCCCCTGTAAACATTTCGGGTGCGGTAGACTCATCGAGAATAATGTGGGCGCTATCATGACAGAGAATAGACTCCCATGGTTGTACCATGCACGATAATGCTAGGGAATTTGCCGCGGTACCGGTCGCTACAAAATAGGCTTCTAGGTCACATTCAAATAAAGTTTTTAGCGCATCTATGGCTTGTTGTGTCCAGCGGTCATCGCCGTAGCCATGGGTGTACTCATTGTTAGCCGTGGTTAGCATATCTAGTACCTGCGCAGATGCGCCGGTTTGATTGTCACTGCCAAAATTCATAGTGTTGCTCCACTAAAATGAAACCTATTAAGCCTCTGCAGGCTGAATTTTAGTCACCGCAAAAGCGGCCAATGCCCGCTCTCTAGACTCTTTAATATCCATGATGGGCGCTGGGTAGTTATGGCCAACTTCGACCCCAGCCACTGCAAGTACCTCAGCGGGTGCTAACCAGGGCGCATGAATATATTTTTCAGGCATATTGGCAAGTTCGGGCACGTAGCGTCGAATGTAATCGCCCTGCTTGTCGAATTTTTCACTTTGAGTAATGGGGTTGAAGATTCTGAAAAAAGGTGCGGCGTCAGCACCGCAACCAGCGATCCACTGCCAACCGGCACTATTACTAGCAAGGTCAGCATCCACTAGGCAATCCCAAAACCATTGTTCACCTGCATGCCAATGAATGAGTAAGTTTTTGACCAAAAATGAGCCCACCACCATGCGCACGCGGTTATGCATATAGCCAGTGTTATAAAGTTCACGCATGCCTGCATCTACCAGTGGATAACCGGTTTTGCCCTGCTGCCAGGCTTTTAAATCTGCGTCGGTATTTTCTGCCCATGGGAATAGATTAAAGCGTACCTGCAAATTATCCGTTGGCAATCCTGGAAAATGGTAGAGCAAGTAGTATGAAAATTCACGCCAACCTAACTCGCTCAGAAAGGTATCCAAACTCTGCTCGTTAGTAATAAAAGCTCCTGCCTCTGCGGCCCGGTGCCAGGCAATGTTGGGTGAGATTTGACCAAAGTGAAGGTAGGGCGAGAGCCGTGAAACATTCGCTTTGTCTGGGAAATTTCGCCCTTCGCGATAGTCTTGTAACTCGTCCATGACAAACTCATCGAGGCGTTCATGGGCTGCCGCTTCGGTGATATCCCAGCGCGCTTTCATTTGCGTATCCCAAGTAATTTTAGGAAGCAAATTAAGGTCTTTTAGCGATAGTGACTGCACACTATTTTCTGAAATTTTTATCGTTGCAGGGGTAGCATTCGGCCGCCTTGGCGGAGCTGATGATAAACACCCACGACGGTAATAAGGGGTAAAAACTTTATAAGGTGTTGAGTCTTTTTTAAGCACTTGCCAGGGCTCCCACAGCAGCGAGCCATTGAAGCTTTGTACGTCAAGTCCATCAGCTTTAAGTGCTGTTTTAATCATCGCATCACGTGCAATACGCCAGGGCTCATAACAACGATTCCAAGTGATCGCTCTAGCGCCAGTTTGCTCGGCAAGATTCCTCAGAATAGTTTGGGCATCACCCTTAAAAAGCCGTAACCCCTGCTTCAGTGAGCTATTTAGATCGTCCAGTGCATGATGCAACCACCAGCGGCTAGCCCCTCCCATTTTCCAGCAGTCGGCGCCTTCATCATCAAGGATATAAACGGGGATGATCTCACCTCGCTGGCAGGCAGCACAAAGCGCCGGATTGTCGGCAAGCCTTAGATCTTGGCGAAACCACATAATAGTAGGTTCATTAGGTTGTTGTGATTCAGCGATGGGATATATCCTCGGTAACCATTTGTCTCTTCTGGAAATTACGCCTTAGACGGTCATTTAGATTATTATTGTTATCGACACCCTACCACAAATTATGTAATCCGAGCCGCGCAGTCTGTTATAATTTTACGCTCATTTTTGCTTGGAAATTATACAATGAATGTTCTGGTTATCGGCTCTGGTGGACGTGAACATGCACTGGCTTGGAAGGCATCTCAGTCGTCAACTGTCAGCACCGTTTTTGTCGCTCCTGGCAATGCAGGAACTGCAATGGAGCCCCATCTAGAAAATGTTGTGATCTCCATTGCTGACTTTAGTGCGCTGGCTGACTTTGCCAAGAATAATGACGTTGGCCTAACTATCGTTGGTCCTGAGCAGCCTTTGGTGGATGGCATTGTTGATTATTTTCAGTCCCGTGGGTTAGCGATCTTTGGTCCTTCCCGCGGTGCCGCTCAATTAGAGGGCTCTAAGGCCTTTACCAAAGACTTTTTAGAACGCCAACAAATACCCACCGCTAAGTATGGCAATTTTACTGAGGTTGATGCCGCGCTGGAATATTTGCATCAGGTTGGCGCCCCCATTGTGATCAAAGCCGATGGGCTGGCCGCAGGCAAAGGCGTGATTATTGCTATGTCTATGGCCGAGGCAGAAGACGCGGTGCGTGACATGCTTGCTGGTAATGCCTTTGGTGACGCTGGTAGTCGCGTGGTTATTGAAGAGTTTTTGGATGGCGAGGAAGCCAGCTTTATCGTCATGGTAGATGGTAAAAATGTGCTGGCTATGGCTACTAGTCAAGACCACAAGCGTGCCGGCAATGGTGACACCGGCCCTAACACCGGTGGTATGGGGGCATACTCGCCAGCGCCAGTGGTAGATGATGTGATATATCAGCGAATCATGGATGAGGTGATCTACCCAACGGTTAATGGAATGGCCGCTGAGGGCAATGACTATACCGGCTTTTTGTATGCAGGATTGATGATCATGGCCGATGGAACATCCAAGGTTATTGAATATAACTGCCGCTTTGGCGACCCCGAGACTCAACCGATTTTACTGCGCTTGCAATCGGATTTAGTAGCACATTGCATGGCAGCATTAGAGGGTACACTGGATCAGCAAACGACTAAATGGGATCCAAGGCCATCTATTGGCGTGGTGCTGGCCGCGGGGGGTTACCCCGGAAGTTATCGCGGTGGTGATGTTATATCCGGTTTTTCAGATTTGTCAGATAGCCCGAATGAAAAAGTGTTCCATGCCGGAACAAGTATGTCTGACGGCAAGGTTGTGACGAGCGGGGGTCGTGTGCTCTGCGCAACAGCTATCGGTCAGACGGTATCGGAGGCTCAGGCACGTGCCTATGAGGTAGCCGCTAAAATTCATTGGGATGATGTTTATTTGCGCGATGATATTGGTTGGCGCGCCATTGCTCGTGAGCAAAATAGCTAGTTTTCAGCAACACAAGGGAGCGTAAATGCTGAGTGATCAGGCGTTTTTTAGTAGTGATATTTCTTTCACTTCCTACAGCTCGTCGCATCTCGGGGCAGTGGTTGTTTTTATTGTCTGCTTGCTGGGCATTGTCAAGCTTGTGCCGCGTCTAGACGATCATCAAAACTTGTTACTTACCCGATCTGCCTCTGTTTTTCTCAGCCTCACTGTCCTCATATGGACTGCCGTACATATTGCCTTTGGTAGGTTTGATGCGGCAGTTAATTTGCCAGTGTCAATTTGTAATCTATTGGCGCTTTTTGCTCCATTGCTGTTTTGGCAACCCAACCGTAGACGCTTCGAAGTTATTTATTTTTTTGTGTTGTCTGGCACACTGCAAGCAATAATAACGCCTGACCCAGACGGCGGGTTCCCGAGTTATGGTTTTTTTAAGTATTGGCTAGTTCATTGTGGGCTGGTCGTTGTGGTTGTCCATCATCTGTTAGCCTTCAAGTTATACCCACATGCCAAGGGTATATTGCGTACCTTCATATGGATGAATATTTATATTCTGTGCCTAATTCCCATTAATATTGGGTTAGAGGCTAATTATTTCTACATGATGAATAAGCCGGTCAACCCCTCTCTGCTAGATTTTTTCGGTCCTTGGCCGATCTACATTCTAGTCACCGAGTGCTTGGCCATGATATTTTTTGCTATCGCTTACCTACCGATATTTTTAACTAGAAAGCAGCGCTTAAAAGTAGCTACAATAGTGGCTACTGAAAAGAGGAATTTTAAATCGTGAATAACCGAAAGTTGTCAGTGCTGGACCAATTCATCACTCAAATTGATCACGGCTTGCGCACAGTATTAGGCGATGCTCCGACGCCAGAGAGGGTATCCCCGGCACTCGATGTGCAAGATGCTGAACTCTCCAGTGCAGATCGCGATCACGCGGTTGCCCTTATGCGCGTTAATCATACCGGAGAGGTTTGTGCTCAGGCGCTCTATCAAGGCCAGGCGCTAACCGCAAAGCTGCCTGATGTGCGTGAGCAAATGAAAGAAGCCGCCATTGAAGAGATTGATCACCTGGCTTGGTGCGAGGAACGCATCAAGGATCTTGGTGGCAACACTAGTCTTTTGAATCCATTTTTTTATGCTGCGTCCTTTGGCATTGGCGCTACTGCTGGCCTCATTAGTGATAAGCTAAGCCTCGGCTTTGTTGCCGCTACTGAAGATCAAGTCTGTAGTCACTTGAAAACTCATCTTGATCAATTACCCGCAGAAGACTTGAAAAGCAGGGCTGTTGTTGAGGAAATGCTGGCTGATGAGGAGCGTCATGCACAGGCGGCCTTAGACGCTGGTGGTTATAACTTTCCTTCGCCAGTTAAACAGGCAATGACTTTAGTGTCATCGGTAATGACTAAGGGCAGCTATAAGATCTAACCCAATTTAACTGCGCAAGAGTCCTTAGTTCTATTTAGACCTAATTAATCCACTCGAGTTTAACAATAGAGTAATGGGTTATGTCTTTTATTGCTGAATTTTCGTTATATGCTGTTGTTTTTAAACTCATTAATGATAAACATTCTGCACCTCAATTTTCTGGGCGATGGTAACTATAGGCTCTAGCGTAAGGCTAGTTTACTTCAGCATCATGCCGTTCTATGACGCCGAACATTTTGTCAACTAGCCATTGATGTATCGGCGATCCCGATGTTCGTTGATGCTGTAACAAGACCAACTTGATACTTTCTTCGTGAGGCAATTCCTCCGGAAAAGGCTTACTGACAATACGATGTTCTTCACGTTCCATGACCCTACTCTTTTGAGTGGCAACCATCAGGCAATCCGTATCGCAGACAGTTTCCATGGCAGTTAGCAATTGATTTGTGACCAGGGCTTTTTCGCGTTTTAAACCCAGTTCTGCCAGTGTTCTGTCAAAACGCGCATTGTTTCTAGCACTAACTCGCTTGGAGATAAGCAGATAATACTGGACGAAGGGATACTTTAGAATATCTTCTAGAGTCGCCTTTTCCTTATTTGCTAAAGGATGTCCGTGTCTCATCCAAATTGAAGGGGCATAGTTAGAAAGAGTTCTTGTGGTAATGTTATCGGTAATGCCCCTATCGATATCAATCGCAAAATCTAATGCACCAACCGCCAGATCACCCTCGACAGATTCGATGCCACTTGATACTGAGAGGACCAATCCTGGCGCATCATTAGCTACAACTTTAGTTAATTCAGAGACTAGCGTTATAGCAACAAATTCAGGTACAGCGATTGAAATTTCTCCGATATAGGTAGCAGGATCAAATGTACCCTGATTTACCATATCTAAAATACTATCCAACAACTGGGGCAATCGAAGCTGCATCTCTCTTGCCTTCGGGGTTGGCACCAACTCATTGCCAGTTCGAGTAAACAAGGGATCATCGAGCTGATCACGGAGTCTCTGAAGTACTCGGCTCATTGCCGGCTGACTAATAAACAGTCTAGCCGCAGCGCGAGTCACACTTTTTTCTTCCAAGAGCGCCTGCAAAGAAACCAGTAAATTCAAATCCAGACGGTTAAGTTTCTGTAAGTTCATTCATCCCCTCCAACAAGGTATAACAAAAACGCATATTGTGAATGCATAAAATGCATTGGAAGTATGCCACTTCAAAGCTTATATTGGTACCTCTGTCGCTTAGCAGTGGTGAAAAAAAGAAACGTTTAAGCTTGCGGCACTCAGAATTCGCACTGCGATCCACACCCCTCTTAATCCTGCATAGGATTTTTTTAAGGGACCTCACATGAGGTCCCTTTTTTTTAACTTTCAAAAGGTAACAGAAAATCTGGCATACCAATTTTGCATAGATAAAATGCATTAAATGCATTAGGTTTATGACCTTTTTAAGCATATAGTACGCGGGTTGGAGCAATGGAGCTCCAAAAAAATAGGGATATATCATGACGCTCGTCTATTTATTACTCGGTTTTGCCGGGATAACGGGTGCTGCAATTGCGAAGGATGATTTCGCAAAACTTGAAGCGCCTAACAAAGAGGCTTCTAAAAAACAGTAGCATATTTTGCCTTGTGCCTGCTAAATCAGCAGGCTCTGATCACTGTAAATTAGTTCTAGTAAAGCTGCACTTAACTCTGCTTAAGGGTTTACTCAAAGGAACCTTGAAAGGTTCCTTTTTGATATGTGGCTAACTATCTCCGGTGGCATCCAAATAAATATCTATACTTTTCTAAGTATTATCTCCTATTCACATGCACTTAAATTTTACGTAAGGTCAAAGGTAGAGAGAGGGAATATTCGGAGTCATTTGAGACGCGGAAGTTTATAAATTCAACACAAGGATTAGTTGAATGATCAATAAAGAACCTAAGTATATAAAGAACATAGAAGCGCTTCTAGCGCATAGCCATCGAAAGCGATACCCGGCGAAGAGTACGATTATTTATGCTGGCGATAAGGCCGATACACTCTATTATGTTTCCAAAGGCACGGTGTGTGTCTTAATCGAGGATACAAAAAATAATCGAGAAATGATTGTCGCATACTTAAATCCAGGAGAGTTTTTTGGAGAAATGGGACTTTTCGAAAATGGTGTTCGTAGCGCTTGGATTAGGGCAAAGACTGATTGTGAAATTAGTGAAATAGGGTATTTTAAATTCACCGAACTGTACAAGCAAAATCCCGAATTTTTACTAGCAGTCACCCAACAGATAGCGACAAGACTTAAAAAGACCACCCAAAACGCTGGTAATCTAGCATTTTTAGATGTCACTGGCAGGGTTGCCAGCACATTAAACGAACTGAGCGGCCATGCCGATGCAATCAGTCATCCAGATGGCATGCAAATTAAGATTACGCGCCAAGAGCTGGCAAAAATTGTCGTCTGTTCGCGGGAGATGGTCGGACGGGTTTTGAAAGAGCTCCAGCAAACAGGGCTGATTTCAGTTCGAGGGAAAACCATACTTATTTATGGTCGTACACCGGTTACAGAACTGCCCAGTAAATATTCTAGGTAAACATTTCTTGAAGCCTTAATCCTGGGTTTTTGCTTCGCATAAACGCCTCTCCGACTAAAAACCCATCAACCTGCCTGCCTCGCATGTTACTAACATCAGTGCGATTAAGAATACCGCTCTCAGTAATAACTGTTGTGCCCGATGGAATTTTATTGAGTAACCGATAAGTATTCTCTACCGAAACCTCAAAAGTATGGAGGTTCCGGTTATTGATGCCAATCAAGGGGCTATTCAAGTATAGAGCGCGCTCCAGCTCTGATTCATCGTGCACTTCGATCAATACATCCATGCCTAGTGAAATCGCGGTTTCGTACAAGTTACACAACTGGTTCTGTGTCAAAGCCGACACGATCAGTAAAATACAATCTGCCTCCATAGCCCGAGCTTCATAGATCTGGTAATTGTCGATGATGAAATCTTTGCGTATTACTGGCAATGAGCAGGCATTCCGAGCGAGCCTCAAATACTCATTTGAACCCTGAAAGAAATCAACATCAGTTAGTACTGAGAGACAGCAAGCTCCACCCTGCTGATAGCTGTGCGCAATGAATGCCGGATCAAAATCTTCACATATTACGCCTTTGCTAGGAGACGCCTTTTTAACTTCAGCAATGACTGCAGCATCGCCCGCTGCAATCTTATCGATAATAGCTTGGGTGAAGCCTCTTGGTGCAGAGGCCTGATTAATTTTCTCAACTAACTCAGATTGAGGAATAATGGCGCTATGCTTAATTATTTCTTCGCGCTTACGCGCTAAAATTTTCTTTAAGATCGTTGGTGTTTCAGTACTCATTATTTTTCTCTCTTAACGCCAGACTAAATGCTGTTGGTTAGGTCTACAAGCTGATCAATTTTTGCACTCGCTGCGCCACTAGTGATTGACTCTTGAGCCATCACTACACCCTGTTCCATCGAATCTGCACACCCAGCGACGTAAAGTGCGGCGCCAGCATTAAGCACAATTAAATCCATCGCCGCTGGCGCAGTGCCGCCCAGAGCTGCAAAAATCATGGCAAGTGATTCTTTGGCGTCCTTCACTGACAACCCCTGCAGGGATTGTCTTACACCAAAATAATCCTCGGGCAATAGTATATGCTCATTGAGCTGTCCATCCTTGTACTCCGCAACATGCGTTTCTGCAGCAATACTAATTTCGTCTAAACCGTCAGCCGAGTGCACTACCATTACATGCTCTGCGCCTAACTGACCCAGCACCTCGGCCATTGGTCTGCACAGCGCTTTATCGTATACGCCAATTAGTTGCCGTTTTACTCTGGCCGGATTGGTCATTGGTCCAAGAATGTTAAAAATAGTACGCATTCCTAGTTCCTTTCTAGGTCCAATCGCATATTTCATTGCGCTATGATGAGCGGGCGCAAACATAAAGCCGATACTGATCTTGTCAACACAGATAGCCACCTGGTCAGCACTGAGATTTAAGTTCACACCTGCAGCTTCCAGTAAATCTGCAGCGCCACTTTTGCTGCTAACTGAACGGTTGCCATGCTTGGCTACACGGCCTCCCGCTGCGGCAACAACAAAGCTTGAGACCGTCGAAACATTGAACAAATTTGACTCGTCACCTCCGGTACCGACAATATCAACAAGATGCTCACCAGAGACGTCAACGCCGCAGACAAGTTCACGCATGACTTCGACGGCACCCGTAATCTCACCAATACTTTCACCTTTGATTCGTAAGGCAATCAGAAAGGCTCCAATTTGCGCATCGCTGACACCACCAGACATTAGCTGAAGAAACACGTCATACATCTGATCTCGTGTCAGATCTTGCCCATCAACAACGTCTGCTATTGCTTCTTTTATGTTCATTTTTATGACTCCAAAAAGTTGCGCAATAAATCATGTCCATGCTCAGTGAGAATAGACTCAGGATGGAACTGCACACCTTCAATGGCCAATTGCTTATGTCTCACACCCATAATTTCATCGAGAGAACCATCTTCATTTTCAGTCCACGCGGTCACCTCAAGACAGACGGGCAGACTGTTCTGCTCAATTACCAAAGAGTGGTACCGTGTAGCAACAAAGTGTGCACTTAGGCCTTTAAAAACGCCGGTGTTATGATGACAAATCCTAGAGGTCTTTCCATGCATCACCTGTTTGGCGCGCACAATTTTACCGCCGAAGGCCTGAGCAATACTTTGATGACCTAAACAAATACCCAGGATTGGTAACTCTCCAGCGAAGTGGCTGATCGCGTCAACAGAGATTCCCGCCTCATTCGGCGTGCAAGGCCCAGGAGAAATGACTATTTTTTCCGGTGCCAACCTCTCAATATCGGCTACGGAAATTTCATCATTTCTAACTACCTTTACATCGGCTTTCAGTTCGGCCAGGTACTGGACAATGTTGTAGGTGAAGGAGTCATAGTTATCAATCATTAAAATCATTTTTCAGCTCCGCAAACCATTGCTGCCGCGCGCATAACAGCCCGCGCTTTATTCATCGTCTCTTCCCACTCCGATTCAGGGACTGAGTCGGCAACAACACCCCCTCCCGCTTGAACATGGAGTTCGTTATCTTTAATGACCGCAGTACGAATCGCTATGGCCATATCCATGTTGCCATTCCAGCCAATATAGCCAACTGCACCCCCATAGATATTACGCTTTACCGGCTCGAGTTCATCAATAATTTCCATCGCTCTAATTTTGGGTGCGCCGCTGAGGGTTCCAGCAGGCAAAGTAGCTTTTAGAACATCAACGGCACTCATATTTTGGTTGACCTGACCCACTACATTCGAAGTGATATGCATGACATGAGAGTAGCGCTCTACTACCATTTGTTCGGTAACCTCAACCGAACCGGCTTGACTGATTCTACCGACATCATTGCGACCCAAGTCTATCAACATAAGGTGCTCAGCAATCTCTTTTGGGTCAGCCAACATCTCTTGCTCTAGTAACCGATCATCAGTATCAGTCTCGCCTCTATGGCGTGTGCCTGCAATGGGCCTTACCGTGACCTGACCATCCTCCAGTCGTGCCAACACCTCTGGGGAAGATCCGACAATATGGAAACCATCCAAATCGAGAAAATACATATAGGGCGAGGGGTTTAGTCGACGCAGCGCTCGATAGAGATTAATCGGCTGATCGTTAAAAGGTGCCGTGAATCGCTGCGAGGGGACTACCTGCATAATATCCCCAGACAAGGTGTACTGTTTGACCTTTTCTACTGCTTTTTTGTAATTTTCTTTACCAAAACTTGAAACGAATGCCCCTTCAGCAAGACCATCACCCTGCAGATTCATAGGCGGTAAATCTGGCTTGGGCTCGGCCAGTTTCAGCTCGAGCTCGTCTAGACGGGCTTCAGCATATGCCAGAGCATTAGGATCTTTGGCATCAACATGGACCACTAACATAATAGTGCCCGAGAGATTGTCAAAAATCGCCACTTCATCAGAGGCCATCAATAGTATGTCAGGAGTGCCCAATTGATCCGGAGGTGCACTTTTAGATAACCTAGGCTCAACATAACGAACCGTGTCGTAACCAAAATAGCCCACGAGTCCACCGGTAAATCTAGGTAAATCTGGTAAGTCTGGCATGCTAAAGAGAGCTCTAAATCGCTCAACCTCTCCCAATGGATCATCGGTATTGCGAGTGACCATTGGCTTTCCGTCTCGAATAATTTCTAGTCGATTGCCATAGAGTTTAAGTACCGTCGAGGTCTGCATACCAATCAGCGAATATCGCCCCCATTTCTCGCCACCTTGAACTGACTCAAATAGGTAAGAGTTGGGGCCGAAAGCAAGTTTTAGGTAGACGCTGAGCGGGGTTTCTAAATCCGCGAGTACTTCACGCGTAATGGGAATTCTATTGAAATTTTGAGTGGCCAATTTGGCAAATATATCGGGATTCATGACAGCGTCCTAATGTTGTTCTCATTTGGTATATGTAAGTGCACGCGGCACTCAAGGTCAATTAACCTCGCCAACGGCAAGTCCCAAAATGAACAAACAAAGTGTCTTTCAACGCTATATCCTCACTAAGGTTTTATTGTAATCAATATAATGGTGTCAATAAACCTCTGGCTAAACTTTGTTAGTATTTTCCAACTCTGACATCTAGCCAACGCTGGCCAACTCAGCTCGAAGTTTACCAATAACTTCAGCGTAATCTGGTTGACTAAAGATAGCTGATCCAGCCACAAAGGTATCCGCGCCCGCCGCCGCAATTTCCGCAATATTGGCAACACCTACACCGCCATCAACTTCTAAGCGAATATCATAGCCACTGCTGTCGATCATTGCTCTAGCCTGCTTTAACTTGTCCAGCGTTGATGGAATAAACTTTTGTCCACCAAAACCAGGATTAACCGACATTAATAAGAGCATATCCATCTTATCCATAACCCAACGAGCAACATCCAGCCCAGTACTAGGATTAATCACTAATCCGGCTTTGCAGCCAAGATCACGAACCAACTGTAACGACCTATCAATATGATTAGACCCTTCTGGATGAAATGTAATGTAATCAGCGCCCGCGTCGGCAAACATGCGAATAAGGTCATCTACTGGGCTAACCATAAGATGAACGTCGATTGGTGCAGTAACACCATGGTCTCGCAGTGCTTTGCACACCAAGGGCCCAATGGTTAGATTGGGTACGTAGTGGTTATCCATAACATCAAAATGAACGACATCTGCACCGGCTTCAAGCACCGCATCAACTTCTTCACCAAGCCGCGCAAAGTTTGCCGCTAAAATAGATGGAGCAATTAAATAATCAGCCATAGAATATCCAAGGTTGGTTTGTTATTAAAATTATTTTAAGCGATCATTATATACTGCGATTGAGGTTAGAAGTAATAAGCAAATAAAAAAGGCCGCTTCGTTAAGCGGCCTTTACACGGTCTAGCTAATGCCTAGTCATTTACTCATCTGAATCCGATTTCTCTTCCATCAGCATCTTGCGTTTTTTACGCTGCATTTTATGTCTTTTTTTCATTTTCCCGCGCATCGCTTTGGCTTCATCCTTAGTCACAAACCCGTCTGAATCAGCATCCATACGGTTGAAGTGCTCTCGACCCTTCTCTGCCATTCTCGCAATCATTTTTTCATGCTCATCATAGGAGACTCGACCGTCTTTATCAGTATCTGCTTGCTTGAAGAGGTCTCCTTTTGGTCGATCTTTACCGTTACCTTTATGATGGTCAGCTAGAATCGAAACCGACAATAATGCCGTAAACAAAAAAATAATCATCCTGCTCATGTTAAGCGTCTCCTATTTTGATCTAACTATAAGAACGAAGCCCTGCCAATATGGTTGACAGCAGGCTAAATAATTTCGAAATTCACCGGGTAGCCGCAAGAAAAGAACAGTGTGGAAGGCTTGTGGCTCCTTTTAAAACTCCTCGCTAGTAACTATAGTCTTGAAATTGCTCTCGCAAATCCTTTTTACTGATTTTGCCGGTGGCGGTATGTGGAATTTCATCCACAAACACACAGTCTCCCGGGATCCACCACTTAGCAATTTTGCCCTCCAAAGAGGCCAGAATAGAGTCCTTGTCGGGAGTTATGCCTTCTGCAGGAATAACGATTAGTAGGGGACGTTCGGTCCATTTGGGGTCGGCAACACCGATCACGGCAGATTCTTGTACGTGGGGATGCGACATTGCCGCATTTTCAACATCAATCGAACTAATCCACTCGCCCCCTGACTTAATGACGTCTTTAACCCGGTCGGTAATGACGACATAACCATACTCATCAATCGAGGCCATATCGCCGGTATCAAACCACCCATCTGCATCTAACGCCGGCTTGTCTTCAAGACGGTAATAACCCTCGCAAACCCATGGGCCTTTTACTAGTAACAACCCAGACGCGATACCATCCCACGGCAGATCATTGTTATCTGCATCGACAATCTTCATTTCTACACCATAGACTATACGACCAGCACGAATACGATAAGCGTCTTTTTCCTCTTCCGTACAGTCTTTCATCCAATCCATAGGTTTATTGTATGAGCCCAGGGGGCTCATTTCAGTCATGCCCCAGCCAACGTGCATATAGATTCCATATTCATCCATAGCTTTCATTAGCGAAAGCGGGCAGGCGGAACCACCGGCAACTACTCTTTTCAAACTCGCTACGGTTTCACCTGATTTTTTAAGATAATCCACCAGAGCCAGCCAAACCGTTGGCACTCCGAGAGAGTAGTTTACCTTTTCAGTATTGATTAGCCGCGTTAAGGTCTCCCCATCAGCCATCTTAGGCCCAGGAAATACCAACGTACATCCGGTCATTGGCCCGTTATAAGCGGTTCCCCAAGCATTAACGTGGAACATTGGCACAATGGGCATAATCACGTCACTACCGGAAAGATTCATGACATCGGGTAGAGAGCCTACGATGGAATGCAGTACAGTACTGCGATGGCTGTAAACCACACCTTTAGGGTTACCTGTGGTACCAGAGGTGTAGCACATTGAGCTGGCGGTTTGCTCGTTGAGGTCTGGCCACTCAAAGGTGTCATTTTGTCCACTAATAAATGTTTCGTAACAATGCACATTAGCCAACTGAGTCTCAGGCATATGCGCCTCATCAGTAAGCACCACATAGCCTCTGACAGTTGGTAGCTTGTCTTTTAGTGAATCCAATAAGGGAACAAACATAGGGTCTGTAAATACCCATTGGTCTTCAGCATGATTGATAATGAAATCAATTTGTTCAGGAAATAACCGTGGGTTAATGGTGTGGCAAATTTGTCCAGAACAGGAAATAGCGTAATAAAGCTCGAAGTGCCTGTAGTCGTTCCACGCTAAAGTGGCAATACGGTCTCCTTGCTTAAATCCAACCCCCTCTAATGCATTTGCAAGCTGACGGACTCTGCGGAAAGCATCACCATAGGCATAACTGTGGTGTGGGTTATCAGAAGTCACTGACACAATTTTACTTTTGCTGTGAATTCGATCTGCATGTTTCATGATCGATGTTATGGTCAGCTGTGAATCCATCATTAAGCCATTCATTGGTGTTTCCTCAAAAAATTATTATTTGAAAGCAAAAGGGTATCATCAGCAGATTCGCAAACAAAACAAATTCATCTAAAATAAGCGACTGGTTAGTCCCCAAGGAATACTAAACCTAACTCTGTTTCCGCTTAATTTGGCTTCATAAACTCTGGAAAAGAGGGTAAAGAGTAATTATTACGCTCGTCTTTACTTATGTGCTTAGGTGAAACTGCTTTCTCACGAGCGGTCTCTAAACTAATAACTCCATCATCAACAAGAGCACTCAAACTTTGATCTAAGGTTTTCATTTGCAATGAGCTACTGGTTTGTATCACTGAATATATCTGCGCAACCTTATCTTCTCTGATCAAATTGCGAACTGCTGGAGTTCCAACCATAATTTCGTGCGCTGCTATGCGTCCGCCCTGAACTTTTTTAAGTAATGCTTGAGTGACCACCGCCTGAAGCGAATCAGACAACATTGATCGAACCATATCTTTTTCTTCGGCAGGAAATACATCGATAATGCGATTAATCGTCAACGCCGCAGAGGTTGTATGCAAGGTCGCAAATACTAAGTGG
>CAJWFB010000031.1 GCA_913031645.1 uncultured Cellvibrionales bacterium
AAATTAATGAAAATAGCATTGATTACCCTGTTTCCAAATATGTTTGAAGCGATCACTGAGCATGGTATCAGTGGGCGTGCGGTAAAAAATGGGTTAATCGAAATAGCCTGTTTTAATCCGAGAGATTTTACTGAAGATCGACATCGTACCGTTGATGACAGGCCCTATGGTGGCGGGCCCGGTATGGTCATGCTAATTGCGCCTTTACGTAAGGCGATTACAGCGGCTCGGGAATGGATTAATCAGGACGCTACTGTCGTGTATCTGTCGCCCCAAGGCAGCTTGCTCAATCAAGCCGCGGTGAATGAATTTGCTAAGCAGCAAAATCTCATCTTGATTGCCGGTCGATATGAAGGAATCGATGAAAGGTTGATCAATTTAGAGGTGGACGAGGAATGGTCTATCGGGGATTACGTGCTCAGTGGCGGTGAGTTGCCAGCGATGGTGTTTGTAGACGCACTAATTAGACAAAAGCCCGGCGCGCTGGGCCATCAGGACTCAGCAGGCCAGGATTCATTTGCTAAGGGCTTACTAGACTGCCCTCATTATACCCGCCCTGAGGTTTACGGCGAAGAGAGTGTCCCGTCGGTATTGCTGTCGGGAGACCATGGAAAAATTAAACGCTGGCGTATGCAACAATCTCTGTTGCGAACGCAATTGAGAAGACCAGATTTACTGGATGGCTTGGCGCTCGATCAAGAGCAGCAGGCGATACTTAAAAAGAGTAGTACTGCGCTGACAGATGATGGCAAAGGATAGTGTTCATCCTCTCTGTACAGAGCTCTAAATCAGGTGGTTTACCACCAACCAATGAAAATTGAGGAGCAAGAAATGTCAAATAAAACATCAATCATAGCTGCAATTGAAAAAGAGCAGATGAGTAAAGAAATACCAGACTTTAGTCCTGGAGATACTGTTGTTGTGCAGGTCAAAGTTAAAGAGGGTGCTCGAGAGCGACTCCAGGCATTTGAAGGTGTTGTTTTAGCCAAACGCAATCGTCAGCTAAATTCAGCTTTTACTGTCAGAAAGATTTCTAATGGAATCGGTGTAGAACGTACTTTTCAAACTTATAGCCCTCTCGTTGATAGCATAGAAGTGAAGCGTCGCGGTGCAGTTCGTCGAGCTAAGCTTTATTATCTCCGCGATCGTTCTGGTCGTTCGGCAAGAATTAAAGAAAAGCTTGTCTAAAGTGATACAAAAAAGCGGCCTCATGGGCCGCTTTTTTGTATATGTTCCGCTCGCCCACCTCCCTTTAACCTTCCTCTTTATAATTACCGATACCCGATAACTCGCGTTGCTCTGAAAATCACTCTGCTATAAAAGGCTAATTTAATGGGATACTCTTCTATAGCTAAATGGATAGTTTGTCTATACTATAAACGTAAATTTTAAGGTTTTTGAGTGTGTTTAATCATAAATAAAAGCCTACTTGAAATTCATGGATA
This sequence comes from uncultured Cellvibrionales bacterium, assembly GCA_913031645.1. Lineage (GTDB taxonomy): Bacteria > Pseudomonadota > Gammaproteobacteria > Pseudomonadales > Porticoccaceae > HTCC2207. The sequence goes on from CAJWFB010000031.1 coordinate 1,446, forward strand.
GTTCCTTCTAACCACATAAATACAATTCACTAAAGGATTATTAATGTGCATACCCTCATTGTCGATGATCACGCTTTTGTGTGTGTTGGGCTTAAAGCAACTCTCCTAGATGGGCTAAGTGACATCCAGGTTAGCACGGCTAGCGATGGGCCTGCAGCGTTAGATATACTGGTAAATGAGTCTATAGATCTCGCTATTATCGACCTATTTATGCCTGGTGGTGACGGAGGTTTTGATTTTATAAGTACAGTTTGTGAGACCTACCCCACACTTCCTGTCATCGTACTTTCCGGATCGGAGAGCGTGGTACATATCAGGAAATGTCTAAATATAGGAGCCTTGGGGTTTGTCACCAAATCTGCACCCAAAGATATACTGTTTAAGGCTATTTCTAAAGTGTTAGCCGGAGACGTATATATGCCAGAAATATTACTTCGACCAAGCTCAGATCTCAGCGGGGCATCGGATGAGTTTCAACCAAACGCTGATGGGGTTACAGAACTCTTAACCGAACGACAGTTGGATATTTTGCGGCGTATTTCTAAGGGGCTTTCTAACAAACTTATTGCTCGTGAACTGCATCTCTCAGAGAATACTATCAAGGTTCATGTCAGTGCCATTTTGCGCGCTCTGGGGTTGAGTAATCGTACCCAGGCGGGCCTTATTGGACAGAAACTAGCCATTAGTACGGACTTGCGGTCTAACGAATCGGGTAATTTATAGTGCCCTCCAGTCAAACAATACTGGTAGTTGTTGAGGTGGCATGGTGACTGAAACGCGATCCCTGTTATCTGGTATTTATGCTCGCATGGTTATTACTACCTTGATTCCACTCATGGCATTCGCGGTTTTGGTTGCCTACTACGTACTGTCTAGTCAAAGTCAGGACATGGAAGATTTTCAGTACTTGATGGGTGAATTAGCCATACAACAGATTGTTAATCATTCCACAGATGCACTCATCGAGTATGACTCTGGAAAGCTGAATAAAGAGGCGAAGCACTTATTTAATATAGCAGGCGTTGACGGCATTATTCTCCATAATTCGGCTATGGATAAAACATTGACCTTAGGCCGCATCAATGCTCAAAAAATTCCTTCTATTTCTACCTTCAAGTCTGGATTACCAAGGAAAGTTGATGGCCAACAGTATTTCTTCCGACACATTCGAGCGCCTCAAGATTTGAATAGCCCGTTGCGCTCTGAGACTAAGATCGGTTGGGCGATGGTGGCGATTGACAGTCAATTTTTGATGGGTAGGCAGGAGGAAAAAGTAATTAATACGGTTTTAGTTATTATTTTCAGTCTTTTTGTCGCTGCCTGGCTATCAATTCGCTTTACGCGGACGATCTCTATGCCAATTGAGAAGCTAAATACTTTGGTTGATAAGATGACCATTGGCAATTTAAACGAGCTTGCCGAGGAAGAGGGCCCTAATGAAGTTCGTTTGTTGGCTAATGGCATTAATCAGTTGGGAGTCACCATCAAAGAAGCCAACTCTCGAATGGAGAGTGAAATCACCCGCGCCACCGCCCAACTCCATGTCACCTTGATTGAGCTTGAGGAAGTTGCCGAGGCACAAAATCAGTTTTTGGCCAGGATGAGCCATGAATTGCGTACACCATTGACTGCTGTGATTGGATTTTCAAGACTTGTTGCTACTGAAAAAAATCTTGATAAGCGTCAAGAATATCTTGATGTGGTTGAAGTTTCTTCAACCATGCTACTCACAATGATTGATGATATTTTGGAATTCTCCAAGGCACACTCTGCAGGCTTTAGGCTTGAAAAAATCAATTTTGATTTAACAAAATGGATGAATGATGTTGTTGCTATTCATCATCAGTCAGCTCTTGATAAAGATTTGTCACTGGATGTCGAGGTGATAGGGGCACTGCCAAAATTAGTTCGCGGTGATCCAGTGCGTCTGGCTCAGGTGGTCAGTAATTTGGTAGGTAATGCGATTAAATTTACCGAAAAAGGCTATGTATCGATTCATCTCGAGGTAGATACATCTGAAGCCAACGTTAATATACTTCACTGCTCGGTTCGAGATTCAGGCAAGGGAATAGCGGATGACAAGAAGGCACTTTTATTCGAGCCGTTTTCTCAAGAGGACGAATCGATTAATAGACGCTATGGGGGTGCCGGTTTGGGCCTGTCAATCTGTAAACGGCTAGTTAACTTAATGGATGGCGAGATTACTATTGAAAGTGACCTTGGGCATGGATCTGATATCAGTTTTAGTTGTCGTTTACATGAATCGTCAGTGAATGGTGTGAGTGACCTAGATAGTGAGCCTTTGAAACCTGTTGCTGAGGTTTTAAGTGGTATTAGTATTTTGGTGGCTGAAGATAATCATTTTTCACAGCGATTAATTGTAAAACTATTGAAAACTTATGGTGCTGACTGCCTTGTCGCTAATAATGGGTTGGAGGCTATCGAAGTTGCTCGGTTGTTGCATGTAGATTTGGTCTTGATGGATGTACATATGCCTGTTATTGACGGCGTCAGTGCATGTGATGCGATTGTTAATCAGTCTTCTGCAAGCCCACCAGTGATTGGTTTAACCGCTGATATTACTGGTGATGGTGAAACGAAAATGGTCGAGGCTGGCGCAGAGATAGTGCTGCAAAAGCCATTTAATGAAGCTAATTTGATTAATTCAATTCTCTCAATATTGGCGGAGAGGGATCAGATTGTTCATTCCGAAGGAGAAGGAATATTGTCATCCTTAATTCCAATAGCCGAATTAAAAGAAACCTTAGAAAATAATTTAGACGAGATCGAGAGTCAATTGAAGAAATACAACAAAGGTAACTTACAGCAGACTTTACATGATCTGCTTGGCTTGTCTGGTTTATATGGAATGTCGCAATTTAGAGAGATGGTGCTGTCCTTTAAAGCCTCCTATGGGAACTCAACAACGGAAGAAAATTTAGTCAAGATAGGTAATATCAGACAACATATTGATGAAACGCTAATGCCTGATCAGGTAATCGGCTGATATTTGTTTGTACTCCCCAGCAAATAAGACATAGACTGAGTGAATCTTGAGATGGTTACAACGCCTCGCTCAATTTTTGCTTCTCTACAAATGTATCCATAATTAACTATGACCAAAAAAATAAAAACTAAAGATCCATTCGCATCACGAGAAGCCAACAACTATTCTCGGCCAGTGCCAAGTAGAGAATTCCTATTGGATTTTTTGAGTGAAAGTGTGGGTCCCTTGACGCATACAGAAATATGTTCTGCACTGGAGTTGCAGGATGAGGAGCAAATGGAAGCAATGCGACGGCGCCTGCGCGCAATGGAGCGCGATGGGCAAGTTGCTCGGAACCGAAGAGATGGTTATGGCACGTTAGATAAGCTAAATTTGGTTAAAGGGAGAGTCATTGGCCATCCTGAAGGCTATGGATTTGTTAAAGCTGCGCAGGGGGAAAGTGACGATATTTATCTTTCTAGTACTCAAATGCGTCGTGTGTTTGACGGTGATGTGGTTTTGGTTCGAATTTCAGGTCAGGATCGTCGGGGCAGGCCTGAGGGAAGCTTGGTTGATGTTGTTGAGCGCAACACACAGCAACTGGTGGGCCGCTACTTCAGCGAAAGTGGTATTAGCTTCGTCCGAGCGGATAACCCTCGTATTAGTCAGGACATTTTAATTCCTACTGAAAGATCAGGACAGGCCAAAGCGGGGCAAATTGTTGTGGTTGATATTTTGGAGCCACCATCTCGCAGCAACTTACCGGTCGGAGCGATTGCTGAGATACTGGGCGATCATCTTGATCCGGGGTTAGAAGTTGATATGTCTATCCGTAATTACGGGATTCCTTATCAGTGGAGTGCTGACGTTAAAGCAGAGACCGCTGAGATTCCAGATCACGTCACAGAGACAGAATATCGCGTTGATTTAAGAGATACTCCACTTATAACCATTGATGGAGAAGATGCTCGAGACTTTGATGATGCGGTTTTCTGCCAAGCAAAACCGCGCGGTGGGTGGCGATTAATTGTTGCAATTGCTGATGTGTCTCACTACGTTAAAGTGGGTTCGGCTCTAGATTATGAAGCGTTTGAGAGAGGGAATTCGGTTTATTTCCCTAATCATGTCGTCCCTATGCTGCCCGAAAAATTATCCAATGGTCTGTGCTCTTTAAATCCAGCGGAAGACCGACTGTGTATGATTTGTGAAATGCACATTAGTGTCGATGGCGAGATTAGCCGCTATCACTTCTCCGAAGCTATTATGCATTCTCATGCACGTATGACCTATTCTCAGGTCGCGCAGATTATTAGTCAGCGGGAGGAGGGAAATAAGTCGGGTATCCGTAAGCAATTTGCTGCCATTGTCCCCCATGTTGATGACCTAAATGATTTATATCTAGTATTAAACAAACGTCGAGCAAAGCGCGGAGCAATAGATTTTGATTCTCAGGAAACTCGAATTTTGTTTGATGGGCAGAGGAAAATTAGTGAGATTATTCCAGTTGAGCGGACTGCCGCACATCGGCTGATTGAAGAATGTATGCTTTGCGCCAATGTATGCTCAGCTATGTTTCTTGAAAAAGTCAAGATCCCCGCCTTGTATCGAGTGCATGAGGGGCCGAGCGAAGATAGGCTGGCATCGGTAAGAGAATTTCTCGCCGAGTTGGGTATGGGTTTAGGGGGCGGTGAAGACCCACAGCCTGAAGACTATCAGCGTGTCTTGCGCGCCAGTAAATATCGCGATGATGCCGCGGTTATTCAATCAGTAATGCTACGGTCCATGAGCCAGGCCGTCTATCAACCTGAAAATCTAGGCCATTTTGGGCTAGCGTTTGAAGCGTATACGCATTTCACTTCCCCTATTCGGCGCTATGCAGATTTACTTGTGCATCGTGCTATTAGAAGCCTAATTAGAAGTACCAAGAAGGTTTCAAGTGTACATCGAGTTGACGGCGCTCAATCGTTGCCGACCAAAATCATTTATCCCTATGAAGTTGAAAAATTAGAGGCTACCGGGGAGCATCTTTCGGTCACTGAGCGACGTGCCGATGAGGCCACAAGAGATGTGGTCAATTGGTTGAAATGTGAATACTTAATGGATCGTGTGGGTGAAAGATATACCGGCGTGGTCACTGCAGTAACTGGATTTGGTTTGTTTGTGATGCTTGATGATCTTTATGTTGAGGGTTTAATTCATGTTACAGGGTTACCGAAAGACTATTACTACCATGAGGCTTCACAGCATCGGATGATCGGTGAGCGCACCGGTCGTGTTTTCCGTCTGGGACAAAAATTAACAGTCAGTTTGGCGAGAGTTAATTTAGAGGAACGTAAAATTGATTTTGAGTTCCTTGATGATCCAAATCAGATTAGTGAGCAACCCGGCAGAGGGAGAAACCCCAAAAAAACCAAAGGGACTGTCAGGGTGGGTGTCTCGGTTGATCATAAAGGGCATAAGCGTGGTAAGGCAAATAAGAAAAAGCCATTTAGTAGCGGCGAAAACGCTAGTATCAGTAAAAAACGTAGGTCTGGGGCAAAAAAAACCGCTAAGAAAAAGCCCCCTAAGCGTTGATAGCTACTCTATGTGCGCTTTTTAGCGTGCAAATGTTTGGGTAGTATTAGGCTAATTATTTCGGCAATATAATCAATAAATATGGTGCCCATATCTTTGGTATAGTACCCAACGTCACTGTTTCCCAGGGCTAGAATCCCCAAGTTACCTTTACTGCGCAAGATAACTACAGCGGCAGATCCGAGAATATTCAGACTATCACCAAATAGAAAATTCATTTCTGATGTACTCAGTCGACCGCAGGTGGCATTAGCGGCACTAAGCACTGCAGAAACTTCTTGGTTAGCATTATCTGGCGTCGCAATCCGGGCTATGCTTTCTGGGAGATTCTCTGCGGAGCCAAGCAGGGTCAAGCTATAGGCTTCTATGCCATAATCTTTATCCAAACTGTCATAAAGAGATTGCACTAGTTCACTCAAATTCTTAGCTTTGAGCAGATTGATGACTAAGCGATTGGTCCTTTCAAGCATCGTTTCATTGTCTTGAGCAATGGCATAGAGACTATCGAGCTGATCATGCATTTCCATGTTACGATTTCGTAATACTGCTAATTGACGTTCAACCAAAGACACCGCACCCTCAGGCTTGTGATGAACTATCATGGTTTCGAGAATATCCGGATTGTCGTCCAAAAATGTTGGATGATCACGAAGGAAGCCGCGGACTTGTTTAACGCTAATGTCGGTTGATTTTTCTTTACTCATAACTTGATCTGTCCGTGAAAGCTAGTGATCGCAGGTCCCGTCATAATAAGGGAATGGCCCTCGCCAAGCCAATTAATTCTTAGATTGCCTCCAGTCAAGCCAACGGTAACCGGAGAGTCTACCAGCCCTTGTTGAATCGCTGCTACCGCAGCTGCGCATGCGCCAGAACCACAGGCCCGAGTCTCACCTGCGCCGCGTTCGTGGACTCGCAGTTTTAGATGCTGCCGATTGACCACCTTTGCAAAGCCAACATTCACCCTTTTGGGAAAGCGAGGATGTTTTTCTAGCCGAGGTCCAATTGTGCTCACTGGGGCAGACTGGAGCTCGTCAACAAATAATACTGCATGAGGATTACCCATAGAGACTGCGGCAATCGTCACTGATTGGTCACCTAGGTCAATGGAATAGTTTTCGCTTCTACAGTTAGCCTGTAGTGGTAAATCTTTGGGTTCAAGGGCCGGTATACCCATATCGACCGCTATTGTGCTGTCTTTGTTAATAGTGAGGCAGATGATGCGATTCATCGTTTTGACGCGAATAGATGTTTTACCGGACAATTTGCGATCTCTGACAAATCTAGCTAAGCAGCGAGCGCCGTTACCGCATTGCTCAACTTCACTTCCGTCACTATTAAATATTCTATAATTGAAATCTATGTCGTTACTTGAAGGTGGTTCCACAATAAGCAGTTGGTCACAGCCTATGCCCAAATGACGATCGGTAATATGTCTGACGGCCGTTGTTGAGAGGTTAATATTTTGCGTCACAGCATCGACCACGACAAAGTCATTACCGAGGCCATGCATCTTAGTAAACTTCATCAACATAATGGTAGATTCAGCAGTTTGACGATGAATTAACCGGCAAAAGCTGTTCTCCTCTAGTCAGGTCTTGAATGGTTTCTCGTTGACGAATGAGAAAAACATTATCACCGTCTACCATAATTTCTGGAGCACGGGGACGACTGTTGTAATTTGAACTCATGACGAATCCATAGGAACCGGCAGAGAAAAGACATAAATGATCACCTTCCTTTACCGAAAGTTTACGATCTTTACCCAAGAAATCACCACTTTCGCAGACGGGCCCCACGACGTCATAAACCTTCTCATCTACACCCATACTGTGAGAGATAGATTGGATATCCATCCATGCTTGATACAGCGATGGCCTTAACATATCGTTCATTGCGGCATCGACGATGGCAAAGTTTTTATGTTCGTTGGATTTAATAAATTGCACTTGAGTGAGCATTGCGCCGGCATTCGCTGTTATTGAACGACCTGGCTCCAAAACTAATGTTTCACTTCGATGTGCTAATAGAGGCAGTAACTCACGCATGTAGTCATCGACCGACTGAATACTCTCATCTCGATAGCGAACGCCCAAGCCACCACCAATATCAATATGGTTTAGGTTTATTTTTAATTCCGCGAGCTGATCAACGAGTATCAGAAGTCTGTTCATAGCATCAACAAAGGGCCTGACGTCTGTCAATTGCGAGCCAATATGGCAGTCGATGCCAATCACATCGATGTTATTCATTAGGGAGGCATTCTGATAAACAGTCATGGCATGATTAATATCAATGCCAAACTTATCTTCTTTTAACCCGGTGGAAATGTAGGGGTGAGTATTGGCATTAACATCTGGATTCACCCGAATCGACACCGGTGCCTTCAATGATAATGCCGAAGCTGTTTCGTTCAGCAGCACCAACTCTGACTCAGATTCTACATTAAAGCAGTGAATACCAACTTCCAATGCTCGACGCATTTCACTGCTAGTTTTACCAAGGCCGGAAAATACAATTTTGCTAGGATCCCCGCCAGCTATTAGGACGCGCTCAAGCTCGCCAACAGAAACAATATCGAACCCGGCGCCTAAGGCCGAGAGGGTTTGCAACACGGCAATATTCGAGTTAGATTTAACAGCGTAACAAATCAAATGTGGGTGATTACCTAACGCTGAAGTATAGGCTTCAAAGTTTAGTTTAAGCGCTGTTCTACTATACACATAGCAAGGCGTGCCGAACTGATTGGCAATATCGCTGAGCGCGACCTTTTCCATAAATAGATCGCCGTTGTTGCGGCTAATAGTCGTGTGCATAAGCGCTTAACTTTCTCTAAGTTGGGAGTCAGTAGTAAAGGTTTCCGCAGTATCCTCAGGCAGATAAAGATCGCCACTGTTACCACATCCAGTGAGTAAGCCAAGACATAATATCGCTAATAGTCCAACGGTAGGTATTCTCATGTTGATATTCCCAGTGCCAGTGCGCGAAGTATAACGGTAGTGGCAGATTACAAACAAACAATTATACTATGCCCCTCTCCGCAAAAAACCAGTATGGAATAATATTAATGAATGAAGCAGAGTTTAATCAAATCGTCGATGACTTAATGTTCTCCATCGAGGAGGCCATTGATGATAGTGGAGTGGACATTGATTATGAAAATAGCGGTGGCATGCTCACTTTGACCTGCGATGTTAATGGCTCGCAGATTATTCTTTCTAGACAACCAGCAATGCGTGAAATTTGGCTGGCTGCCCAGTCTGGAGGCTTTCACTTTACCTTGCAGCACAAGGGGCAAAAAAGCTGGTGCAACACTGTTACTGGCGAGTTACTTTCAGTCATGTTGAGTTCAGCTTGTCTTGCACAGTCATCGGAATCAATTCACTTCGACTTTACTTAGCGGCAGGCGACTTTTCCTGCGGCTCTGGTGGCTGCCGCCTTGACCTGATTCGGCGCCGTACCACCAATATGATCACGCGCAGCTACTGACCCTTCCAATGTTAACACTGAGAAAACATCATCTTTAATCTGATCTGAAAATTGCACTAATTCCTCAAGACTCATATCAGACAAGTCTTTGTGCTCGGCAATACCATAGGCGACAGCCTTTCCCACGATCTCGTGCGCATCGCGGAAGGCGATACCTGTCCCCACAAGATAGTCGGCTAAGTCAGTCGCGGTAGAAAATCCGCGCTTTGCTGCTTCATACATCGCTGATTTATTGGCTTCGATGGCGGGTATCATGTCGGCAAAGGCGCGCAGACAATCACGAACGGTGTCAACGGTGTCAAATAAGGGTTCTTTATCTTCTTGATTGTCTTTGTTGTAGGCTAGGGGCTGTGACTTCATTAGTGTAAGGAGACACACAAGGTGGCCGTTAACCCTGCCCGTTTTACCACGCACCAACTCAGGCACATCAGGATTTTTCTTCTGAGGCATAATCGATGAACCAGTACAAAATCGATCTGGTAGATTAATGAATTGGAATTGCGCTGAGGTCCACAGAATCAATTCCTCTGACATTCGTGACAGATGGGTAAGTAGAATACTGGCAAAGGCGCAAAATTCAATGGCAAAGTCCCGATCACTGACCGAGTCCAGAGAGTTTTCTGTTGGCTGATCAAAATTTAAGGTTACCGCCGTGTGGTTTCGGTTAATTGGGTAAGTAGTACCCGCCAGAGCTGCGGCGCCCAGCGGGCAATAATTCAAGCGCTTGCGACAATCTTTGAGACGCCCAAAGTCTCGCTCGAGCATTTCATTCCACGCTAATAAATGATGACCAAAGGTAACAGGCTGAGCCGTTTGCAAATGAGTAAAACCAGGCATAATGGTATCGCTTTCAGTCATCGCCAGTTCGATCATGCCGTTTTGAAGTGCGCTTAACAGTAGCGCAATGGTATCTATTTCATCGCGTAACCATAGGCGTATATCAGTGGCCACCTGATCATTTCGCGACCGGCCGGTATGTAATTTTTTGCCAACATCGCCTATTCGAGCGGTCAGTGCCGCTTCAATATTCATGTGCACATCTTCAAGATTAGTCGACCAGGCAAACTCACCACTTTCAATCTCGCTGGCAATAGACTCTAGCCCACTGATGATTTCTTGGACTTCAGTTTTAGTGAGTACTCCGACCTCCGAAAGCATCGAAGCATGGGCAATAGAGCCTTGAATGTCCTGCCTAAATAAGCGTTGATCAAAGTCTACTGAGGCCGTAAAACGGGCAACAAAGTCATCGACGGGCTCATTAAATCGACCACCCCATGACTGGTTGGTTTGGGCGCTTTTGGATTTATCCATTGAAGACTTTTTCGAAATACTCATGAAACTGTTGCCTAATTAATAACACGCGGTCGATTATTATAGCCAAACATCGGCGTAATAACTTAAAACTTGGGTATATTCTGTGAAAACCAATTTACTAGTGGCCGAATATTGATCAAGAGCATCTAATTACTATTGATCTCTGACAAAAGTTGATAAATCGTCGATAATGACAGCAACTGATTGATATGAGCCGAATTAATGACCGGTACGCTTCGTATAGCAACTCGTAAAAGCCCTCTGGCGTTGTGGCAAGCAGAGTTTGTAAAGACCCAACTGCAGCACCATCACCCGAAACTTAACATTGAATTGGTTACTATGACGACCAAGGGGGATAAATTACTCGACACACCATTGGCAACAATTGGTGGGAAAGGCCTTTTTGTCAAAGAACTTGAAACGGCGATGCTCGAAGGTGTTGCTGATATTGCAGTACATTCTATGAAAGACGTACCGATGGAGTTTCCGGAGGGATTGTGTTTGTCAGCGATATGTCAGCGCGAAGATTCCTCTGATGCCCTGGTATCGAATCACTTCAGTGCATTGAATGAACTGCCAGAAAATGCGGTTATCGGAACCTCAAGTCTTCGTCGTCAGTGCCAGGTTCGTGCGCATTTTCCCAGTCTACAAGTAAAAGAGCTGCGGGGTAATGTTAATACTAGGCTCTCTAAACTGGATGCCGGCGAGTATGACGCGATTATTTTAGCCTCGGCTGGCTTGATGCGTCTGAACATGGTGGATCGAATTACACAGAGACTTCCTTCTAGTATTTCTTTACCAGCCGGTGGGCAGGGAGCGGTCGGTATTGAATGCCGTAGCGATGACACACTGGTTAAGAAGCTTATAGCACCGTTGCACCATCTTAAATCTGCTATTTGCGTGCGTGCTGAACGAGCAGCTAATAGGCATCTCCAAGGGGGGTGCCAAGTACCTATCGCCTGCTTTGCAACACTCAGCGATGATGGTGTAACCGTGCACCTTAGAGGATTAGTAGGCAGCATTGATGGCCGTCGTATATTACATGCACAGTCTTTAGGTGATGCCGATAACCCCGAAGCGCTGGGTATTCAAGTTGCCAATGATCTGCTGTCCCAGGGTGCCGAAAAGCTGTTGGCTGAGATTTATGCTGATTAATAATTTGGCCGGTAAGCATCTACTGGTGATTCGTTCGCGCAGAGATCATGATGAGCTTTTAACCCTCACGTCCGATGCCCATGCCAAGGTTATTCATATCCCAGTGGTTGATATCGAGCCTGTGGTCGATAGCCCAAAAGTCATACAGCAAATATTGTCTTTTGATGAGTTTGATATAGCTATTTTTGTCAGCGTGCATGCAGCAAAAATTGCTATGCAGCGGTTAGATGAATATTGGCCTATGTTGCCGGCGGATATTGACTATTTTGCTATTGGACAGCAAACATCGAAGTCTATGATGAGTCATATTCATGCTGTTTATTCACCGGGTAAAAAGGCAAGTTCTGAAGGTTTGCTGGAGATGCCTGAACTGCAAGATATAAACGACAAAAAAGTGGTTATTTTTCGAGGTAGTACTGGACGTGAGATGCTCAGGCAAGAACTGATTGCGCGTGGTGCTAAGGTAGAATATTGCGACGTTTATCGCAGGGTTATCAACAGAGACCAGCTCCAGTTAGCTTATTTGGAACTCAGTGAGATTGATTTTTTAATTGCTCACAGCGGTGAATTACTAGAAGCCATGGGGCCATTGAAAGATCTTGAGCGTTTTATCAACGGCAATTCTTTTTCTGTGATTGTGCCTAGCCAAAGAGTAGCGGAAATAGCTTATGATTTGGGTTATGGTTCTGTGTTGGTGGCTGACAATGCGTTACCTGAATCCATATTTGCGGTACTGCAGCAGAGTGTCTAAATCGATAATTGAACTAAAATAATACACCGGGCAATGACAGTCGATGATGAAATGGAGATATGAAAATGTCTGAATCTGAGGAGAAGGCTCAAGCCCTCTCAAATTCAACGTCAAAGGCGGCCACTAAAAAAGCGCAGTCGACAAATGCAAAAGCTAGCTCCGCTAAACCTCTGCAGACGAACCGCAGTTCCTCCTCTTATCTGTGGTTATTGCTTGGGTTAACAGCCTTCTTGACTGTCATCGCTGGCAGTTGGTTTGGATGGCAGCAATGGCAGAGCCTGCAGTCTAAAATGGAAGAAATAGAAGGCTTAAGCATCGCCCTGAATAAGCAACTGCAGCGGTCTGATAGTCAAGATATCGCGTTCAACAACAGAGAACTGCAGCAAGCAGAGAAAAACCAGAATCTGTCTCAAAAAATGATGGATTTGCAGCTACAGCTTAATGCTCAGGGAGCTCGAATTACTGAACTAGGCTCAACTACACGTACTGATTGGTACCTTTCAGAAGCGGCCTATCTTGCGCGCTTAGCCAGTCAGCGGCTACAAACCGAACGGAGTACGAAAAACCCTCTGGCGCTACTACAAAAAGTTGATTCGATTTTGGTTGAACTCAATGAAGTGGGGATGTTAGCCGTTCGCGCCGCCATAGCTACAGATATCGCCACTCTTAGACTAGCGGGTGAAATTGACGTGGAGGGTATCGTTTTAGAATTAAATGCACTTACCGCAGAGATTGATCAATTATCAATGATCCAACTCTCAGTCCCAGTCCCTGATATTAATCAGGCTTTAGACAGTAACGATTCAGCCAATGCGGATGTCAATAGCACCCTATCTCAGCGCTGGTCTAGCTTGGTCGACACGTTTTCTCAATCTCTGGGCCAACTTGTTCAAGTTAAGCAGCGGGTTGCGCCTATTGAGCGCGTTCTGTCTGCCAGCGAGGAGAGTATTGTGCGCAATAATTTAAGACTTCTATTACAGCAGGCGGCCAATGCAGCACTGCGTGAGCAACAGACTATCTATGACCTCAGTCTTAAACGCGCCCAGCAATGGGTAGCGCAATATTTCCAAATGAACAGTTCAGTTCAAGTGCTAAAAAATCGCATGATCGACCTTGGTGGTAAACAGGTTGTCCAACAGCTCCCACGTATTGACGGCTCTGTTAATGCTCTTGAAGCATTTATGATCATTCGTCAGAGTAGTCTTCTTGAAGCAAGTGAAGAGGCAGTGACAACAGAGGAACTGGACTAGCCATGAGAAAGTTATTAGTTATTTCGGTGATGGCTATGCTGGTTGGCGCCTCAAGTATCTGGTTAATGCAGCGTGACAGTGGCTATATTTTACTGAGTATTAACGATGTGACCGTTGAAATGACCGCTTGGGTCGGTTTGCTGTTATATCTACTGTTAACAGGTATTACTGTTTGGTTAATTCTGCTATGTAAATGGCTGTCTGAGGCCGGTGGTTTTCGACAGTGGTGGTCGACAAGAAAAAGTAATCGGCACCTTAATAAAACAGCGCAAGGACTTATTCTTTTTGTAGACCATGATTGGCAAAAAGCCAGTGAGGTGTTAGCAGATTCGGCTGCTCAGTCATCAATGCCGGATGTCAATTTACTGTTTGCGGCTCGAGCTGCCGCCGAAAACCATCAAATCGCTGATGCTCATGAGTTATTAGAGCGGCTCAGGGAAGCTCAACCACGCGCTAAGCTCCTGGCAGACAAGGCTTTTGCCGAGATGTTGTTGAGTGAAGAGCAGTTTAGTCAGGCACTTGAATTTTTACTGCCAATCGCCGATAAAAAACCAAGCGACCGCGGTATTTTGCGTCTTTTAGCAGATCTTTATTATTTGACTGATGACTGGGCGTCTCTACAAAAGATACTTGCCGACATACGTCGCTTTAAAGCCCTTAACGCGGAAGATTTAGAGGTACTAGAAGTAGAGGTTTATATAAATTTGTTGGGTAATTTCCAACTTAATGACGGCCTAACAGCTCAAGAAAAGAGAGATAAAGTTGGCGATTTGTGGGAGTTAATTCCTAAGAAATTACGTCAAAACCACGATGTTATGTGTGGTTATTTCGACGCATTACAGCGAGTTAATGATGGTGAGAAATTGGTGATATTATTGACCAAGAGTATTAATAGTCAATGGAATGCCGAGCTGGTCCGCCGTTTGGGCGAGACAACAATCTCTGCACCAGAAAAACTGCTTTTGAGCGTAGAAAAATGGCTTATTAAACACCCACAAGACATCGCTTTGTTGACCGCCTTGGGTAATATTTGTTGCCAGGCAAAGTTTTGGGGAAAGGCGAAAGATTATTTTTCTAGCGCGGTGGCCCTTCAGCCTAGTCCTTATCTTTTCTTGAAGTTGTCCGATGTATTAGCACAGATGGGTGACCTCGCTGGCAGCAATGACAACTGCAAGCGAGGGCTTGTACTGGGCGTTGATACTCAATTCAATCAAGACTGATGGTTAGTCGACCAGACCGCTGGTATTTTTTGATGGTATTGGGAATCCGCGGTCGCGCATCAATGGTTCAATATTCGCATCGCGCCCCCGGAATGATCTGTAAGCTTCGCCGGGATCAATTGAATTGCGCGGCATAAACAGATATTTCACTAAACGTTCAGCGGTATTAGCATCATAAAAGCCGTTTGGCGAGGCTGCAAACGCTTCTGCAGCATCAGAGGTTAGTACATCTGCCCACATATACCCATAGTAGCCTGCGGAATAACCTTCCCCGGAAAAGACATGTCCAAAGTGAGGGCTACGATGACGCATTACTAATTCTTTTGGCATCTTTAAAGTCGCTAACACTTCTTTTTCAAATGTATCTGGGTTAATTCCTGTCGGATCGGTGGTGTGAAACTTTAGGTCTACAATAGCACTGGCGAGATATTCAGTTGTTGAAAAACCTTGATTAAACGTTGCAGCGGCTTTAATTTTTTTCACCAGAGTTTCAGGGATAGGTTGGGCAGTTGCATGGTGAACTAAATAATTATTAATAACCTGATCAGTCATTAACCATCTTTCTAATAGTTGCGATTGAAACTCGGTGTAATCTCGAACGCCACCATTGAGCCTTGGGTAGTCGACGTTAGACGATAGGGAGTGAAGCGCATGTCCGAATTCATGGAAGAATGTGGTTGCGTCATCCCATGAGATAAGGACTGGCTGCCCTGCAGGTGCCTTGACGAAGTTGGAGTTGTTTGAGCTGAGCACGTTGGTTTTACCGTCCAGGGTTGTGTGACTTCGGTATGCTGTTGCCCATGCCCCGGAGCGCTTACCCGGGCGAGAAAAGGGGTCGAGATACCATAGGCCGACATTATCTCCAGTGATTTTGTCGGTGACTTCCCAAACATTCACATCGGGATGGAAAACCGGAACACTGCCTGGTTTGACAGGCGTGAATTGAAAATTAAACAACTCACCAGCTACATAAAACATTGCCTGCGTTAATTTGCCCAACTGCAAGTATTGTTTTACCTCATCGGAATCTAATTCATACCGGGCTTTGCGAACTTTTTCGGCATAATAGCGATAGTCCCAAGGTTGAATAATAAGGCCTGGGTTTAGTTCCTTAGCAATGGCCTGCATATCGGCGACTTCGTCGTCGACTCGAGCAATGGCAGCCGGCCAAACGGCTTCTAACAGCCTCATGGCGTTTTCAGGGTTTTCTGCCATTCTATTTTCTAATCGCCATTGCGCGTAATTTTGATAACCCAGTAAATTAACGCGTTCATGACGCAGATTCAGTATTTCTGTAATAACAGTATTGTTATCGTATTGGTCGTTGTTGTCGCCCCTGCTGTAGTAGTTGGTCCAAACCTTTTCGCGCAGGTCACGATCTTCGGCAAAGGTTAAAAATGGTGCCATTGAAGACCGTGTATTGGTGATCGCATAGAGATTGGGTTGGCCCCTGCTTTCAGCGGCGGCTGCCGCTGCTGCGACAAATGAATCCGGCAGGCCCTTAGCTTGAGACTCATCGAAATAGACTACGTAGTTTTCTTCATCAGCCAATACATTGTTACCGAATTGCGTATGCAGTTGGGCTAGGCGCAGATTAATCGCTGCATATCGCTGCTTGTCATTGCTGCCTAGCGTAGCGCCATTTCGTGCAAAATCATGGTAAGTGAGCTCGACTAAGCGTTGCTGATCAGATCTGAGGAGATCTAAATCATCACCTTCATAAACAGCTTTTACACGCTCAAAAAGTGCTTGATTCTGGCTAATTTTCGAGAAAAATGTGCTCAATATTGGTGCCATCTCTCGCTGGATCGCTCTAAACTCCGGCGATGATATATTCGATGACCATATCCCATAGTAAGTGAATACTCGGTCAAGCATTTTGCCTGAGCGCTCAAGTGCAAGAATAGTATTGTCAAACGTTGGAGCAGTCGCTTGATCAGTGATTCTATTCACTTCTACCAAATTCTCTTGCATTGCTAGCTCAAGGGCGGGTTTTAATTGCGCTAAATTAGCCCGGTCAAATGCTGGGACTCCGCCATAGGGGCCGGTCCATGACGCTGTCAGCCTATTTGGTTGCTCATCCGAGGCATTACTATTAGATCCAACACCCGTGTTCGCACAGCCCCCAAAGAGCAGAAAGGCTGCTATGCAGGAAATTAAAGCTACTTTTTTGCTTAGATTGAACATTCGTTTTTTTCGCTATAAGTAATTCTTTAAAGGTATCTTTGCAACTAATGTAATGTAGACCAATATAATAGTTAAAATACCAAGGTCGTCTAAATACGTTTCTTTTTAAGATCACGTATCAAAAACCTTGATGGATGCATCGCTTGGCGTAATTCTCTCTCCACGGGACCTAATTGCTGATGAATTTCTGCTGCCAATACTTCAGCGGTTAAAGGTGCATATCCCAAGCCTCGCGAACCCATACCACAATTGACATAGAGGTTTGGATGATAGATACCCATTGCAGAAGAATCCTTGCGGGCATCAACACGCAAAAACTGATAATTCTCAAGCATGGCGGCAACATCTGGAACTGGTCCAACAATCGGTAAGTAATCTCGCGTTGTACAGCGAAAATTCGCACGACCATCGAGCTCATGTAACTTAACAGTGCCTAATGCTCTTCCGATACCTTGGTCGGTTTTGATGATCTGATCAAGATTAGTTTGGTGGTCTTGAATTCTTAGTTCACGACTATTAATACCTTTGTTATAGGTGGCACCACAACCATGGCTGGCATTGTTCGGCGGTGCTATATAACCTTCACCACAGATCACCGTTCGCAGATTTTTACTCGTACTAGTTACTGGCAATTCGGTGACTTGACCACGTAACTTCTGGATATTTAAAAAATCTGTTTGTTTAAATTTTTCACAGTCATGAGCGTTGGCAATAACCACTATGTCTGACTGCATCAAACACTTTTCTTGTTCGTCAAAAAGCTCCCATTGACCAGATGTCGGGTTGCGAAAGAGACGGTCTACGTCGCCCTTAATAAGGGGGATACTGAGATCCTTGAGAAGTTCCTGGCATACCATCGCTGGAGGCAGCCACCCAAGCTGAGGAAAATAGAGACCTTGCACCGAATCTAGGGTCAGTCCCGAGATAGACTTCATCTGCGAGTTATTGACAAGTCTGACCAGAGATTGCTGGTAACTCAAATGCTGACCAAGCAGCTCAAACTGATGGCGTTGATTAGGGCTATCTGGAAGAACCAATACCCCACATTGTTGGCCCAAACCACGCTCCCAAAACGTTCGATAATATCGACTCGCA
>CAJWFB010000032.1 GCA_913031645.1 uncultured Cellvibrionales bacterium
TCATCGAAAAATAACTTGTCAACCGAGAGGTCAAATGCTGAAAGCGTCCGAGGATCAAAGACTGCAGTTTCAATTTTTTCTTGTAACAAACTATTCGAGACACTTGCGCGCGTTAAATGTAGTGACGGTATTCGCTGATTATTCATATCAAACACTAGATGTCCGTCAGCTAAATCACTGAAAAAATCGAATTCTATATCGTCTGCTAGTATCCTAGTCTCAGAGCGGATCTCTTTGACCTGAACACCCGCCAGCTCTAAAAAGTCAAACTTCAGGTCAAACACCGGTTGCCAACTTTTTCCAGTGCCATCCGAAGTATCAGTAAAAAGGTCGATTACTGGACGCCATGAATCGATATCAGTGGTAGGTAAGTAACTTCCTACCAAAATAATATTCTCGGCTGGTAGATTTAGTGTTCGATTAAAATTGATTACCCCCCGATTTAGACGCCCATCAATAAAACGTAAATCAGTCACGAGACGGTTGCCGAGAGTTCCCTCAAGACGAGACAATCCAGAGTCAAAATGCAATTTTAGAGCGAGCTCTCTTATCTCACCTGCGTCCTTTGCCAAAGGCTCTGGAAGTATTATCTCATTTGACGCTAACTGACTTTTTATTGTTAATGTCACTGGACTGATGTCGTCCAAATCACTATTTTCCTGGCTGGCATCTCTAACCAATGTCGGGAGCGAACTGATGTTTAGCAGTCCTTCCAAAGGTATTATCCCTGTAATCGTTTTGGACCAAGGAAAATTGACTAACTTGCTCAGGTTAATCGGTTCAACCGAGGTGCTGAAAAGCATTTTTTGATCATCATTTTCTTTGAATAAATGGGCGTCTATAGCTTGCCCCCAAAACTGACCGGTAATGTCCTTCGAGTACAAACCCTTAGCGACAGAAAAATTGATGGGGCCATTGATATCTGTCACTGCTACAGGACTATTAGGGATCGATATCTGGGCATCCTGCAACGTACCAATGGCGTTATAGATACCTTTATCAAGCGTTCCATCTGGATTTTTCAGTGGAATCTGCAGTGCGAGCTCCGCCTGCAGTTTTCCTCCATAAGTCCAGCTTGCCAAAGAACCAATCTTAGATGACAAAGTTGATTGAGCAAGAATATTAATGGCGTGGGAAACACTTGAGTCGACGCTGGCATTGACGCGTAGAAAATTAGATTTTGACTTTCCTTGCTTGGAATTCGTGATTTCGATACCAGCATTGATAATATTTGCACCACCCAAGGTACCACGCAAAACTTGGCCTGAAGTGAATGCATCATCTTGCACAACAGTTGCATCAAAATCACGTAACCCCAGCCATCGGGGATGGTAATCTAGATCAGCGCTCTCAACATCAAGAAGTAGCTGAGTGGTGCGCAATCGTTCACCATCAACGCCAGGGCCAAATCTTTGCAATAATCCAAACTGTTTTACATTACCGCTGAGATTTGCTGCCTGCAGCCATTGCAATAACGGAGGTGACAGCGTGTAAGGAAGATACTGGTTGCTGTAGGAAGCATTAAGATTGGTGCCACCGATGATAAGAGTGACAATGGGCACTAGCTTATTTTCAGAGCTATCTTGTTTCACAGAAAATAAAAAACTGGCGTCTCCCTCTGCCAAGCTCGCCTCTATTATTGAACTTCGAACCACGGTCGTTTGGTCTTGAGTATTAGTATGAATATAAACGGTGCCTAGCCCCTGCTCAACCGACAAATAGTTTCGGTAGACCTTCGGAAAAGATAGGCTGAAGCCATCCTTATCATCGATATGAAAAAGGCTCCTATCTCCTTTTATTTCAACATATCCATTAATCCCCCTAATACCAGGGATCCCTTTGAAGGGCTCTACGTCAATATCAATTAAATTGGCAGATGCAAAGTAGCCCGATTGGTTATGTCCAAAAGTAACTGCACTGAACTCACCACGAGGTCTTAGCTGATCAAGGGTTTTTAGGACGCCATCATCGATGACATCTGTTTGCTCAATAAGATCGGATAGAAGGTTCAGGTTGAGATGATTCATCGACACATCAAAATCAAACCACTGTGATTCCAATCTCTGACTGAATAGCACGTTTAACGGCTCGATCTCATTTTCGGACCACTCTAAATCAAGATCCTGAAGACGAAAACCCCAGTCCTTCTTCGGCATATACCATCCAGTGATATCTGCACTAAGGTTTTTGATGGACGGAGCATTAGCAAACCAATCGAGAGGTAATTCAGACATCGATATGGAACCTTCAAAATCAAGATTACCGCCAGGCTGCACGTCAATCCATACCTCGCTATTTAATCCGGCACTAAAATGTTTAAAATCTTTAAGAGCATCTGGGGCAAGAGATTTACCAAAGGTCACGAGCGGCTCGGAGATATCAAAATTTTGCACCTTTAGATATGCCCGAGCACTAAAGAATTCTGGATCCAGAGGATTGCCATAGCCTTCTAGAACAAAATAAGCGGGAGCAGCTTGCTTTGCAAAAAATAAAGACATCTCAGTTCGATGGAAGCTATCATCATTTTCTACCTTGACCGAAGCGCCTGTTAATCGCGTAACCTGGCCAGACAAGCCGTGAAATTCTATTTGGATTTTCTCCAAATTGATTAATCGGCTGTGACTAAAGGGCTTAAACAGCGCCTCCAAGTCAGTTTCAGAGCCTCCCTCGAAACCTCTCAAACTCCAAACACCAACCTGATCCTCCACCAACACTAAAGAAAGCTCAGCGATAGTGAGTTCGCGCCATATAATATTTAAATGACGGAGAGTTCGAAACAAATCTAGTTCAGCACGGACTTCAGTCAATGCTATCGATGGCTGCTGCGCATCCTCTTTCAGTATTAGTGTCGCGACATCAATAATCGGCACTAACCGCGGCCACTCCCCAGTTAGCTGTCCCAGTTCCACCTGCAAGCCAATATTATCGACTAAGAAATTTTCGATATCTCCACGAAGCTCATCGACCTGCGCCACAGTTTGTCTGCCAATTAGAACAAGAATAATTGTTCCAACCACCAGCGACACTGTACCTACAAGAAAAATGCGGCCGGCCATCGCCATGATTGTCAGTAATCTAGCAGTCATTTTTTGATCTCAACCTGGAATGACATCGAACTGTTCTCGGGTAAATAATGGTTCATCTGCGATCATAATTTTACATTTGAAGACCTCATTAAATGTCTTCGTGAAGCTATCTTTTGAAGCCAAGAAGCCCTCAATCACCTCTGAGGATGCACGAACACTAAGGGTAGTGCAATTATACATATCGACAACATGTTTCAATTCGCGCCAAATCTCAAAAATGACTGTATCCACTGACTTTACGGATCCATAACCATGACAATTAGAACAATCGGTATGTAACAGCTGTCGCAGGCTTTGGTAGGTGCGCTTACGTCTAATTTGTACAAGACCCAACTCAGTAAACTCGGAGATAAAAACGTCTGTTCTATCGCCTCTCATCGCTCTTTTTAAACTGTCCAAAACTTGGTCACGATGACGTAGTTTTTTCATGTCGATAAAATCAATAACAATAATACCCGATAAATTACGTAAGCGTATCTGATGGGCGATTTCAGTTACTGAGCGAAGATTAGTTTGATAAACCGTTTTTTCAGGGTCTTGACGACCTGTATTCGATCCAGTATTAACATCAATAGTTGCCATGGCTTCTGTTTGGTCGATTATTAAATACCCGCCATTATCTAGCTCTATCCGACCCTGCAATGCCTTGCCAATTTCATGATCAATTCCATATTTCCCAAACAGTGGCTGACTCTCAGAGTGATAGTTAAGGCCGTTCGGAAGATCAATCTGGATGTCATCACAAAACTTCTTCAACTGATCTAAGATATGTTTGTCATCAACTACAATCTTTGTTAACTCACCTGCAGGTAAATCTCTTATCAATCTCTGCGCAGCGGGTAGCTCTTGATGCAGGCAACCAGGCCCACTACCAATAGCTCTTTTCGTCTCCACCCCTGACCACAGACACTGCAGAAAATTCACTTCAACTGCTAATAGGGTTAAATCGATATTGTTTGCAGCAGACCGTAAAATGTAGCTACCAGCGGAATTCTTTTGCTCCGTCGGATTGCTGTCTAAAATTTGTGCCAATCCGTTTTCAAGTCTGGTTCTCTCATCTTTAGCGTTAATACGATGAGATATCTTATGGCCTGATCCATGCGGCTGGTAGACTGCATAGGCCGACGCCAGAGCAAGCTTAGTTGATAACCTAGCGCCCTTTTCTGCCACTGGCTGTTTGATCACCTGAACGGCGATTTGCTGACCCTCTCGCAGTAAATAACGGATATCTTTGGCGTTAGTTGGCGCATCCGGTTGTTGGTTCAGTTGAGTAACTGACTTGGCCATCACGTCATCAGCATGTAAAAATCCATTACGCTCGCTGCCAAAATCAACAAATGCCGCCTGCAAACCGGGCATTACTCTTGTCACGACTGCTCGATAGATATTCCCGACGATACTCGACTCATTGGTTCGTTCAATATGAACTTCTTGAACCACATCGGCTTCCAACAGAGCGACGCGCACCTCACCTGGTAGGCTATTGATAAGTATTTGGCTGCGGCTATGTTTGCTCATTTAAACTCTATTCCGCAATTGGAGATTGCCATATAGGCACATTAAATTCAGTCAGTAAACGGCATGTTTCAGCAATAGGTAGCCCAACTACACCGCTATAACTCCCTTTAATATGTTCAACAAAAACTGAGCCATATCCCTGTATCGCGTAGCCGCCGGCCTTATCTTTGGGTTCGCCACTGTCCCAGTATTTCATCATCTCTCCCTCGATGATGGATCGAAAAGTGACCAATGTTTCTGACACTAAAACCGAACTTTCTACCCTATTATTGACAGCGACCGCCGATAATACCCTGTGCGTTTTGCCCGACAAGGCAGTAAACATATCTTTAAAGTTTGAATAGTCAGTTGGCTTGCCAAACACTGAGTCCTCAGAAACAAGAATAGTATCTGCCCCAAGCACTGGAACATCCAAGTTTTGCATTAGGCAACCAGCGCTAGCCTTTTCCAGCGCGAGCCGGCAAACATAGCTAGTAGCTGATTCAGCGCGCCTTTGGGACTCATCAATATGTGGAATGACAATATGGTGGAAAACACCAATTTGATCCAAAATATCATGTCGCCTGGGAGATCCAGAGGCCAACACAAGGTCACAATTGCTCGCAACAATTTGGGTGAAAGACATACATTGGCCTTTTTATTTATTCTAATGAATCCATCCGTTAATTCTATGACGGATAATTATCAACGTTTTCGATTAATTTTTAATAGTAATCGATCAATCGCAGGCCATACTATTGCCGACGCCAGAGCAATCGTAAGTATATAACTATAATCCGCGGGAATCGCCCACATTAAAAGCAACAGATTCCGCATAATCTCTGCAAAAATAATCAAAATAAATACAAAAAGACATCGGTGGATTAAAGAGAAGTAGACTAACCACCCACTCAAATAAAGTGGGATAGCCCCCACTGTGGAAAACAGTAAAATATGCAACCCAATGGGAGCCCTAAAAATCAAGTCGGCCAAAAGCCCGGTACAAGCTGCGAAGCCAATCCCCCATTGGCTAGGTCTAAAAATTATCCAACCAATGACAATTAACAGTAAAAAATTAGGTTTCAACAGCAACAGAAAGCCCGAAACCGGCACTAACTGAAGCACTGCGGCTAGCAAAATAGTAATTATAAATGCAAGTCCAACGCCAGACTCTTTCACTGCGAGCGTCCAATTTCACTGCCATCTTCCGACGTAAAAACGAGCAATAAATGCTTACTTCTATCTATTTTGGCAGCTGGCGCAACATCCACCTCAATAAAACTAGCACCGGCCTTATGCTCAATATTAAGCACACTGCCAATAGGATAGCCCGCAGGAAAACGGCCGCCCAAACCGGAACTCACCAGTTGATCGCCCTCTCTGATATCTGCAGTAGGCGACACAAACCGCAACCGCAGACGGTCATAATTAGAGGTTCCCTCAGCAATAGAGCGCACACCATTGCGTAATATCTGCACAGGGATTGCATGAGTACTATCGGTAATCAACAAAGCTACACTATGGTTGTCAAACACCGAAATTACCTGTCCCATCAAACCCTCAGCATCAAGAATTGGCTGCCCGACATAGACATTGTCATTAGCGCCTCGATTAATAAATAATGTATGACTGGTGCGGCTGGGAGAAACCCCAATGACCTCAGTGACTAAAACGCTATCCATTAATAATTCTGTTGCATTGAGCAGTAGCCGAAGGCGCAGATTTTCAGCGGCAAGATCTGCCATTCGTTGAATCTGTCCCCTGTGGATCAAACTCTCTTGCTTGAGTCGAGTATTCTCAACCTCTAAATCAGAACGATCAGAAAGAATCAGTTGACCCCACTCATTTAAGCGGGCGGGCACGGTGGCCACCCAATGTGCAGGAAGAAGCGCATTATCAAAGAATTTTTCAATAGGATTAAACCAGGCGGTATAACTATGCACAGCCATCAGCCCAGATGAAATGGCTACCACAATCAACAGACGACGGAACATCGATGATAGTTTGATAAAGGCGTTGCTAATGGTTCTGCTCCCGAAGAATCAGTGGTAATCAAACTCTAATGAATCAGCAATCCTCCTAAAAAGCCAATCTATTGAGCTTTCTGTTATCCATAATATCTAAAAACTCGCCACCGCCTCGAGCAACACAGGTCAGTGGCTCTTCGGCAACAATGACTGGCAATCCAGTTTCATGGGCAAGTAACTTGTCGAGATCCTTCAGTAGTGCTCCGCCGCCCGTTAGGACAATTCCAGCTTCAGCAATGTCTGAGGCAAGTTCTGGTGGAGACTGCTCCAAGACACGTTTCACGGCTTGCACAATACCCACCAGCGGCTCCTGAAGTGCACCTAGAATTTCATCGCTGTTCAAGGTAAAGCGCTTGGGTATTCCCTCTGCCAAGTTGCGACCCCTTACCTCAATCTCCCGCACTTCCTCGGCTAAATAGGCGCCGCCTATTTCCATT
This sequence comes from uncultured Cellvibrionales bacterium, assembly GCA_913031645.1. Classification (GTDB taxonomy): domain Bacteria; phylum Pseudomonadota; class Gammaproteobacteria; order Pseudomonadales; family Porticoccaceae; genus HTCC2207. Next base: position 7,048 of record CAJWFB010000032.1, read on the forward strand.
TTGATCCGCTCAGCCGTTGTATCACCAATCACACTGCCATATTCACGACGTACAAAGTTAACAATGGCTTCGTCAAATCGGTCTCCACCAATACGCACTGAATCAGCATAAACGACACCGCTTAGCGATAGAATAGCAATTTCCGTAGTCCCACCACCAACATCAACCACCATTGAGCCCACCGCCTCTTCGACGGGCAGTCCCGCGCCTATGGCGGCAGCCATGGGCTCATCAATTAGATGAACCTCTCGAGCTCCAGCGTGATAAGCAGCTTCTTTGATGGCGCGCCTCTCGACTTCAGTCGCCATGCATGGCACACAGATAAGTACTCTGGGGCTAGGGGGGAAAAAACTTTTATCATGCACTTTCTTTATAAAGTGCAAGAGCATCTTTTCGGTCACTTGGAAATCAGCGATTACGCCGTCCTTTAGAGGGCGAATCGCCGTTATATCACCCGGCGTTCGGCCTAGCATACGTTTGGCATCAACCCCTACCGCATCAACTATTTTTTGCCCCATATGATGACGGATCGCCACTACAGAAGGTTCATTAAGGACTATCCCTTTCTCGCGAACGTAGATGAGGGTGTTTGCCGTGCCCAGGTCGATGGATAGATCGCTGGAAAACATGCCACGAATTTTTTTAAGCATTTGCTGCGTTTCCTAAGTCATTTACACCGCAGTAATAACCGCGAAGCAATCGGTCATTTCGAATTATTACTCTAGAGTAGTCACAAAAGGCTACTACTTTTAGCATTAAGGGCTGAGTTTAGCTGATCTCTAGACAAACTTCCCTCATCTATTGACAATTAAACCAAATAAAACTGAAAGCTTAAAGATTAGCTGTTTCAATAAACGATCTGATTAAACTCATGCGCCTTTTGTGGTACCTTACCGACGTTGGAAAGACAATGAAATCTCATCGCACTGAAAGAGCGATAATTGCATTATTTACTAGGTTTAAAAATGACGATTGAAAGAAAAGAAATCGAAAAATTAGCCACACTATCGCGTCTGGCAATTGACGAAAAAACCATTACGGATGTTACTGGTCGCCTCAGTAGTGTTTTAGCCTTGGTGGATCAACTGCAGAATGCCGATACTGAGTCATTGCAGGAGGTATCTCGGCCTTTTCATATCTCTCAGCGCTTGCGCAATGACGAGGTAAAGGAAACGGATCAGCGCGATGCTTTTCAGGCGATAGCGCCGCAAACTCATAATGGATTATTTAGCGTTCCCAAAATGATCGAATAACCGGACTTACAATGCACAACTACACTATTGCTGAGCTTGTTAAAGGGCTACAAAACAAAGAATTTTCAAGTGTCGAGTTAACTCAGCACTTTTTAGATCGAATTTGTCAATTAAATGATGATTACAACGCGATCATTACCATCACCGGTGAACAGGCTCTAACCGCTGCGGCGCTCGCTGACAAACGTCTTGCGAGTGGCGATGCTCCTGCCATGTGCGGGGTGCCAATCCTGCACAAAGATATCTTCTGCACTGATAGCGTGCGCACTAGCTGCGGCTCGAAGATGCTTGATAGCTTTATACCCCCCTACAACGCCACTGTGGTAGAAAACTTTGCCCGCGATGGTGCCATCATGCTGGGTAAGACCAACATGGACGAATTTGCCATGGGCTCTTCAAACGAGACGAGTTTTTACGGGCCTGTAAAGAACCCATGGGCGACCGACTGTGTTCCTGGAGGCTCCTCTGGGGGATCTGCTGCAGCCATAGCAGCACGGCTAGCGCCTGGTGCGACAGCGACAGATACTGGCGGGTCCATTCGCCAACCAGCGGCTCTATGTGGCATTAGCGGTCTAAAGCCAACCTATGGGAGAGTATCTCGCTGGGGAATGATTGCTTTTGCCTCAAGTTTAGATCAGGCAGGTCCAATGGCTCGCACCGCGGAAGACTGCGCAATAATGCTAAACTGTATGGCCAGCTTTGATGAAAAAGATTCGACATCAGTAGAGCAAACTGTACCCGATTACACTGCATCCTTAGGTAATTCAGTCAAGGGAGTGAAGATCGGAATTCCCAAGGAATATTTTTCAGAAGGCCTCCATCCTGGTACTGAATTGGCAGTTAGGAAAGCAATGGCCCAACTTGAGGCACAGGGCGCAGAATTGATCGAGATAAGCCTTCCTAGCTCCGATCTCTCGGTACCTGCTTACTACGTGATTGCACCAGCGGAAGCATCAGCGAACCTGTCGCGTTTCGACGGTGTAAAATATGGCTATCGGTGCGAGAATCCGAAAGATTTGCAGGATATGTATTGCCGAAGTCGCTCTGAAGGTTTTGGTGAAGAGGTCCAGCGGCGTATTTTGATTGGTACCTACTGTCTCTCTGCTGGCTACTATGACGCTTATTACGGCAAAGCTCAGAAGGTTCGGCAACTGATTCAGCAAGATTTTTCAGAAGCGTTTAAGTCAGTGGACTTGATTATGGGCCCAACCTGCCCATCACCGGCATTCAAGTTTGGCGCCAAGGGCGATGACCCCGTGGCGATGTATTTAGAAGATATTTACACTATCGCGACTAATTTAGCAGGATTACCTGGCATGTCAGTACCTTGCGGTATGGTCGAGGACAAACCGGTGGGCTTGCAGATTATTGGCAACTACTTTGATGAAGCACGCATGCTAAATGTCGCACATCAATTTCAGCAGATCACTGACTGGCATCATCAAGCGCCGGAGGCTATGTAATGAACTGGGAAACTGTAATTGGCCTTGAAGTTCATGTTCAACTAGCCACCAAAACCAAAATCTTTTCGGCGGCGAGTACTGCTTTTGGTGCCACCCCCAATAGTCAGGCCTGTGCAATCGACTTAGCCATGCCCGGAACCTTGCCCGTGCTCAACAAACAGGCGGTAAATTACGCCATTATGTTTGGCCTGGCCATAGACGCAGAGATCTGTCAGGAATCTGTATTCGAGCGGAAAAACTATTTCTATCCTGACTTACCAAAAGGCTATCAAACCACACAGCTGGAGAAACCGATTGTTGGCCCGGGCAGTGTGACTATCCAATTGGCGGATGGCACCGAAAAGTCTATCCGTATTCACCATGCTCATCTTGAAGAAGATGCCGGAAAATCTACTCACGAAGGCGACCTACCTTATGGCATGTCTGGGGTTGATCTTAATCGCGCTGGCACACCTCTAATTGAAATTGTGTCTGAGCCAGATATGCGTAGTGCGGAGGAGGCAATCGCCTTTGCTAAAAAGCTCCACAGCATCGTGACCTCAATTAATATCTGCGATGGTGAAATGAGCCAAGGCAGTATGCGTTTTGATGTTAATGTTTCAGTCCGACCTGATGGCAGTTCTACCTTGGGTACACGGACAGAAACCAAAAATCTCAACTCGTTTAAATTTATGGAAGAAGCCATCGAACGCGAAGTCGAACGCCAGATAGATCTGATTGAAGACGGTGGTACAGTGGCTCAAGAAACACGTCTTTACAATGGTGATACCAAGGTGGCTAAGTCAATGCGCAGCAAGGAAGAGGCTAACGATTATCGTTACTTCCCCTGTCCCGACCTGCTTCCGGTACTGGTCAGTGATGAGGCCATAGACGAACTAAGACGATCCTTACCTGAATTACCTGATGCCCGCCAAAAACGCTTTGTTAGTGAATACGCACTATCAGACTATGACTCGGCTACTATTGCTAGTGACTCTAATATGTCGGCATTCTTTGAAACCGTCGTCGGGGATTCGAACCATGCAAAGTTGGCGGCAAACTGGGTTATGGGTGAACTTAGCGGAAGTCTAAATAATGCGGGCCTCGGATTCACTGAAAGCCCAGTATCTGCTCAACAACTCGCAGGCATGGTTGCCCGTATTGCAGATAACAGTATTTCTGGAAAGATGGCCAAACAGGTTTTTGAAGCTATGTGGTTAGGTGAAGGCACCGCCGATGAAATTATTGACGCCAAAGGACTAAAACAGGTATCTGATAGCGGTGCTCTTGAGAAAATTGTCGTTGATGTTTTAGCCGCGAATGCAGTCATGGTTGAAGACTTTATTAATAGCGAAGAAAGTAAGCGCAAGAAAAAACTAGGCGGCTTTATGGGGCAGATCATGAAAGCCTCCAAGGGTCAGGCGAACCCTCAGCAAGTCAATCAAATATTACTTCAAAAGCTCAATGAACTTTTATAATGTGATAAGGAACTGTCCATGAATGTTACTCCATATTCAGCCGGTTGTGGCGCCTTAGTTAGTGGCATCCAACTAGCGACTCTGTCAGATAATGAGATGACTAGTTTGAGAGACGCGTTTGCCGAACACGGTTTATTATTTTTCCGAGATCAAGATTTGCCGCCCGTGGAACATCTGCGATTTGCCGAACGTTTCGGCAGTATTGTTATCAATAAATTTTTCAAAGCTACCAGCGATTCTTCTAAGATAGCTGAAGTACGTAAAGAGAAAACCCAACAGACCAATATCGGCGGTGGCTGGCATACCGACCACTCCTATGATGAGATTCCTGCTATGGGTTCTATCCTGGTAGCTCGCATTCTGCCCAAGACCGGTGGAGACACCGAATTCGCTAATCTTGCTGCCGCCTATGACGCACTTCCCCCAGCAATGAAAAAGCAGATTGCGAATCTACGTGCGGTGCATTCGAATGAGCATCTCTATGGTGAGAATGGGGTGTATCGGCATACAGATCTCGCTGAGCAACTCGGCGGTATGGATCGCGTTGGCGATGCCACACACCCTGTAGTGATTAAACATCCAGAAAGCGGCCGCAACGTACTCTATGTAAACCCTGGCCATACTATTCAATTTGAAGGTTGGGACTTTGCTGAAAGCCGTGTATTGCTTGACGAACTCTATGCTCACGTCAACCAGCCTCAATTTACCTGCAGCTTTAATTGGCTCCCCGGCTCAGTTACGTTTTGGGACAATCGATGCACATGGCATCAAGCAAAAAACGACTATCAAGGTGAGGCTAGGCTGATGCATCGCATTACTTTAGCAGGTACTGCCTTAGCTGCAGCCTAAGTCCAACGATGCCCTCCATGCGTAAAAAATCTGACTTGCCTACTAAAATTTGCTTGGCTTGTGAGCGTCCTTTTACCTGGCGCAAGAAATGGCAACGCTGTTGGGATGAGGTGCAGTATTGCTCTTTGCGCTGTAAATCTAAGACCCGTAAAAACTCACCATAAGAACCACTCTATGACTTTACCTACGCACAATACAGACGTTTTAATCATCGGGGCTGGTCTTGCCGGCTTAAGTGCCGCCAATGATCTTCAGCGCATAGGATATAAAGTTTTAGTCGTTGATAAAGGCCGCGGTTTAGGGGGGCGTTTAGCGGGTCGGCGCATAGACAATGCCAGTTTTGATCATGGTGCTCAGTTTATGACCACTCGCGACCCGAAGTTTGTAGAGCAAGTGCGTGAGTGGATAGAGGCCGGCGTCGCCGAAGAATGGTACAGCAGCTTTCCAGGTCAAGCTAACAGCCATGCCCGTTATCGAGGAGTGCCCACCATGACCGCTATTGCCAAACATTTGGCCGTAGATATCAGCGTCAAACTTGGCACTACAGTAACGTCAATTAACGTTAATCGCGATGGATGGCTTTGCCAATTAAACAATGATACTAGCATCCAGTCTCGATCATTAGTGATCACCTCACCAGTTCCTCAGACTTTAGCCTTGTTGAACAGCGGCAATATTCAACTCCCCAAGGACAAGATTGATCGTCTGAACCGAATTAGCTACGAGAGTTGCATTGCAGTCATGGCAGTTTTGGACCAGCCCAGTGCAATTGCGGCGCCAGGCGCAATGGCTATTGAGACAGGCCCTATCGCATGGATTAGCGACAACCAACAAAAGGGAGTTTCTGTTATTCCAGCGGTGACTATTCATGGCAGTGGTGATTTTAGTGCTAAACACTTTAATAGTGATCGTGATCAAGTTGCTCAACAATTGATAGAAGCGGCTAGCCCCTTTTTGGGTGCTGCAGTGATTGATTTCCAAGTCCATGGCTGGCGCTATAGCAAACCTGTCACTATAGATCCAGATCCTTGTATGGTCGCTAGTCAGGGAGCAGATCTGCCTCCTCTACTATTAGCAGGTGACGCTTTTAATGGGCCTCGCGTCGAGGGAGCCTGCTTATCCGGTTGGGCAGCAGCGGATGCACTTTTAGCTTTAATTTAGATAACATTTTATTATCTAAATCTGTATTTATAAACCGGACTAGTTATGTATACTATTCAAGGTTATCATTATCAGGCGTTTACCATGGAAAAAACTGAAAGAGAACTCAGAATTCAACTGGCAGCATGTTATCGAATATTTGATTATATGGGCTGGAGCGAGATGATCTTTAACCATATTACCGTAAAAATTCCAGGAGATGAGCATCATTTTTTGATCAATCCTTATGGGCTTCATTACAGCGAGGTAACTGCATCTAACTTAGTTAAAGTTGATATCGACGGGAACATCGTTGAAGAAACGGATTATGCTGTTAACCCTGCCGGCATTGTAATTCATACTGCTATCCATGCTGCTCGGCCAGATATTCACTGTATTACCCATACACATACAAATGCAGGTATGGCTGTTGCTTGCTCCGCGGAGGGTCTTCGTAACGATAACTTTTACTCAGCGCTACTACATAACCGAGTTGCCTACCATGATTTTGAAGGTATTACGGTAATGGATGATGAAAAGCCTCGACTCATCGCTAATCTTGGTGACAAGGGATTGTTAATACTGCGTAACCATGGACTTCTAGCCTGTGGCCGCACTATCCCTGAAGCATTTATGAATCTTTGGAGCCTAGAGCGCTCGTGCGAAATTCAGGTGGCTTGTGATTCTACCGGGCGAAAAATTATCCCAGTGCGCGACGAGGTACTTGAACGTTCAGAACAACTTATGACCATGCAAACCATGGGCAATCCAGCTGGCGAGCTAGAATTTGATGCCTTTGTGAGGATAATTGACAAGATCGATACTTCATATAAAGAGTGATCTACTTCATCAGGTCACGTGAAATAATAAGCTTCATTATTTCATCACTTCCCCCATATATTCTTTGGACTCTAGAATCTGCAAAGGCTCGACAAACGGGGTATTCCCACATATAGCCCCACCCTCCGTGGAGCTGAAGGCATTCATCGGCTACCCTGCACTGTAACTCTGTGGTAAGGAGCTTCGCCTTTGAAGCTGTTACAGTATCTAATTTATCTTCTAACAAAAGCTCAGTACAACGGTCACAAAATACCTCAGCGCTTGTTATTTCTGTGGCAAGTTCAGCTAACTTAAATTGAGTATTTTGAAAAGATGCAACTGATGTTCCAAATGCCTTTCGCTCTTTGGTGTAGTCGACTGTAGCTGCAAGAAGTGCCTGCGCACTTGCAACAGCTCCTACCGCAATAGACAGCCTCTCCTGAGGTAAATCCTGCATGAGGTATATGAACCCTCTACCCTCTTCACCAAGTAAGTTCTCTTTAGCTACCTTTACATCTTGGAAGAACAATTCAGAGGTATCCTGAGCTTTCATTCCTAGCTTTTTAAGATTTTTTCCCTTACTGAATCCATCAAGATCAGCCTCAACTAAAAATAAACTAATACCCTTAGCTCCGGCTGCGGTGTCTGTTTTTGCGACGACAATAACTAAACCCGATTTTTGACCATTGGTTATAAATGTTTTAGATCCATTGAGAATATAATGATCGCCATCCAAAACTGCTGTTGTTTTAGTTCCTTGTAAATCAGAACCAGCCCCAGGCTCAGTCATAGCTATCGCCGTGATTAATTCCCCGGATGCGCATCGCGGCAAATACTTTTGCTTTTGGCATTCACTTCCATAACGAACAATATACGGAACGGTAATATCATTATGTAATGTCCAGCCTAATCCAGAGCAACCAGACCGTGCAATTTCCTCATTTAGAATACAGTTGTATCGAAAATCTGCATCAACACCACCAAATTCTTCAGGAACAGCTAAACTTAAGAAACCCTGTTCTCCAGCTTTCAGCCAAACCTCATCGCTAACCATGCCATCATTTTCCCACTTCTCATGGTGGGGCATTGCTTCGGTCTCAAGGAACTTGCGCACAGAGTCACGAAACATTTCGTGGTCAGAATCATACAGATGGCGTGGAATCATGATTATTACTCTCGTTTATTTGCTGACGAGTCTACCAAGAGCCTAAGAGCAAGGTAGTAAATTTAGTGACCAATGCGTTCTGCGCTTTAACCTATTGGATAACTAAAGAAAGGTTCCGCCGACCAAAAATACGCTGGTGCCAACACCAATAGTCCAATACACACTGTGGGTTTTGTATGAAGCCATGATGGCGGCGATACCGCCCCAGAGATAGATATTAGTTAGACTGATATCGAGTTGTTGTTCATGAACAAAGAGTATGGGTACAAAAATAGTGGTTAATACCGCGGGCGCGCTGAAGCTCAAAAGCTGTTTGATGTTAGGCCCAAGACGCAACGGCAACTTCCCTTCTAAAAACAAATAACGTGTCGTAAATGTGATTACTGCCAGTAAGCTAATGGTGATTAAGGTCATTGTGCTTGCCTCAGTTTTTGTAGACCAAAACCAGCTAACATACCGATCAAGGCTGCAAGGACCAACCCTAACTCCAAATTATAGATTGAGAAAATAATCGATAAAATTGACGAGACCAACACACAAACTAAACTGGGTAGACTTTTAATATCTGGAATTACCAGAGCAATAAAGGTTGCAGCAATAGCAAAATCAAGTCCTGAGTCAGTCAAGTCAGGCAACCATGCTCCCGCAATAATGCCCACTGCTGTCCATGCATTCCATGCAAGATAGAAACTACCACCGGCGCCTAAAGCGTAGTAGAGTCGATATCTGTTAGCGTATGCGCGTCGGTCACCAGACAATGCAAATAACTCATCTGTGAGCAAGAAACCCAAGCCAACTCGCCAACGCAGAGGCTTAGTGCGCAGCTTCTCACGCAGGGTTAAACCGTATAAGAAGTGTCGTGAACTAATTACCAATGCACTAAACAGAACCGTGAGCAGAGGCGTATCTTCAGCCATTAATTCGACAGTGACGATCTGCACCGCACCACCAAAAATAATCGCACTGAAAAGCTGCGCCTCTATCCAGCTAAACCCGCGCTGTATAGCAAGAGAACCGAACAGAATGCCCCAAGGTAAAACCGCCAAACTCAACGGCAACATGTTCAATGCACCCTTAGTGGCTACTGCCAATAGGGCTTTACGGCGATTAAACATCACGTGTCGGCTTTCGTAACGTGAGCACTGTCATTAGCCCGTTTAAACAAACTTGCGGATCAGCCAGTTTGGTAATATGTAAAACAAAATAGCAATAATGACCCAGCGCCGCGTGATATATACATGGTTCTTCTTACCCATGATGGCCTTAACCATTTGGGTTACCGCTTTTTCTACTGAGACTGTACCCATGGGTTTACTCTCTAGCATAGGTGTATCAATAAAACCTGGCTCTACTGTTGTGATGGTGATTGGTAACTCTGAGCGGGAAGCACGAGAACGCATGCCATTGAGATAGTTAGAGACAAATGCTTTAGTCGCATTATAGGTCAAGGATAACCCGCCCGAAAAATGAGCTGCAATTGATGAAACACCCACCAAGTGCCCACCGCCGCGCTGCACAAAATAATTCATTGCGTCCATGGACATGGCAGTAAATCCACGCACATTAACATTGATCATTTCTGATTCTATTGTCCAGTCTAGAATTCTTTCAGAAGCTCCAACACCCGAGTTCACCACGATTAGCTCTACATCGCCCATTTTTTCTATCAAGGCAGCAAGTTGGGTTCGTGCCATATCGGCATCCATAAGATCAGTCACCTGAACAAAATGCTGCCCGGGCAATCGATCACTGAGTTCAATCAACAATTCTTGTCGCCGCGCCATGAGCCCAAGCTGATAGCCTTTCTTCGCCAACTGGATGGCTAATTCATAACCAATTCCCGAGCTGGCACCTATAATAATCGCGTTCTTCATAGTCAATTTCCGTTTAATGACGGAGCAGTTTAGCCGCAATAAGGATGACTGAAAAGCTGAATTTAGACAAAAAAGAGAGTGGTTGGGGCTAGATCATACTGCGATCGGTTTTATCAAACTCCCGGTTTTCAAATAACAGATACTCTGCCCTGCCCTCAGATATCAGACGTCCGCGGTCAATGGCAAAATAATCAATAAGATTGTTCAGCTCTCGCTGTGAGCGCGCAAAAACAGTAGGTTGGATACCTGTACTTTCGATCTGCATAAAATGATCTTGATCAGCAATACCATAGCGATAAAACGGTAAGTAGCGTCTTGAATCCCGCGGATTAATGACTAAAGCGCCTGTTGCGGTGCTTATATGAGGTTCCAACACCTGAATTAAGGCTTTAGTGTGAGCATCGTCGAGGTAATTGAAAATATCCCAAAACAAACAAATATCTATCTTTGCGGAAGGTGCTAAATTTAACGCCTCACGCATTGCGGTAACGCGCTGGCTATGCGTTAATTCAGAGTCAGGCGTTAAGATAAATTGCTCGGCATATAGATCAATGAAATTTAGCTGGCATCGGTAGTCGCCGAAAAAGCTAACCGTCGAGGCCATGGCATGCCCCATATCTAACACTACAAGTCGCTTATCAGGATCTATGCGCCCTAATAACTCTGCCAATAAGGCGCTTGGCAACAATTTTGGTGTTTGTTGACGTGGAGTCGCTTTAGGTTGAGTGGGTGGCTGAGGCATTGCTCGTTAGCTATGAGGCCTTAGCTCCGATCTGA
>CAJWFB010000033.1 GCA_913031645.1 uncultured Cellvibrionales bacterium
CTTTGAATGTTGGTGGTACTGCAGGTGTTGCTGATGTGACGTCATACTTTGCGGTCGCTGAGACGACATCAGGTAATGTCTATGATGTAAATTTAAGTCAGATCATGGCGATTGTGCCAGATTCAGTTTACACGATAACGTTCAAGGCGAAGTCATCGATAGAGCGCACAATTATTGCAGGTGTCGGTTTGAACTCGGGTAATTATGCGAATTCTGCAGAAAGTGTATCGCTGACGACTGAGTGGCAAACATTTACGCTGACACAAACCAGTACTGGTTTTGGCGATGATAGCAGCCGTGTCTTGTTCGACATGGGTGGAGATCAGGGCGGTCAGGTTTGGCTTGATGATGTCAGTGTTATGACAGCAGATGGAACCGAGCTTGTAACCAATGGTGGTTTCCAAGATGGGATCACAGGTTGGAGTAGTGGTGCAGCAGTTGCTAGTAACATTACCTCTATTTCAAACTCTGGGGACTTCACTGTTAGCGACTCTATTGTTATCAGTGCCGGAACTAAAGGAATGGTGACAATGACCGTTAGTGCTGATGAGGAGGTTGAGACATCTGAGACAGTTATCATCACTCTTGGTACGCCAACAAATGCGGTTGTAGGGTCTGCCTCTGAGCGAACCATTACTATTGTCGAAGAAAACGTCGCGCCAGTACTCACATTAGCGGTAACTCAAGGTGGAAATACTGGACGAATCGTTGCGGCTGATGCTGGAATGGTAACGGTAACCGCAAGCTATAGTGATCTTAACGCTGGTGATACTCACACCTTCGCTTGGGCTGCTGCGGTCATTGATATGCCGGGAGCTGTCATTGATGGTGCAGTTGCTATGTTTGACCCTAGTACCTTAGGGGATACCACTGCTAGCGCAGGTGCATCTGTCACAGATAGTGGTATCGGGTCATTGACTACTGCGGCTTCAGCAACAATTAAGATTTTAGCTGCAGCCCCAGTTCTTGCTGACACTGACACTGATGGTGATGGTGTTGCTGATAGTGCAGAAGGTTATGGTGATAGCGATAATGATGGTATACCTGATTACCAGGACAATATTACTGAGACTTATCTTGCGCCAGTTGGCGACAGTGGTCAGGTCATGCAGTCAGACGTAGGTACGACGATTGCGTTAGGTGATACAGCTCTGGCTGGCGGAAACAACCAAGTGGGTATCGATGAATCTGATGTTGGTATTGAAGATGAAGAGTTCATCTATCTAGGTGGCTTGGTCGACTTCGAGGTCTCTGGAGCTCAAGCTGGGGCATCTTATAACATCGTTCTTCCTCTGAGTAGCGCAGTGCCAGAAGATGCCACTGTTAGAAAATTCATCGATGCTAATGTGGGTTGGCAGGCATTTGTAGAAAATGCTACCAATGCTGTTAGTTCTGCGACAGCGGCAAGTGGTACCTGCCCTGAGTCAGGCAGTGCAAGCTACACGGCTGGTTTAGTACTTGGTGCCACTTGTATTCAGCTTATGATCGAAGATGGTGGTCCAAATGACGCCGATGGTGCAGCAGATGGAACCGTTACAGATCCAAGTGGTATCGCGGTTCCTGCTATTGGTACGCCGAGCAGCGATAGTCAAGTAACGCTGTCTCGCCAATCAATCAATGCAAATGGTACTGATACTGCGCAGGTCACAGTGACTGCTTATGACGATAAAGGGGATACGCTTGATAAAATGTTAGTATCAGCGTCGTCAGCTATACCGGGTGTTGTGATCGGTGATTTTGCCTACCAGGGCGATGGCGTTTATACGGCTGAACTCACCGCAGGAAACATCGCGGGTTCTGGTCCTGTATCTGCAGTGATTGATAACGGCAAAGTATCTGTTGTTGTTGAGTCAAATCGGTTGGTTGTTAAAGCGCCTACTGTGGCGACTTCAGGTAGTGGCGGCGGGTGTGCAGTAGGTGATGGACAGTCTGCGGACTGGTCACTGATCCTACTACTATTAGCCGGTTTACTGCTTATCGCAAGACGCCGTTTTAACAAGGCGTAAGCTATTTTTTAAAAGCAGTGCAGAAAAAGGCCAATCAGTTATCTGATTGGCCTTTTTTTTACTTATGCTTTTGTCGAAATAACACACCGCACAAATCTATCTAACAGAACTCCCTATACTCAATGGCAGCGGTTTCTAATTGCTATATTTATGATGCGAAGTGGAGATCTAACCATGGTCAGCAAGCATATCGGTCATTGACTGGATAATTTTTTTTCGCAATCTGCGGTAGGATTTCCTGAGCAGCTGGGCAGGACCTACTGCGTCTATAAAAAGTATAAGAATCTAGAGGCGTTATAAAAAATAGATCACCGCAAATTTTAATGCTTGTTTTGCATAATCTACTACAAATCGCGGCCTAAATTCTATGAAAACTTGAATATATTAATTATCGTATACTTTTTTTTCAATAAAGTATAAGCACGATTCACTATAACTAGAGGTATAGAAAAATGACAGAAGTCGACATTTGGAACATCTTGTATATGGGCTTAATATCTAATTCTATGTATTTTGTAGGAATGGTTCTACTGACCTGGTTAGGCTTTAGATTTGCTGCCAGAATTTATGATGATCAAAACGCCAACGTAATGGGTAAAGTCACCGCTACCGTGTTTTACTTATTTGTTGGTATGTTCTTTTATAACACAATGAGTATATCTGGTGACATGATTAGCGGCTCTGCTAGCATGATGTCAGCTCTTCCGGGTGATCCATCAGAGGGAGCTCAGCGACTGATTGCAAACGCGGCTTCTGGTTTGACGCCCGGTGGGCCTATCTCTTTGGCCTTTAACATAGTCATTGTCTTTTTCCAGTTAGCTATGACCTGGGGTAAGAAAGCGTAAAATCCCTGCTTAAGAAAAAAGGGAGCTGTATGCTCCCTTTTTTAATGCTCGGCCAAGTCCCCCTGTTCTAAAAGTAGTAGTGACCGAATATGGTCTGGGGTACCAGTTCTCATTACTGAGCCCTCTTTGCAGTTGAGGAGCCACAGTGAGTAATTTTACCGCTTTAATCTATAAATTTCATAGCGGCCAGTGCGGCTCTAGAGCCTTCCTGTAACGCGTTGGTATGACTCATGTAGCCGTTCAGTTCTGAATGTCCAAACTGTATGCGGCCATAGGCCTTTCTGACGATATCTTTAGGTGACTGATTGCCGTCCTTACCAAAATGAAAACCGGGCTGAGGTGATATGTAGGCGTGACCCCAACGGTTTAACACAATACCAGCAATGTCACGCCGAGCATTAAAACCATGGTCAGCAAACATATCAGTCAATTGCTCGACAATTTCTTTTTCATAATCGCTGTAGGATTTACTAAGCAACTCGGCACGACCGATAGACCCCTGCGTGGCTATAGGATGCCCGGGGTTATTAAACGGAACATAAAACGTGATAACGGCTGGTTTGTTGGGTTCAAAAGGTTGGTTTTTTTCACCAGTATCCATGGGCCGTCTTATTGAAAAGAAATTACCAAAGCCCTCAAACCATCGGCCAGAAGAAATGCCCAGTTCGTCAAGAAACCGCCAATGGCGCACGGCAACATTAACCACCAATATAGGTGAGTGGTGAAACTCTTTATAGGCCGCAGTAATTGCAGGGGGCATATCTTTAATAATATTACGCCCAACCCAGCCGCCAATAGCTGAGATCACCGTTTTGGCTTTAACACGTTTTACCACACCATTTTCTTGATAGGTTACATCTACATGCTTTGCACTGTCGATAGGGCCAGCATGACGAATATCGACAGCCGTACTGTTCAATCGAATGCTTATTGGATTATTGGGCCTATCTAGCGCTTTAAAGTTAATGGGATTAAACAAAATGTCTTCAAAGCTTTTCCCACCAGTGATGCTCTCAGGCATTAGGTGTTTCACAATATGTCTAAAACTACCGGTATTACCGCCGGGAAAACTCAAGGCGCCCATCTCAATCTCATCGATAGAACTGTCATAAGCATAGCGAGCACGAGTACAGGGCATTTCTAACTCTCTGGCGGAATAGGCCGAGTAAACATCACAGCCAACGCCTCCCATAGAAATTGCAATGATCGGATCAAAGTAGGCAGTCACCTCGGGGCCGAAGCCATAGATATTTTCAAGTAAGTCTTTATACGACATGCTATCTAGCCAGCGGTCAATATCATCTCCCTGGTACTTATCTTCACGATCTTCAAAGGCGCGATTTAAGTCGGCTTTAATGTCGTCAGGCCAAGGCACGCGAGCGAGCTTATCAACTCTTGGGTTAATTACCCATGGCGTTTTTGATTCTTTTCCAAAAAAGTAGCCGGTGTCAAAACGTTCTTCATCCCAGTACACACCATAATAGTTTTCTATAGGCGCTCTAATTTTCGTTTTGTCGGGATCTTGCGTTACAAATTTGTACTCAAAGGGCAGGCCCGTAGCACGATAAATCTCGGCAATCAGTCCTTCATCATCTTTTTTAGGTAGACCAAAATCATTCGATCCTTGAGGGCCATAGAGTGTATAGCCGTCGACTTCAAATTCATTTTGTTTGGCTTCTCCTCCAAATACAGGATGATTTTCTATAATTAAACACTTTTTAGTGTCGCCATATTTTTTGTGGAATTGGTAGGCGGCGCCAAGTCCTGAAAACCCGCCACCAATAATAACCATGTCGTATTCTTCGCCGGTGTCTTCAACGTCCATCAGTAATGTTGGCGTTAGGCCATCACGAATTAAATGTGCGGCTTCTCGCACCGACGCAACATTACCGTTTGAATTAGCATAATCACCCACGCCACCAAAACCTGTCCATGGGTCATTGAAAAGGCCCACTGGCTTGTTACCGGCGGCAAGCGCGGGTATGCTCGAACTCAATAAGGCAGCGCCAAATCCAACTAGGGTACCGTTGACAAAATCTCTTCGTGAAATATTATTTGATAACTGTAAGTCATTATTCTTATTTCTATCCTTTGCCATTGTAGAACCTCTTATTCCACAGTTTTTAATAAACAAAAAACGTTCAATTCTATAGAGTCATTTAGATGTTTAAGCTTTATGTAACACTTTTTCGGCGTTGACAACAAAATCTACGAGTCACTATAGAATTATTAATAGCTTGTTGTCGACTGTTGAGTTGTTTATGGAAATGAACGAAAGCAATGTGCTTAATAAAGTAATAATATACCACTCACTTAATGTTATTTTTTTATAGAGCCTATTTAAAAATAATGTCCATGACGCATCCCTAAAGTAGGCCTTCTAGTATGTTTGCAGTATCAAATTTTGTGATGGTGATAACTTCATGAAAAAACTAGTTCTTATGTTCAGTCTATGTCTTCTTACTGCCTGCGGTGGAGGTGGTTCATCGCCACCAATGTTGCCAGCTGCGGTGGTGGACTCCTCTCCAGCAGAGCAGAGCGTCGCTACGTTGGAACAAAAGACAATCACTCAGACCATCGACGGTCAGCCAGTGGACCGCCCCTTTCTAATTCGTTACCCTGAAAATCCATCGGAAGATAATTATCCTGTGGTGTTCTTTTTTCATGGAGCGGGTGGTACGGGTGAGGGCTGGTTGAACAACAATGGTGATGTATCTAGCTTGATTGATGATGGAAAATTCATCGGTATTTTCCCCGATGGTTATCAAAATAGCTGGAACGTAAGCAACGAGACTAATGCTGATGATGTCGAATTCGTCAGCCTGATTATCAGTGATCTGGATGGTTCAGGGCTATTTGATGTAAATAAAATATATGGCATTGGCATCTCCAACGGTGCTGGGTTAGTTAATAGAATAGCTAAGGAGACCACTCTTTTTAGCGCAATTGCCCCGATAATTAGCCAGCAGACGGTGACTCTTGGTGGAATTGTTCCTTCGCGGGCAATATCTGTTTTTCAAGTTAATGGTACGGACGACAATGTAGTTCCAGTGAATGGAGGAAGCGGTGCAGCCAATAGTACTTTCATGTCTGCACAAGCCAGTGCAGAGAATTGGGCATCAAATTTCAATTGTAATATGACACCGATAATTCAAGATAAAATATGGGGCACTGGTGCAGTTAAGCAATATACTTTTGGGTCATGCATAAACAACCAAAAGGTGAAATACTCGCTGGTAGAGGGGGCGGGGCATAGCGCAGACTTTGGTGAAGGTGTTGAATTATACGAGATAATCTGGAGTTTCTTTACCTCAACTGATGCCGACTTACCTGCGCGTAACATTAAAATATTATCCCTAGGCGACAGTTATACTATCGGCGAGAGTGTTTGTGATACCTGTAGTTTCCCTGAGCAGTTAAAGACGCGTTTGGAAGCAGAGTATTCTGAGCAAGATGAGATTTCTCTGCAGGTAATAGCAAAGACGAGTTGGACGACCACTGATTTAAAAGATGCGATTATATCTGAAGAGCCGTTAAACGATTTTGATTTGGTGACCCTGCTCATCGGAGTCAACAACCAGTCCCAAGGTAACTCAGTTAGTGTGTACGAGACCGAATTTGTTGAGCTCGTGAACTCCGCCATTTCATTTGTTGGCGGTGATGCGACAAAATTAGTGATTGTTTCAATTCCTGATTACGCTTTTACGCCTTTCGCGCAAAATTTTACCAACCGTCAGGCCATTAGTGCTGACATAGATCTGTATAATGCATATGCAGAGGAATATGCTGAAGACAACGGCCTCACGTATGTCTATATTACCGATATAACCAGGGAAGGGTTAGATAATCCCAGTCTCGTCGCACCGGACGGATTACATCTATCAGAACTGGCTTATGCTAAGTTTGTAGAGCGTCTACTGCCGCTCGCTTTAGAGAAAATCGACTAACTTATTCAGTGTTTAGCCCCAATGGCTATCACTATAAATACTGCGACTAGAGAGGGGGAAAGGTGGATATTTACGCGCTTGGGATAGCGATTAGTGTCGTTATTTTTATTGCTGTTGGCATTTACGCCGGTCGCAGCGTCAAAAAGCTTGATGATTATTTTGTAGCCGGGAGACGAGCACCTACTCTGTTAATCGTTGGCACCCTGGTTGCCAGTGTTTTTAGTACCTCACTTTTCCTTGGTGAAGCCGGCTTTACCTATGACGGCCAGTTGGGGCCCTATATATTAATGCCCGGCATAGCGGTCATTGGTTATGTATATGGAGCTATATTTTTCGGCACGTTTCTGCGTCGAAGCCGCGCACATACGGTGGCCGACTTCTTTGGTCAGCGGTTCAATAGTCATAGGGTTCAGCAGGCTGCCGGCGTAACGATTATTGTTGGTTTGGGTGGCTATTTGCTGGTAGTCACTCAGGGTGCTGCTATCTTGCTGACGGAGTTAACTGGCCTAGGTTACTTCCAAGGCATTATTCTGGCCTGGTTAAGTTACACATTGTTCACGCTCTATTCTGGATCCAAGGGTGTCATTCTCACCGACACTCTGATGTTTTTGTTGTTTTGCGTGGCCACTGTATTTTTTGTCTTCTATATTGTTGATGGTATGGGCGGTATTAGCCAGGCCATAGAGGATCTTACTCAGGTGGAGAGCAAACCTAATATCGCCGCCTGGCATGGTACAGTTGGTTCTGGCACGGAGTGGCCTACGGCAAAAGACTATCTGATTTGGAGCTTGATTATGGATATGTCCTGGGGCTTTGTTTATGCGGTGGGGCCTTGGCAGTCGAGCCGTCATTTGATGGCGCGAGACGAACATGTAGTCGTCCGAGCAGCTGTTTATGCGTGTTTTGCAGTGGCACTGATGCAGGTCCTCGTCTATGGCATAGGCGGATTGATCAATCTAGCTAACCCCGGAATTTCTCCTTCTGAAACCGTCATGATATGGGCTGCCAAGAACCTAGTGCCAAGTTTTCTGGGTGCTATGTTATTGGCGGGTATTATGGCCGCCGCGCTATCCTCTGCATCTACATTTTTGTCTCTGATCGGCTTCAGTGTCAGTAATGATATTGTGGTGCATAAGAAGCAATTGACCGTTAATGCGTCACGAATTGCCATGTTGATTACTGGCCTCGTGGTACTGGTACTGTGTTTTATTTTTCCGCCCAATGTCTTTTGGTTGATGCTATTCATCGGGACGGTTTTTGCATCATCCTGGGGGCCGGTGGGTTTTATGAGTATCTGGAGTAAGACCATCACTGCTGATGGGGCATTTTGGGGCATAGTGACCGGATTCTTCGGTAACGTCATCCCAGCTCTGTTTGATTATATAGGCTTTATTAGCCTGCCCAGCTATCTCAATCCAGCTCTCATTGGTGCCAGTATTAGTCTTATAACCATCATGTATATTTCAAAAAGAGGCACTGTTAGCGCACAAGAAGCGCAGTATCGCGAAGATCTGCACCGCACGCCTGTGGTCGATTGTGATCTGCAAAAAACTAAAATCACCATGCTAGCCCCAGCAGCGCTAGTGCTATACGGCTGTCTGATGCCATTACTACTGATTAAGTATTACGTTACTCCTTATCAAACGGGTGTTGGTCAGTTGCTCTCAAATGGATCGGTCGATCTCACAACGGGAGAGGCCATATTGGCTATGCTGTCAGCACCGGTCTATGTCATTCTTGGTCTGATCGTCGCCAAGGTGGTCTGGGGCAGATACAGCCCTACCTCTAAATTAAGTAACTGATTAAGTTTTACTGTAAGCTCCAACGGATCTAGTAAGTAGGTTGGTTTACTGTGTCGTTGGTAAGATATCAAAGTCCAGTGAGTGCTTCCAACCTCAATCAGCTGAAGGCTTAAATGAGATAATCTATGCGATCCAGTGACTACGCTGCGGATGCGGGGCAAAAAATTAATTGGAAAGTCTTTCAGATAGTTTGGCCGTATCTGCTCGAATATAGAGCGCGCATAGTCCTCGCCTTGGCCTTTTTAGTCTTATCCAAAGGGGCCAGTGTTTCAGGGCCATTTTTACTAAAGTACATAGTGGATACACTCAGCGAAAACGGAGAGTCTGGGCTGATAATAGTGCCTGTGGCATTAGTATTGGCGTATGGTTTCGCTCGTTTTTCAATGATTATTCTCGGTGAGATAAGAGACACTATCTTTGGGCGCGTCACTGAGCGGGCAATGAGTAAAATTGGTCTTTTGGTATTCAAACACGTCCATAGCCTTGATTTAGACTTTCATCTCAATCGGCGTACCGGTGGTTTATCACGTGATATAGAGAGAGGTGTCAACGGGATTAGTTTTCTGATGCGTTTCTTTGTCTTTAATATAGCGCCGACCTTGATTGAGATAGCCCTTGTTATAGGGATTTTATTGTTCAATTATGGTCTCGCCTTTGCAGTCATTACTTTAATAGCGGTGGTTGCTTATATTCTTTTTTCAACCACGATGACTGATTGGCGTACTGGGTTTGTTCGTGAGGCCGCGCAAGCAGACTCTGCTGCAAGTACTATTTCTTTAGACAGTTTGCTAAATTATGAGACGGTTAAATATTTTACCAATGAAGAGTATGAGGCTAATCGCTACGATAAGTCACTGAGTCACTGGGAAGCAGCTAAGCGTAAAAATCGGCTGTCTCTACTCGGTTTAAATGCCGGGCAGGGTTTAATCATATCGGTGGCCATGACCGCAATGATGTGGCTAGCCGCTGAGCGTGTTGCCCAAGGCAGCATGACAGTGGGTGATTTTGTATTAATCAATGCGTTTATGATGCAGTTATTTATACCGCTTAATTTCCTCGGTTTTGTCTACCGAGAGATTAAGGGTTCAATGGCAAACATAGAAAACATGTTCGCTCTTTTAGACCTCAAGCCGGTCGTTGAAGATGCTGTAAATGCCTCTGAATTGGAAGTCACTCGAGGCGCTATCAATTTTAATCAGGTGTCATTTCACTATAGAGAAGATCGCGCCATTATTAGAGATCTCAGTTTCACCATTCAGGCCGGCGAGAAAGTCGCCATCGTCGGAGCCAGTGGGGCAGGGAAGTCCACTCTGGTCAAACTGCTGTTTCGTTTTTATGATCCTAATTCAGGGACTATCTTGATCGATGGGCAAGATATCAGTGGCGTAACTCAACACAGCCTGCGCAGAACAGTTGGCATCGTACCTCAGGACACCGTTCTATTTAATCAAAGTATTTTTGAAAATATTCGCTATGGTAATCCCGAAGCGTCTGACCAAGAGGTACGTCAATCTATTAGGCTAGCCCATCTTGAAGATTTTATCGCTAAATTGCCCCAGGGTTCAGCCACCGTGGTTGGTGAGCGAGGTCTCAAACTTTCAGGGGGTGAGAAGCAGCGAGTCGCTATAGCAAGAACGATCCTTAAACGGCCGCCTATTTTAGTTTTTGATGAAGCTACATCCTCACTAGATAGCAAATCTGAGCGCTCGATATTGTCTGCATTACAGGAAATTTCTCAGGGGCACACCAGTATGGTGATTGCTCATCGCCTGTCTACTGTTATAGATGCCGATAGGATCATTGTTTTAGATCAGGGAGGTATGGTGGAGCAAGGCTCACATCGTGAGCTATTGTCGCAAAAAGGACACTACTTTGATCTCTGGAAGGCTCAACAGAGAGACCATAAATAAGGCGATTAGGGGAACTGCATCTGCTAATGCACATATGTCTCTGGTCTTCAACCCGTAAAGTTAGCAAACCATCATGATCTGCTTATGGATAAACAATGATCCAGCTGTAGTAGTAAAGCATTGAGAGCAGTGGAATGGCAAAAATTCCAGCAATAATCTTAAACCTTATCTCAGTGCCAGAGTTTCGAGAGCGGGGTTGGTTTTTCATTGTATCCTCGATGATTCAATTAAATGTTAATAACAAAACAAACTAGCCAAAAGGTGGTAATAACCATCGTATCCTTACCTTTTGTTGCTAACACGAATCATTATCATTTACATTCAGTAAAAAGTCAAATACACTTCGACAAAGTTCCATAATTAGGGCGAGCCGATTTGATGGGTTCTGCCTCCAAACAAGCATGCGGAGTTCATCAGGTACAACATAGTCAGGATATTGGTCAATGAAGTTAAGTTTTCTTTGCAGTACTCATCGTGCACACCTAACTCGAGATCCATCTAGAGCCTTGGTTTTTTGGCAAAGCGGTTTTGATACCGCGCAAATTTTCTGTGATGAAGGTTCTTGGTCAGAGGCACTGGCACATATTGGTTGCGCGTTTGAAACCGCAGAGATTATTCTAATCAGCGACGAAGTAGATCGACATAACAGTGTGGAGCTCATGACCTCATCCGCAGTCATGCTGGCCTTCACGTTGCTAAAGCTTGGTAGAACGACAGATGCCCTAGATATTTATTGGCGCGCAATTTGGCGTTTGGAGGGCGAGTTAGCAAAGGGCAGTGTTCAACATGCGCAATTGCAAAAACATTTAGGTTTTCTCTATCGCTGCGTGGAGAATCTTAATGCGCGATTTTTGGTTGTTGACAATGCAGCTTCCAACATGGCCTATAGCCAGGGATCCTCTATCCATTGATTGCAACTTCATGTGCGTTTTTTGTAGCAACTAACTGCGGTTTTTGGTTATAGTTATTGCAACTTAATTCAACGGTGTAACAGTATGTCAAATCACAAAGCGTTAAATATGTTTGGTCGCTCAGGGAACCCTGCGCTTAATGCGGACACCTTTGGACGCAGTGCCCAAAATGGTTCGTCTTCCGGTGGAATTCAATCCATGAGTTCACAGACCATGACTCTGGAAGGAACGGTTAACAAGACCGGTATTTTGCTGGCATTGGTCGTGCTCTCTGCATCTTGGACGTGGAATTTATTTTTTGAGAGTGGTGATGTAGGCGCTGTCATGCCTCTGGCAATAGGAGGTGCCATCGTTGGTTTTATCTTTGCACTGATCACTATCTTCAAAAAGCAATGGGCGGGTATTACTGCGCCTCTATATGCATTAGCTGAAGGCTTATTTTTGGGTGCTATTTCTGGAATCTTTGAAATGCAGTATCCCGGCATTGTTATTCAAGCGGTTGGGCTTACTCTAGGAACCTTAGCATCGTTGCTGTTTTTATATAAGACTGGCATTGTGAAACCAACCGAAAACTTCAAACTTATGGTTACCTCTGCCACCATGGGTATTGCACTGCTTTATGTGGTCAGCATGCTGATGAATATGTTTGGTTCGGGAGGCATCGGGTTTATCCACTCCAATGGTCTTTTTGGCATCGGATTTAGTTTATTTGTGGTGGCCATCGCGGCGCTGAATCTCGTCTTAGATTTCGACTTCATTGAGCAGGGTTCAGAGATGGGCGCACCTAAATATATGGAATGGTTTGGTGCATTTTCACTGATGGTTACGTTGATCTGGCTATATCTTGAAATGCTTCGACTATTGGCTAAATTGAGGAGTCGTTAGTGGATGCCAACAGCCTTATTTTTGGTTCTATCGCAGTCGTCTCTTTGGCAATATTCTTTTACTTAGGTCGGTTTAAAGCGTCGTCTAAGCAAACTGAACGAGATGACAGAATTGACTGGTCAACGCGAAAATTCTCCCTGGGTAAAATGTTTCTATACGGATTGGGCTTGGCCTGCGCCATTGCCTTGGTGGCGCAGATTTTCTAAGCCTTCTGCTGCGCCAAGCACTGCACCTTGTCATACAAATAAGAGGTAAGCTGTTGGCGATTGCCCACACCATCTAGGTCAGTCCAGGGTAGAGGGTCACCAATTTCCGCTATCACTTTAGTGCCAAATTTATTGCTAGCCTCGTTAAGCAACAAGGCCATTCGCAGTGGTTCTGCTAAATGGGATGCCAAATGGAAAATGCGGCTATTTTGGCCTCTAAAATAAACCGGTACTACTGTCGCTTGAGTATCGCGAATGAGTTTTGCAGCGAAGGTTGTCCAGGGAGCATCAACCACAGATCCAAAACCCTTGCGGTCCGCTGTAGAAACAAATCCAGAGGGAAATACGAGTAGGGGAATATCTTGCTCGAGAGCCTCTTGAGCCATTTTTTTACTGCGAATATTGTTCTTTATTGCGGTCTTAGTTTCATGAAAATCAATCGGCAAAAAATAGGGGGCAAGGTCACGATCACGGCACAGCATCGCATTAATCAAGATACGAAAATTACCTCTTGCCTTGACGGCCAAGTCGCAGAGCACCAACCCATCCACAACACCGAAAGGGTGATTGGCCACAAATACTAAGGGTCCCGTTTTAGGTAACACAGCTAGTTTGTTTGTGTCATAACAACTGTCGATCTTCGTCGCTTGGAGCGCTGATGTAAAAAATGACGTAATATCAAATGGCTGCTCTTTTAAACCATCATAGATCGATTCTATTTTACGGCGGCCAAATAAAATTTCCACGCCGGAAATAAATTTCTGCATGATCCAGGGGTCTGTTGGCTGCACATAGGAAAGGGTGGGCTTTTCCTGAATATACTCAGGGAACAGAGGCTCTAAATTATCACTCTTGTGGGACACAACCTATCTCCAGATGGATTGGCACAATTTTTACACAATTTTCATGGTCATTGCTAGCACTAAAAACCTTATTATGACGCCCATAGTTGGCCGCATTTAATTCACTAGTTTGGTTGTGAATATCGAAAATTGGACGGGTATACATAGTTTATTTGCATAGTTGAATCGACTCTGAGACTATCGCGCTAGAAATTTAATAACACTAACAAATAGAGGGATTTTATGAGTACTAATAGAGAGCTAGATGTGGTTGTTTATGGCGCTACAGGTTTTACTGGCCGCTTGGTGGCTGAATATCTTAGCCAAACATATGGTGTCAACGGCGAAATAAAATGGGCCATGGCAGGCCGCAGCATGGAAAAATTGGTAGCGGTCAGAGACGAAATGGCTATCTCAAAAGATGTCCCTATGGTGGTAGCGGATGCCACAGATTTAACGTCGATTGAGGCTATGGTTAAGCGTACCAAAGTGGTATTGACCACCGTGGGGCCTTATCAGCTCTATGGTAATGAACTGGTTGCTGCCTGTGCGGCCTTAGGTACTGACTATGTGGATCTTTGTGGTGAACCTGCATGGATGCATAAAATGATCGGCGAACACTCAGCAGCGGCGCAAAAAAGCGGTGCTCGTATTGTATTCTCTTGTGGCTTCGACTCAGTGCCCTTTGATTTGGGCGTATTCTTTTTACAGCAACAGGCACTCAAGACTCTGGGCACCACGGTTCCGCGCATCAAAGGGCGAGTGCGTTCAATGAAAGGGACTTTCTCTGGCGGAACGCTGGCTAGCTTTAGAGAGACTATGGCGGCGGCAGGCAGAGACCGAAGTCTAATCGCTGTACTACGTAACCCGTTTGCGTTAACCGAGGGTATCGAAGGCGCAGAGCAACCACTGGGTAACAAGCCTGAGTACGACGAGGCGGTGCAGAGCTGGATAGCTCCTTTTGTGATGGCAAGCATCAACACTAAAAACATTCATCGCTCCAATATGTTGTTAGGCCATTCCTATGGTAAAGATTTTGTGTATGACGAAATGATGGTCACCGGGCCGGGTGAGAAGGGTGAGGCTATGGCCATGGCAATAACCAATGATACCTCCATGGCCGAGAGCAAAACTAAGCAAGGAGAGGGGCCTAGTAAAGACGAACGTGAAAACGGCTACTATGACGTGCTCATGGTGGGGGAACATACAGATGGACGTTCTGTGCGTATAAGTGTCAAAGGGGACAAAGATCCGGGCTATGGATCAACCTCCAAGATGATTTCTGAAAGCGCTGTGTGCCTAATCAAGAATCCAGATTTAGGTGCGGGTGGTATTTGGACCACTGCCCCAGTGATGGGGGCTGAGTTAATCGAGCGTTTGCAAATCAATGCAGGGTTAACCTTTACTGTCGAAAGCTAATTTGGTGCTGAGATAGCGGGTGGTAAAACGATAATAACTGAGGTCTTGGCCCAATGATTAAATTTCACTCTCTCAAAGATGTGTTAATAGATGAGCTCCACAACCGACCCTTTCCGGTCGTGGCGTTACCCGCGCAGGTATCCAACATTGTGGTATTAAATCCCGCTGATCGTGGTGCTGAACTCGAGGGTTTGAAATCTCTTGCTGCTGCCCACAACATGACTCCTCCAGCGAAGGGAGTGAGTTGTTATTATCAAAGTGCAGATACATTTGATCTACGTTGGGAGCGACATAACGAATTTTCTACCTACACTCTAATTAGTCATAAAGCCCTGACTGGAAACACCTTCGAGGGTGGATTCGCAGACCTAAGTGAGCAATGGCTCGGATCTATTGAAGGTGAAGTGATTAGTGCGAATCACATAGATCTGCGACCCTTGGCATCGGCCCCGACGGGAACGGATGAGCTGAATGATTACTTTGACGGACATAAGCTCATTGGCAGTAAAATCTACGACGGTAACGCTACCATCTGGACCGCTATGCGAAGCCATGATGATGGTTTTAGCCGGACCTTAATCATTGACGAAGGTCTTGATGCGAGCCAGGCTGGTAGGGCGGTACGCAACTTATTAGAGATATCGACCTATCGGTCGATGACTCTGTTGGCGCTGCCCACTGCCCGTGCACTTTTGCCAGAAATAAGCCTATTGGAACAGAGCCTTAGTAAGACCAGTGCAAAACTCAAGCAGTTAGAGACTTTAGAAGACGAACAAAATCTAATGGCCGAACTAATTGCCGAAGCAAGCCAAGTCGAAAAATTAATTGCCGACCACAGCTTTCGATTTTCTGCGACCGAAGCCTACTTTAACTTGACCGAAACACGATTGAACATGCTTCGGGAAGAAAAAATTCCAACCTTTAGAACACTCAAGCAGTTCCATGTGCGACGATTTATACCGGCATATAACACCTGTGTGTCGGTGGTGAAACGCAAGCAAAACCTCTCCCAACGCATTGGCCGCACCAGTGAATTACTCCATTCGCAATTACAGCTGTCACTTGAGGATCAAAATCAACGGCTACTGGCGTCCATGGACAAGCGCAGTAAGGTGCAGCTACGTCTTCAGCAAACGGTAGAAGGCCTATCGGTAGTGGCAATAACCTACTACTCCATGAACTTGCTCAAGCTAATGATTTCGCCATTACCCCTTCAAGAGTATGTGCCACTAGGTGATGCTCTCATTATCGCTTTGGCAACGCCCGTTATTTTTTGTTTAACCTTGCTAACTGTCAGGCGGATAAGAAAGAAACTAGGCGACCAAGAGTAGATCGCTAGATTGAAAGGGAAGAGCTATTAGTGATTGCGTTCGTTCCAGTTGACGCACTGTTGTAGCGTTACTCCTGAGCCGCCAAAAATGTCTAATGCACTGCCAATGGTCAAGTCAAGCTTGCCACCGGACAGGTCTTTGACTGATTCTAAGTCATCTAGTGACCTAGCGCCACCGGCATAGGTGGTTGGTATAGACACCAAGCTACCCAGTAGGCTAACCAAGTCTTTATCAATACCTGCTTGCAGGCCTTCAACGTCCGCGCTGTGTATCAAAAATTCAGCACAATAGGGCTGTAACTGCTCAATCAGATGCGCATCAATGTTAACACTGGTAATCGTCTGCCAGCGATTGGTCGCCACCATCCAACCTTGGTGGGTTTTTCTACAACTTAAGTCTATGACTAATTTGTGGGCGCCAACTTCAGCGCTAATCTCTGCAAGCCGCGCCCATGAAAAATCATTGTGCTCAAACAGATAAGAGGTGACGATAACCTTTTCTGCCCCAGCATCAATATAGGCACCGGCATTGGCGGTGGTTACCCCGCCGCCAAACTGTAAACCCTGAGGATAGGCCTCTAATGCTTGGATCACGGACGGCTGGTTATTGGCACCTAACGAAATAACGTGTCCACCCTCTAAAGCCAGACTCTTATAGAGCGCTGCGTAATGGCTAGCCTGTTTATTACTAACAAAGTTAGTGTCGGCGACGGTGTCTGAAAGGCTACCGCCAACAATTTGTTTTACCTGGCCTTCATGCAGATCAATACAGGGACGAAACAGAGTCATTAACAACTCTCCTAATGCTAAATAAAGCGAAGCCACAGTATAGAGATTCATTGCTGTTTAAGTAAGGGGTGCTGGCAGGGCAAAACACAGGTACTAGAGCCAATAAAATCATTGATATTGAAAGACTTTTGTCTCGCCAGCCATCATATTTTTTATTAAAACGTGGGTATAGCCAAGGTGATTTGACAGATATTTTATGATTAGCCATACTAGTAAGCTTATGGTCACATTGACATAGTCATGTCGGCCTTATTCAGAAACGGTTAAATTATCGCTAATTTGACTGAAACATTAAAAAAAAGTCTGGGTTTGGGGTATACGTAAATGTATCGTTTGAAAAGAAATTTTGTTGTTTGGGCTTCTCTAGTTTTGGTATCTTTCATGTCTGTGTCGAGCATGACGCAAGCAACTGACATTTATTTTTCGGAATACAGTGAGCCAAATAATTCAGCAGCTGGAGTTCACTTTAATGACCGTTACGTAGAGATTTATAACGGCTCCGCGTCGCAAATCGATATGGAAGATTACGCATTCG
>CAJWFB010000034.1 GCA_913031645.1 uncultured Cellvibrionales bacterium
GAGAAGGTGGTTTGAAGGTGCCAGATTATACGTCTGCAAATGATCTTGTGCATCCGAATAAGTCTGGATACACGGTGATGGAAGCATTGCTGCGGGATTCGGTGCAGGGCGTCTTAGGAAAATGAGTTGGGCAAATTCAGCAGGCCATTACCCACATATGAGTTTGCGAATGTATTGGGTTGACAGATAGTTTATAAAGCGTTAAAGTTTTAATTGTAACGGGTTACATTTAATCTTTAAGATCACGTTAACGGACGAGCAATCTTGGAGTAACATTTTTCCACTAAGGGTAATTCTTGTGGAATTTCGAACTACAAAAAGTGTAACCGGTTACATGTACATTGATACATAAGAAGACGAGAGTGACACTAATTTCACAGGGTTTGTTAGTTAGTGACCAATCTGTGGTTGGTAAGTGCGTCAACGATGTATCCCCATAGCAATAACAATCATTACTCTAGCATTGGAGAGAGATCATGAGAGACAAGAAATTTAGGGGTAGAAAGGGTTCAGGTGTTCTAGCAGCTTCGGTTAGCACCCTTGCGCTATTATCAACAGCGGGTTTAGTCCAGGCTCAGTCCGATGATAGTGTTATTGAAGAAATTGAAGTTGTTGGTATTCGCAGTACTTTACAAAGAAATATAGATATTAAGCGTGACGCTAATGCATTTGTTGATGCAATTACTGCAGAAGATATTGGAAAGTTCCCAGACAAGAGCGTCGCAGATGCTCTTCAGCGTGTTCCTGGTATATCGATTACGCGCGACGGCGGTGAGGGGCAATTTGTTAGTGTTAGAGGCATTAGCTCTGATCTAAGCTTGACACAGCTAAACGGCAACTACATTGCTACCGCGTCGACGGCTTTAGATCCGCAACGCTCATTCAATTTTGCGTTGTTGCCAAGTAGTCTTGTATCCAGTGTCGAGGTTTACAAGTCTCCAATGGCGAAGATCGAGGAGGGCGGTATCGGTGGTACTATTATTGTCAACACTCGGAAGCCTTTGGATATGGAAGCAGGTTCGGGATTCTTTAATGCGGAAGGTGTTCATGCCGACGTTAGTGGAAAAACAGAAGGCAACTATAGTGGGTTGTATAGTTGGAAGAATGAGTCAGGTACCTTTGGTATTTTAGGCTCCGTTAGCTTGCAAGATCGAACTGCTGTT
This sequence comes from uncultured Cellvibrionales bacterium, assembly GCA_913031645.1. GTDB lineage: Bacteria > Pseudomonadota > Gammaproteobacteria > Pseudomonadales > Porticoccaceae > HTCC2207. The sequence goes on from CAJWFB010000034.1 coordinate 1,164, forward strand.
ACTGAAATGGTCCGTGGTGAAAACTGGCAGCTCTTCGGCGATGGAGTAGAAGGTGCCACTTGGCAGGCGCTCTATACGCAAGATGGTAGAGAGATCTCTGGTTATATGCCATTTGCTGTTGCAAAAGTGCAGAACGTAGAAGCTCGCGAGCGCACAGGGTATCAGCTAACTATGCAGTGGGCGCCATCAGATAGGATTGAGGCAACCTTTAACTATATTGGCGCTACGCTGGGTCAGGATACAGATAAGTTAGAAGAAGTAGGCTATCAATCAGACTTCTGGACAAGTAATCCGTCTTGGGGTCCCGGTGGATTATATGAAAGTGCAGTCACCGATTTTGAGACAAATAATGGAGTAATTACTGCCATCTACATGCAAGATTCAGACTTGACAGACGGGTTAGCGCAACTTGGAACGGGTAATGTGGATCTAGAAGCCTATGGCGTTGGTGGTTATGAATTTGATTCAGAGTCCAATTCAGATACATTTGACTTAGAGGTTGTATACTCTGGAGACGATTTCACAGCTGTTGTTAATGCTGGTTCGACGGAATCTGAGGGCGGCATCACTTCTGGTCGTTATCAGCGTTTCCATGGTGAGAACGGTGCTGTTTCCGCGTGGGGATGGGATCTAAATAGCAGTGAGATACTGAAAGGGCCTGATACATCCTCCTTTAATCGTCATGACTGGCATCAGCCGGATCAAGGTGGCACTCAGTCCGACAAGGAGACTTACTTCCAAGCTGATATCCATGTTGACGGCGAGTATGGGATATTCACGTCGGTTGATTTTGGCATGAAAGTTCGTGATCATGACATCGAGAGCTTCAACTCGAACATGATCTACGATGATGATGACAGAACTAATGCCGATTTGTGGGGCGGTTGTTGTGGATTAGGTTATTCCTATCATCACCTTTCTACTCTAACTGCTAGTGGCGTGTCCGATGTGCAAGGTATGTTGCAAACTGGAAGTAGTTTAACGGGTAATGCAGGGACAGGCACAAGCGGTCTAACCGGCATGAATTGGGACGGCTACCAAAGCTGGCTTGATGCGCAAGGCTTTAAACCTTGGGAAAGCATATACACCGCGATTGTCTTTAATGTAGAGGAAGATATCCAGACAGCCTATGTTCAAGGTAACTACGAAGTAGGTAATATCAGCGGTAATTTTGGTGTGCGCTATGTGCAAACTGATCAAGAGGCGCGAGGCTATGATACGCTCAATGGTGTGCGTGACGACATCCAAGATGTGAGTACAGGTAGTTCAAATGATGTACTGCCCAGCTTCAACTTGAAGTGGGACTACTCAGATGATGTAGTCATCAGAGCATCGGCAGCCAAAGTGATGGCCAGAGTTGATTATAAAGATCTTGGAACTGCTTCGAACGCATTTCCTCTACCCAACGGTCAAATTGGGCAAGGCAGTGATGGTAATCCAGATCTAAAACCATATGCGGCAACGCAGTACGATATTGGTGTTGAATGGTACTTTGACGATGCCTCAATGTTAGGTGCAACTGCCTTCCATAAAAATATTGATACTTTTGTTACAAGCAATCAATACCTGACCACAAGAAGTTATGAGGGTCTAGGTGAGGTTCAAATTAACATTACGACGCCAATTAATGGAAACAATGCCGAATCAACTGGTTTAGAACTTTACTACCAACAGGTATTCGATTGGGGCGGTGGTGTTATTGCTAACTATACCTACACAGACACCTCATTAGCGACCGTTGAAAATGGTGGTACAGTATCAGAGGTGCCTCTTCCAGGTACGTCTGAGCACCAATACAACGTTTCAGCCTTCTATGAGACTGACATGTATAGTGCTCGTCTTTCTTATAACTGGCGCGATGATTTTGCTGGCTCTGTGAGCAACGGTCAGGTGCTTTTCACTGACGCTTACGGACAAGTTGACTTTAACGCTTCTTACTCTGTCACCGAAGATCTGATGTTGAATTTCTCAGCAATTAACTTGACTGAGGAGGGAGGCTACGTCTACTGGGGTCAGGAAGATCGTCTCGCAGTGCTAAGTTATGCCGGACGACGCATGTATTTGGGCTTGAACTACAAGTTCTAACCGACTGGTGTGATCATCGTAACGTTTTTCTGTTGCGATGATGGCACCAGATACTTGTCAGTTAGAAGATTAGATATAAAAATTGAGTTGAAGGGGAATTGGGTTATTACCCCAACGACCCTTCAACTTTTTTTTGCATGATACAATTTATAGCTCAGTGATGAAATTGCTCGAATTCGCTGCCAATCGTGAAATAGCGGATGCAATAATAGTGTTACAGGCCTCTGAGATAAGTGAGTTGAGCTGTGGAATAGGCTTCTAGCCTAAAGCATCTAATTACCGAGATATTTTTATGAAACTCACTCGATCGCTTATTTATCTGTCATTAAGCATTCTGCCTTTTCAGCTTTCACCTTTATGGGCAGATACTAACTTTCAGCCAAAACAATTCAAGTCCGATATAGATGGTAATCTTAACTATCGAATCTATATCCCTACAGACATTGCAGACAATAAAGTGTATCCGCTGATAGTATTTTTGCATGGTGCGGGGGAGCGAGGGAGTAATAATACGAGTCAGCTTACTCATGGTGTACGCAGTATTCTAGATTATTCAAAGGCTAGCAATGAGCCGGCCATTATTATTGCTGCTCAGGTTCCTACTGGTGAGCAGTGGGTGAACACTTCGTGGAATGAAGATTCTCATGTGATGCCAAAAGCACCTTCACGATCAATGACTTTATTAGTCAGTCTCATCAAAAAAATCATCACTAATAACCCTATTGACGAGGATAGAATATATGTAACAGGTTTGTCGATGGGCGGATTTGGTACCTGGGATATTGTTCAGCGAATGCCTAACTTTTTCGCAGCGGCAATACCCGTGTGTGGAGGCGGAGATACGCGTGAGGCTGAAAGCATAAAGCAGGTACCAATTTGGGCATTTCATGGTGATAGTGACATAGTGGTCAAAACGCAGCGATCTAGAGATATGATCGACGCGTTGCAAGCAGTGGGCGGCGAACCTAAATATACGGAATACGAAGGAGTCGAGCATGATTCCTGGACGATGACCTATACCGATAAGAATGTACTGAGTTGGTTGTTCTCACAAAAAAAACATCCCTATAAAGTTGACTAAGAATAAGGAGATTTAGTAATGATGAGTAAACGACGATTTCTAAAATACTCCCTTTTGGGAACACCAATTATGAGTCTAATATCCTCAGCATCTCCAGTCACAGAAGATGACATCCACAGTTCAAATAGACCAGTTGTGGTGTCAACATGGAAGCATGGATTACTTGCCAATGATGCCGCTTGGGGAATTCTTTCTAAAGGAGGTAGAGCTATTGATGCAGTGGAGGCGGGTGTGCGTGTGCCGGAAGCAGATCCTGATAATCATACTGTAGGTTACGGTGGGTACCCTGATCGAGATGGAAAGGTCACCTTAGATGCCTGCATTATGGATGAGAATCAGAACTGCGGTTCAGTCGCTTTTTTACAGGGCATTAAGCACCCAATTTCAGTTGCTCGAAAAGTAATGGATGACACTCCGCATGTCATGCTGGTGGGAGAGGGCGCGCTGAAATTTGCCCTACAGAAGGGCTTCAAACAAGAGAACTTATTAACACCCAAAGCTGAAGCCGCTTGGAGAAGCTGGCTAAAAAAAGCGGAGTATGATCCGGTTATTAATATCGAGAATCATGACACCATTGGTATGTTGGCACTTGATCAAAAGGGTAATCTCTCTGGCGCCTGCACAACAAGTGGCGCCGCTTTCAAGATGCATGGACGGGTAGGAGATTCACCACTTATTGGCGCTGGACTTTATGTTGATAATGAAGTGGGTGCGGCTACGGCGACTGGGATGGGCGAGTTAATGATTAAAACCGTAGGCTGTCATCTAGTGGTTGAGCTGATGCGACAGGGCTATGACCCAGAGGAAGCCTGCAGGCAAGCGGTGGAGCGTATAGCAAAAAAGTTGGGCGACTATAAAAACTTCCAAGTAGGATTCTTGGCTCTGAATCGCAAGGGAAACTATGGGGCGTATTGTATTCAGCCAGGATTCAATTTCGCGGCCAAGAACAAAAGTACCCATCAAATGATTGATTCAAAAAGTAAGCTTTAAGTCGATGAAAATAGGATCAATTAATCGGTCAGCGTCAGAGTTATTAAGATGAGTTTGCCCATAGAAGTATGTATCGAATGTGGTGACCTGACGTCAGTGCGTTGCTCTGTGGAAAACGCATTAGCTGGGGGTGCCAAAAGGATAGAGCTTTGCGCCAATATGACTGCAGATGGATTAACCCCTAACGCCCAAGACATTAGAGTTGCTAGAGAAGTCTTTGGTAGTCGGCGCGGAGTACTGGCCATGATCCGGCCAAGAGTGGGCAACTTTTGTTATAGCAATAGTGAAATAGAAACCATGACCTACCAAATACTAATGGCTGCCAAAGCCGGTGCTGATGGGGTTGTACTTGGAGTCTTGAAGGGCGACCAAATTGATGAGATTGCCCTAGATCAGTTACTCGCTGTGGCAAGGCATTATGATCTGTCGATCAGCTTTCATCGTGCGTTTGATGATATTACGGACAAACATAGAGCACTAGAATTGTTAATTGATAAAAAAGTGCAGTATGTTTTGACTTGTGGAGCGCCTTTAAATAGTGGGTTGTCGGCGTTAGAGGGTGTGGCGGATATTAATAGCACCCTAGAGCACGCCAATGGACGTATCGAGGTTGTCGTGGGAGGTGGTATACGCTGTGACAATGTGCAGATATTGCTTGGGCGACTCGCAAGAGCTGGATCTGCCATGTCGGTACACAGCTATTCTGGCTTACTTGATGATGGCTTGACCGCCAGTCATTTGGTTAAAGATATGGTCAATAGTGCCTAATCGCATCTTCTATTATTGACGCAGACATAGCAGATTGGGAAATTGATAATCATTATTATGAATAACTTGAGATAAAAATATTTTGGAATCCATAAATGTAATTCCCGCCGTGGAGTGCTTGGAATTGACTGGAAGTCGTCTTTGTCTTAAGACGCCGTTGCTGATCACCGTCATGGAGGATGAGTTCACTAGTGTTGCAACCTTATTGGCTGAATATCTGGATCCCTTAACATTGCGACCCAGAATAGAGTTGGGGAGCACTAGTCATGTCGGAGATGTGATCTTCTTGCAACAAGATGACTTGGCTGCGGAGGCCTATGGCCTTGAGATCAACGAAGAGTATATTCAAATTACTGCTAGTGATTCTCGCGGTGCTTTTTATGCCGTTCAGACACTGCGCCAATTGCTATTTCAGAATCACAGCGAAACGGGAGATTTCAAACTACCCACTTTATTGATAAATGACTGTGCGAGATTACGTTATCGAGGTATGCACCTTGACGTAAGCCGGCATTTTTTCGATGTTAGTTTCATTAAAAAATATATAGATCTACTCGCACTGCATAAAATGAATGTGTTTCATTGGCATCTGACTGATGATGCAGGGTGGCGTATAGAGATTGAGCGTTACCCTCAATTGGTAGACGTAGGCTCGGTACGAAGTGGCACCGTTGTCGGCTTTACATTAGATGTTGAAGCAAAAAGTGATGAGGCCGTTTATCAGGGGTACTACAGCCAACAGGATGTGCAGGAGATAGTCGCCTATGCAGCACAAAGACACATCACAGTAGTACCGGAAATCGATATCCCAGGCCACGCATCTGCAATGCTAGCCGCCTATCCTGAACTAGGTTGTACAGGCGCACCCTCAGAAGTGAAAGTCTACTTTGGCAACTTTGATGATGTCCTGTGTCCCAGTCAGGCAAGCTTTGAGTTTCTTACTAATGTCCTCACCGAGGTAGCAACACTTTTTCCTGGTCCCTATATCCATATTGGTGGTGATGAGGTTAAGACTACTCGCTGGCAGCATTGTCATTCATGTCTTGGGTTGATGAAGGAACATGACTTTAGTGAATTCAGTCAATTACAGAGCTATTTTATGCGTCAAGTGGGTTCAATTGTAACGAGCTTGGGTAAGACCGCCATTGCTTGGGATGATGTTATCGATGAGCAGATTGATCCCAACATGACGATAATGTCATGGTTGTGCAAAGACCAAGCGATAGGCGCGGTTCAGGCGGGGCATGATGTCATTATGACGCCAATGGAACATGCATATTTTGATTTTTACCAATCGCATTGTTTGGATGAGCCACCCGCAATTCACGGCTTAACCAGACTGCAAGATGTCTATCAGTTTGATCCACTTGAGTCTTTCCCAGACCCTGACCACCAGAGCAGAATTCTGGGTGGCCAGGGTAATTTATGGACCGAGTATGTCAAGGATCCCGATACAGCCGAACGGATGGTATTACCAAGAATGTCTGCCCTCGCGGAGGTTTTGTGGACGTCTAAATCAAATCAGTCTTGGTCAGATTTTTGCCGACGGTTACCAGGCTTTGAAGGACTGCTACATCGACTTGATTATGTGACAGCAAATAGCCATTACAAACCACATTTGGTGGCAGAGCAAACGAGCCCTGGCCGCTTCATAGTGGCTATTGAATCCCTTGCCAACACATTGGTCTATACCTTAGATGGATCGACGCCAACCGTTGATTCAAATCACTATGAACAGCCATTGCTAATTGATACGACTACGACCGTGCGCGCCACCTCAGTTCTGAATGACCAAAAACTACTGGGGGATGCTCGATTAACCCTAGTTAATCATTTGGCTCTGGGTCAGTCGGTACAATTTGCTCACCTGAATGACGCCGAGGCGACATTGGCAGAGCAGACGCTTCTCAATGGTCAGATTAGTCACGACCGGATTTTTTACCACCCTGAGTGGATCGCATTTGTTGGAATAGATATGGATGCAATAATCTCTTTTGACAGACCAACGCTGATATCTAGTATTACCCTTGGCTTTGACGCAGGAGCACATCGGAATCTACATCGCCCTAGTGGAATAACGATAATGATACCGGACACAAACAACGGATGGCTTCAGGTAGCGTCTATGGATCAACAAACGATCGATAGGTGCAATAGCGCGATCACGCTGGGTCTAGCCCCACAGAGGCTCTCAACGCTGCGCGTGGTTGCACATAATAAAAAGAGCGCTTGGTCAGTGGAGCTCGAAGCGATAGGACCTGTCACTCTCTACATTGATGAGATCATCGTACATTGACTAAACTTATGAGGGGAAGTAATTGCAAACTGCATCAGTATTGACAGGTTTAGACTGGACGATCATTTTCTCATTGCTACTATTTTCGTTAGCCGTTGGTTTTTTTGTTAAGGATCAGGCAAGCAGTGATGGATTGGAAGGATTTTTCACTGCAGGTCGCAATATGCGCTGGTGGTTTGTGGGTACGTCAATGGTCGCAACGACCTTTGCCTCTGATACTCCACTAGCTATTACTGGTTGGGTAGCACAGTACGGAATTGCTGGAAATTGGTTCTGGTGGAATGCGGTCATTGGCACTGTGGCAATGACTATGTTTTTTGCCAGAAAATGGCGTAATTCAGGAGTCATCACAGATGCTGAACTCTCTGAACTGCGCTACGGAGGAAGGCCTGCAGTACTATTAAGAACGGTGAAGGCTACGGTAAATGCAACTTTTGTAAACTGTATTGTTTTAGGTTGGGTCTTAGCGGGAATGGCAAAAATTTCTGAACCTTTTATGGATTGGCAGTCATTACTAGGCCCTGTCATTTATCAGGGATTTGCTGCCATTTATCCTGAGATATTGATATTCATTAGTCTTGATAACACCATTACTATCTTGTTACTGGTTGGAGTGACCCTGACCTACTCAGCAATGGGAGGGTTGCGTGCCGTCATTATCACTGATTTGGTACAATTTGTTCTAGCGATGAGTATGGCGATTTTACTCAGTTATATGGCTGTTCAGCATGTCGGTGGGCTTGAGTCTATGTGGGAGCAGTTAGCGCTACTTTATCCGGAAAGTAGTGGCTCTGACGGTATCTCTGGCAGCGAGTTTTTGTCTTATCAACAGATAATGTCGTTTATTCCATCCTTTGATGCCAGCACAGTTGGCTCACTTGGGATTCCTTTTTCCGCCTTTGTCATGACGCTAGGTGTCTTATGGTGGACCAATGGCGCTATCGATGGCTCTGGATTCACCGCCCAACGAATGTATACCGCAAGAGACGGAGGCGAAGCTGAAAAAGGTGCGATGTGGTATGCCTTTGCCAACTTTACCCTGCGCTCGTGGCCATGGATTATTGCGGGCGTTGCTGCCTTGGTTATCTATCCTCGAGGTGAGGTTGTGCAGGTGGCAGAGGACTTTACTGATTGTTTAAATAACAGTTCGAGTTGCAGTGTTGAAATGCAACAGTGTTTGGATAATCGCTACCAGTGTCCGATCAAAGAATATGCGTTGTTATACCGTACTGATGGATACTGGCAAGATGACTCGAGCGCTCAAGAGACTCAGTCAACGATCCAAACCGAAGTGTTTAAGGAAGATCGAGAACGTAGCTACCCGGCGCTACTGCGTGATGTACTTCCCGTTGGACTGATGGGCTTAGCGCTAGCATCTTTGATGGCCGCATTCATGTCTACTGTATCGACTCAGATCAACTGGGGCGCTGCTTATATGGCCAATGATATTTATTTAAGATTTATTAACCCTGCCGCGAGCAATCAGAAACTAGTCTGGGTTAGCCGCGTATCTACCGTCGGGATCACTCTTTTAGGGGTTTATATTGCTACTTATATCGACAGTATTGGATCTATGTGGGAACTCTATGGCGGCATGATGGCAGGTCTTGGCCTGCCACATCTAATGCGGTGGCTTTGGTGGCGGGCTAATGCATGGACCGAAATCATAGGCATGTTAACTGGATTTGGATTGGCGTTTGGCAACTATATTGTGGGTCAATCTGTTGGGTTTACTGATGGGCAAATGTCTGTATTGCCTTTATCTATGGCTTCACATCCGATTCATGTAATTTCTTGGATTTCCCTAGGTTCCTGCGCTGCAGCAATAGTTGGAACTATGCTGACTGCGCCGGTGGACGACGAGCAAATCCGTAAATTTGTTGAAAAAGTCCAGCCAATGGGTTTTTGGAGAGGGCATAACTCTGGTTATTTGGCAGAGCGTAGCCTGGGTATATCGATCGTTTACTGGCTTTTAGGAACTATATCAATCTATGCCGGAGTCTTTGGTATTGGTCATTTACTGCGTCTGCAATACGGTATTGGTCTCGGACTAATGCTGACTTGCTTGCTGACATCAATCGTCATGGTGCGGGGCATGAATGCGATAGATGTAACTAGAGATGCTGCCGCCAGCGCACAAAAAAACAGTTAACAAAGAAGAATAGCGATGAAAATTGGGTGTAAAAGGAAATAGATAATGCACAAAAAAATCCCATCAAGAGATACTGATGCGTACTATCCACTGCCGGAGTCACAGGGCGGCTGGCGCTGGCTTGATACGCCTGCGGATGTCGCTAAGACAGCAAGAATGGATGCTAGCAAGCTCGACCAGATATTTGAATTACAGTCATTTCTTTTCGGTAGTGAATTTTCAGGTATTGCGATTATTCGGCATGGCCATCTGGTGAGAGAGCACTACAACTTTATGGGTTTGACCACCGGTCGCTATGATATATGGTCGTGCACCAAGTCGTTTTCTGGCACCGCCTGGGGACTTCTGCTGGATGACAGTCGTAATGGACGTCTACCTAGGGATAAACGCGTTGACCTTGATAGCCCTGCATACTCGATGATACCGGAAGGTTATCCATTAACTGACGCGCGTAAACAAGATATTACCATGCGCCACCTACTGACTATGACCTCCGGTATTCCCGGTGAGGCGGAGGGTCTTTATGGTGTACCCACAGCGACAGGCGACGGATCTTTCGAGTTTGCTCTGGGCCAATGCCCTAACCGTTATGGTAAATTCGCGGACATACTTGTCGCTGATCCCGGAGCTCACTGGGATTACAGTGATCCAGCAATGGCCCACTTATCATTGGCGTTTTCTAATTTTACAGGCGAAGAGATCCATGATTTTCTTCACCGGCGTATTTTTGACCCTATTGGCATTGAGCAGGCAAGTTGGGATGTTCTCGGTGGCAGTGGTTTTATTGGCCCCCATACTAATCCTCATGTTGGTTTGCATATTTCAGCACGAGAATTAGCTCGATTTGGTTACTTAGCTATGCATGATGGTGTCTGGGCCGGTGACCAATTAATTCCTAAATGGTGGATGGAGCTTGCCACTCAATCGTCGCAAAATTTAAACCCGGATTATGGCTATACCTTTTGGGTAAACACCGCAGGAACACGTTGGCCTGGGTTACCTAAAGATATGTTTGCCTTGGAAGGCTCCAAGACAAACCGCTGTTACGTTATACCCTCTCTTGATTTAGTTGTAGTGCGAGTGGGTACTGGTCCATCGAGATGGAATGAAGCGGACTTTATTGGCGCGGTGGTTGATACTATTATCAGCGATTAGCCTATTTTAACCGAGAGGTATATTAAATGATCTACGGTCTAGATATTGGTGGGACCAAAATTGAGTTAGCGATTTACGATACGCAACACAATAAACAAAATGCCTGGCGGGTACAAACGCCTAAGAATGATTATCAGGAATTTCTAGCAGTGCTTAAAGATATAGTTGCTGAGGCGGATCATAAGTCGGGGACTCAGGGGTCTGTAGGCATTGGACTGCCATGCGTTTTTGATGACCATGGTCGTGCAATAGCGGCAAGTATCCCGTGCATTAATAATCAGCCGCTCGCAGAAGATATAGCACACGCTCTTGGTAGGCATGTGACATTTCAAAACGATGTGAGGGCTTTTGTATTCTCCGAAGCATATGGCGGCGCGGCAGATGGACATGAAAATGTACTTGGGGTGGTCTTGGGTACCGGTGTTGGTGGTGGCCTGTGCTTCGGAGGAGAAATCTATCAGTCTAGACAGAATGTAGCCTGTGAGTTTGGGCATGTCCCCTTATCAGCCATTTTGCAGCAACGTTATAATTTCCCCCTCCGCAGATGTGGCTGCGGGTTAAGTAGCTGTCTTAATCAATATATTTCTGGTCCTGGGTTAGAGTGGATGTGTACTCACTTTAATAGTAACCACAGAGGAGTAAAGGAATTGATTGCGGGCGTCAGAGCCAACGAAGCCAATGCGACTAAGGTTTTTAATGCTTACATTGACTGTTTGGGCGCTTTTTTTGCACAACTGACCCTCATGTATGACCCAGATATAATTGTCTTGGGTGGCGGTATATCTAATATCCGTGAAATTTTCCAACGATTACCCACTGCAATCGCGCCCTATCTTTTTTCTGGGGTGGATGCACCGACAATTGTAGCGCCCAAGTTTGGTGACTCTAGTGGTGTGCGGGGTGTAGCCATCTTAGGCCAACAAGCGCTATTTGAGATTCATCAAAATGATTAGTGCGATGATAAATGCGGTCATTTTTGACGGCGAAAGCTTACTTGATGAGCATGCTGTAATCATCAAGGAGGGTAGAGTTGAACAAGTATTGCCACAGTCACAATTACCAACGACGGTTCAGGTTGGGGTAGACCTAAAAGGTAATTACCTGACACCCGGCTTTATTGATCTTCAGGTTAATGGTGGTGGTGGTGTGTTATTTAATAGCTCGCCAACGGTGGATGCTATTCGAGCGATTGGAGAGGCCCATAGGCAATATGGAACAACTGGGTTTCTACCCACCCTAATCACAGATGATTTTGACGTGATGGTGGAGGCGGTTTCCGCTGTGGCCGATGCATTAGCGCAAGGAGTGCCTGGCGTTTTGGGTATTCATTTAGAAGGCCCTTTTCTCAATGTGAACAAAAAGGGGACTCACAACGCGAAAAAATTCTGCCTGATTGATGAACAAGGTTTTGACATTATTACTTCTTTGGATATCGGGAAAACACTAATAACCATTGCCCCTGAGCTCACAACGCCTCGCATGATTGAGCGTATTACTGATAAAGGTGTCATTGTTTGCGCGGGTCATAGTTCTGCAAGCTATGATCAAGTCAGAGAGGCTCTTACAGCTGGTGTAAGTGGCTTTACCCACCTCTACAATGCTATGACGCCCCTGCAAAGTCGTGAGCCAGGCATGGTGGGTGCTGCACTTGAAGATCAAGCGAGTTGGTTTGGGATTATTGCCGACGGTCACCACATACATCCCGCATCCTTTCGGGTGGCGATATCAGCCAAACATCGCGGCGGCGCCGTGCTAGTGACAGACGCAATGCCATGTGTTGGCGCAGAAGACAAATCCTTTATTCTCAATGGCGAGTCAATTTCTGCTCAAGGCGGCCGTTGCTTTAATGCAGAGGGTTCATTGGCGGGATCTGATTTAGATATGGCATCAGCGATTCGAAATACGGTTAAATTTGCAGGTGTTGATTGGTTAGAGGCGGTGCGTATGGCCTCTTTGTACCCTGCGCAAGCCCTCGGGCTTGAAGATGAACTCGGTTTAATAAAAGTAGGCTATAGGGCTAATTTCGCTGCTTTGGACCACAAAATCCATGTGATTGACACTTGGATTGATGGTAAACGGTCAAGTCATGCTGCGAGTAAAGCCCTAGCGTATTAATAAGAGAGAGAAAATTGTGGAAGTTGTTATTTTGGAAAATGAAGATGCTGTTGCGGAACTTGGCGCTCAACGTATTTTTGAACTGGTTAAAAAGAAACCCAATGCAGTTTTGGGGCTTGCCACAGGTAGTACACCCATCGCTATGTATAAAAAAATTATCAGCTTTTATGAATCTAAAGTAGTGAGCTTTGGCGATATTGTGACGTTCAATCTTGACGAGTATATCGGTATTACTGCGGACAATTCTCAAAGCTATCGATACTTCATGAATCGAGAGTTGTTCGACGCGATTGATATTGAGCAACAAAATACTCATTTACCGGTGTGTGGTGCTGGTGAGAACCCTCGTGAGATTGGTGCAGCCTATGAGCAGTCTATAGTCGATGCTGGTGGCATTGATCTTCAAATTTTAGGTATTGGCTCCAATGGCCATATTGGATTTAATGAACCCGGTTGCAGTCTATCATCAAGAACACGAGTGAAAACCTTGACCCAATCGACTGTGCGCGACAATAACCATTTATTTGGACCCAATGAATGTCAGCCACATTTAGCAATGACTATGGGCATAGCAACTATATTAGATTCTCGGAGGACGATTCTATTGGCTACGGGTAGTCAGAAAGCGGCGGCCGTGCGTCACGCCATTGAAGGCTCAATTTCCTCTGGTTGCCCGGCCACAGCGTTACAAATGCATGAGAGGGTAACGTTTATTTTAGATGAGGCGGCTGCCTCTTCCCTTGAGAATAAAAGTTACTACCGTTGGGCTCATCATCAAAATCGATCGCTTGTAGAGCAATTTGGCAACTTTCATGAGGTAGTAGAACCGGACAGCTATTAGGGGCTATCAGCTTGCACCAAAAAGCTCAATTACCAAAGAAAATATCGGTTTATTGCTAGCTTTGTTCTCGGGCGTTTATTTTACAGCGTATGTAGTCGCTGTGCAGAATATGCAATAGATCGGCTACTCGGCGCATTATGTTTTCTTCATATTTATCTAGATGGCCGTCGGCATAAGCGACTCGCCACATTCCGGTCATTAGTTCGAGCTTTTTCTGTTCATCAAAATGATCATTAATTTCTCGCGTGAACTGATACAAAGAGGTCGCTTCAGTCACCTCTTCTCTGGAAAGAGTAATTAGTTCATCGACCTGTTCTTTGGTTGTTTCGAGCATACTGGAGAGTGTCCCGGTAATGGACTCAAGCTCTTGTTCGTCAAGATTTCCATCAATCACCATGACTTCAATCAATAGAGCCGCTAACGCAATTTGCTCTGGGGTTGCCCCATCTTGCTCAGGCTCGATTACATTTTTTGAGAAAAAACTCTTTATTTTATCAATCATTTAGCTATCTCTTTTAACCATTTTTCTAGTTTTACTTGGTCAGCAACAAAGCTTCTAATGCCGTGTGCTAGTTTTTCAGTCGCCATGGGGTCATCATTTAATTCATAACGGAATGCAGACTCATCACCCATGGCATACTCAATTTTACTTCCGGTATTTTGGGAGTCTAACCTACGCTCTAGAGTACCAAAATCATCGTCTAATTCTTGCAGTAGCTGCGGGCTAATCGTTAATCGGTCACACCCGGCTAGCTCGATAATCTCACCGATATTTCTAAAACTCGCACCCATTACTACCGTGTCATACCCGGACTGTTTGTAGTAGTTATAAATACGCGTGACTGACTGCACACCCGGATCTTCAGCAGCCGTGTACTCCGATTTATCGGTATTGGCTTTGTACCAGTCCAATATCCTTCCTACAAAGGGAGAGATTAAGAATGCGCCTGCATCCGCTGCGGCGGCTGCCTGAGTAAAATTAAACAGCAGTGTCAAGTTGCAGTTAATACCTTCTTTTTCAAGTTGCTGTGCTGCCTGTATACCTTCAAACGTCGATGCCATTTTAATAAGCACGCGCTCTTTTCCAATGCCGGCAGCCTGATAGAGATCAATTAACTGACGCGCCTTGTTAATTGATTTTTGAGTATCAAAAGAGAGTCGCGCATCTACCTCAGTTGAAATGCGCCCAGGAATAACCTCAATGATCTTTTTACCGATGCCAACGGCTAATTTATCCATGCACAGTGACAGTTGCTCATCACTGGACAATGTTCCTCCCGACACGGAAGTAATGACTTCTTTGACTAGGCGTTCATAGCTCGGCATTTGAGCAGCTTTTAGTATCAGCGATGGATTTGTTGTGGCATCTTCAGGAGAGTACTGGCTAATAGCTTCGAAATCGCCGGTATCGGCAACTACTGTGGTCATTTCTTTCAGTTGTGCTAGTTTACTGATTGCGCTCATTTGTTACGTTCCTCTGAAGTGGCCTTTAATGCCGTAGTCAAAACATCAATAGTTGATGCAGGTTTATAGGCATTTTCACTGATATGTCGCCTAAATTGCCGTGCTCCGGGCATACCATGGAATAAACCCAAAATGTGGCGAGTCATCGCGTGTAACTTAACACCTTTTGACATCTCATTGTCCACATATTGAAGGAATTGTTCAGCGATATCTTCACGAGTTTTAGTCGGAGTTTTACTGCCATAAATTAGCTTGTCTACATCTGACAGCAGGTAGGGGTTTGTGTAGGCCTCTCGACCCATCATAACCCCATCAATTTTATTAAGATGCACTGCTGATTCTTCTAAGGTGGTAATGCCGCCATTAATAATAATTTCGATGTTGGGAAAGTCCTTTTTGAGTTGGTACACCCGCTCGTAGTTTAGCTCGGGCACCTCACGATTTTGTTTTGGACTCAGGCCTTTGAGCCAAGCTTTACGTGCATGAACCAAAAATGTATTGCAGCCGGCATCGGCAACCGTACCAACAAATTGGCACAGAAAGTCATAGGAATCATAATCATCGACGCCAATCCGGTGCTTTACCGTAATGGGGAGTGAGGAGGCTTCAATCATTGATGAGACGCAGTTGGCAGTGACCTCGGCATTTTTCATCATAACTGCGCCAAACATACCGTTCTGCACACGATCACTGGGACAGCCGCAATTTAGGTTTATTTCAGCATAGGCATACTTTTCAGCTAACTTACAGGCAGCAGCTAAGTCACGGGGGTCACTTCCTCCGAGCTGCAATGCAACGGGGTGTTCTTCCGCATTCATCGCTAAATGGCGTTCGGTATCACCGTGTAATATCGCGCCCGTCGTTATCATCTCTGTGTACAGGACAGCATGTTCACTGATTAGGCGTAAAAAGAACCGGCAATGCCGGTCAGTCCAATCCAACATGGGTGCAACGCAGAATTTTCGATGAATACTCAATAGTAATGTCCTACTGCGATAATGTTAAATTA
>CAJWFB010000035.1 GCA_913031645.1 uncultured Cellvibrionales bacterium
TGTCGGCTCGAAAACGCTGGCTGCAATGAAACGGTTTTTAAAAAAAGGGTCTTGACCCGTCAGTGGTAAAAAAATCTTTAACAAAAATTACGCTGAAAAACGTGACCTGAGTCTCACTGTTTAAATGAAATATATGTTTAACTAACCTCGAAACGTTCAGATGGTCGGCGGAAATCAAAATGATTAGTAAACTAACCCCCCTCTCAATCCTACTCTTCATAGCCTCCTGCACATCCACAGAAGCAACAGATCCTAAACCTGAACTTGTCGATGTAAGGCAGGGAGAGCAAGTTAACCAAATTTGTTTTGCTAGCTCAATCAATGGTTGGCGAGAAGTCAAAGGACAACGACATTCTGTTATTGTAACCAAAGGCGTCAAGGATGAGTACAAGCTCAACCTATCAGGTGTCTGCGATGTGTCGAAGGCCATGATGAATATTGCTACCCGCACTCGGGGGTCTTCCTGTTTAACGCGTGGCGACGAAGTGATCGTTACTACTGGTTTCTCAGGCGTTAATCGTTGTTTTATCAAACAAATATATCTATGGGATTCAAGTTTACCCGAGAAATAAGGGCACCTTGAAGACTCATTAGAGTCTGAGTAAGCACATAACCGAGGCGTGCTGAGACATTAGCGAGACTCTTAATCGATCTCGCTAATAGCTTCTCCCATCGCATTGACTATCGAATCTATTTCAGTTGCTGTGGTAGCGAAGGGTAAGCCCAACTGAAGAGTATCCCCACCATAGCGAACATAGAACCCTTTCTCCCAACACTTCATCGCCGCTTCAAAAGGACGTTTGGCTGGCTCGCCGGGAAGTGTGGCTAAAGTAATACCTGCTGCTGCACCATAATTACGAATATCAACAATATGCTTAGTACCGCGTAAACTGTGTATTGCCTTCTCCAATATTGGCGCCATAGTGGCCACCTGCTCAAAGCTATGCTCTTTCTCAAGTAGGTGTAGAGTCGCTAAACCCGCAGCACAAGCCAATGGATGCCCTGAATAGGTGTATCCATGAGGGAATTCAATCATATAGTCAGATCCGCCACCATCCATGAAAGTGTCATGGATTTCTTGCTTGGCTATGACGGCTCCCATTGGCACTGAGCCATTGGTAATCTGTTTTGCAATATTGATCATATCTGGAACAACACTGTACTCTTCAGCACCTGTAGCAGAGCCCACCCGACCAAAGGCGGTAATAACCTCATCGAAGATCAATAATATTTGATTCTGATCACAAATCTCTCTGAGTCTTTTTAAGTAACCCACCGGTGGCGGTATTACTCCAGCAGAGCCAGCCATTGGTTCGACAATAACCGCTGCAATATTACTCGCGTCATGCAGGGCGATCATCGCTAATAGCTCATCGGCTAGATGAGCGCCCTTCTCGGGCATACCTTTGCTAAATGCATTTTCTGGAAGCATTGTATGGGCTAGATGATCAGACTCAAGGGTCTGCCCAAAGGTAGCGCGATTACCAACAATGCCACCGACACTAATACCACCGAAATTCACCCCATGATAGCCTTTAGCTCGCCCAATCAAGCGTGTTTTAGAGGCCATTCCCTTCTTGCGCCAATACGCCCTAGCCATTTTAAGAGAGGTGTCTGCACTCTCAGATCCTGATCCAGTATAGAAAACGCGGTTGAGGCCTTGCGGCATAAACTGGGTAATGCGTTCGGCCAGCTCAAAGGACTTTGGGTGTCCATATTGAAAGCCACTAAAAAAATCAAGGGTGGATGTCTGTTCGGCAATAGCTTTGCTAATTTCTGGACGGCAATGGCCCAACCCTGTGGTCCATAGGCCAGACAACCCGTCAAACACTTTTCGTCCATCAGCAGCAGTGATGTAACTACCCTCAGCAGAAACAATCATTCGCGGATTCTTTTTAAATTCACGATTACCTGAAAAAGGCATCCAATGAGCATCAAACTGCTCCTTTGTCACGCCCGCACGGTTATAGAATTCCTGGTGCTTTACACCGTCATGGCGTTTAAACAACTTTTTTAACATCGTGTCATCTACTCTGTGAATTTTCCTAGTTCCTAATTATAGATCAGCAGCGCACTTCAACGCATACCCTAGCGGGGCTATATTGAAAAAAATTTTACCCTTCCCTACATCTATACAACGTCTAGAGATACATCTTAAATTTGTTCCGTTTGATCGATATACTGTAGGTAGTTAGTAACCGTTAAACAAGGGGACACAGCACTATGACCTACAAAACCATCGATTATACTACCGCAGATTCTATATTAACGCTGACGTTGTCGCGTCCGGATCATATGAATGCGTTCACCACAGAAATGAGTCATGAACTCATCGATGCATTTAACCGCGCTAGTGACGAAGATGCCGTGGGGGCTATCGTGATAACAGGAGCCGGTAAAGCTTTTTGTGCAGGCATGGATTTAAATAGTGCCGGCAATGTTTTTGGTTTAAATGAGTCTTTGAACCCCACATTACAAGATATGCGTGAGCGCTCTCACGAAGCGGCAATTGAAGATGGCGTGCGCGATTCCGGTGGTCGTGTGGTACTGGCCATGTATGACTGTAAGAAACCTATTATTGGTGCTATCAATGGCGCTGCAGTGGGTATTGGCGCTACCATGGCCTGTGCCATGGATATCCGTCTTGCCTCTGAAAAAGCCAGAGTAGGCTTTGTATTTAACAAAATAGGTATTACACCGGAAGCTTGCTCTAGCTGGTTTTTACCACGATTAGTCGGCATGCAAACTGCCTTAGAATGGTGTTATACCGCTGAAATATTAAGTGCAGAAATACTGCTTAAAGAACGTTTTGTAAAAGCCGTTTATGCGCCCGAAGATCTTCTCAATGAAGCCTATGCGCTGGCCGCTCGAATGGTCAATTTTAGCCAAGTCTCTATGGCTCTTACCCGGCAAATGATGTATCGAAACTCAGCACAAGACCACCCAATGAAAGCTCATGAAGTGGACTCTTTGGCGATCTATTATGCTAGCCAAAACAGTGGCAAAGAAGGCGTGCAATCGTTCTTAGACAAACGAGCACCCAACTTCCCTCAAAAAGCATCTACCGACATGCCTTCTTTCTACCCTTGGTGGAAGTAATTACTATGCTTCAATTAGACGACAACGATCAAATACCATCAATAATGCCGAGCCTCTATGATGGCAGAGACGTGAGTAGACATGCATTAGATAAATTTGTAACTGACACCCTGAATCAAGGAAAGCAGTCAGTGTTAATTTTTGGTGCCAACTGGTGTCCTGATGCTCAATGTCTCGATGCCGTACTGCAACTACCTACTTTTGAGGACTTCCTAAAGGAACACTTTTCGATTATGCGAATTGACGTTGGCGAATACACTCGCAACATGTCTCTGATGGAGCCTTTAGGTCTTGCTTCTCAGGAAGGCATTCCGCGGATAGTTATTCTGGATTTAGACGGTGGGTCGATAAATTTGGAGACTAATGACCAATGGCGATCTGCCCGGCAGAGCGACCCCCAAGATATTTTTGAGTATTTTCAGACCTTTAAAAAATAACGACAAAAGAATAAGGCCCTCACCAGTACAGTGAGAGCCCTCTTTATGCCGCCTTATGCAATCTACGGTAGATCGTCGACCAACTCACCTTCAACCGTCTCAAGCAGGTCTTCTCGGTCAACATTGAGCGCCAACATCACTGTGGCCGCGACATAAATAGATGAATAAGTTCCAATACCTACACCGATCATTAGTGCGATAGCAAAATTATGAATTAACTCACCACCGATAAAGAACAGGGCCAACAATACCAGCATGGTCGTTGCTGATGTATTGATGGTTCGCCACAGTGTCTGTGACAGGGACTCATTGATAACCTCAATGGGCGAGGCCTTGCGAATTTTACGGAAATTCTCACGAATTCGATCAGACACAACAATGGTGTCATTTAGCGAATAACCCACTACTGCCAAAATGGCCGCCAGCACCGTAAGATCAAACTCAAATCTGGCCAATGAAAAAATACCCAGGGTAATGATGACGTCATGGGCAAGGGCTAAGACTGCACCAACGGAAAATTTCAGTTGAAAACGTACGGCTACATAGAGCATAACCACGGCCAATGCTGCGAGCATACCGAGACCGCCATCTTCGCGTAGCTCCTCACCAATTTGCGGGCCTACAAAATCAACTCGGCGCAGATCAATTTCTTGGCCATCAGTTTTCAGCACCTCAACCATTTGTTCAGCAAGCTTTTGATCTGGCTCGCCCTGCAGACGAATCAAGACATCAGTTTCCGAACCAAAATGGACAACCACAGGATTTTTAAACCCAGAATTTTCCAACTTTTCACGCAGCGCACCGACATCTGCAGGGCTATCGTAGCCAACCTCAATCTGAGTTCCTCCAGAGAAGTCCAAACCCAACACTAAGCCCTGGCTGTATAGCGACCAGGCCGATACCGTTAGTAATAACGCTGAAAAGATCACCGCATACTTGCGAATACCCATAAAATTATAAACTTTTAACGCTGCCATGATCTTCTCCCTAAATCCAAAGCTTGTCGATTTTACGACCACCGACCACTAGATTCACCAGCCCGCGCGTCATCACAATGGAGGTAAACATTGATGTCAAAATACCAATTGACAGTGTGACCGCGAAACCCTGTACTGGGCCCGATCCTATTAAGAATAAGATCAGCGCGACAATTAGCGTAGTGATGTTGGCATCTAAAATTGATACAAAGGCACGGTCATAACCCGCGCTGATCGCGCCCTGCACTGTAGCACCCAGTTTACGTTCCTCACGAATTCTCGAAAAGATCAGCACATTGGCATCAACCGCCATGCCCACTGTTAAGACGATACCGGCAATACCCGGCAAGGTTAAGGTTGCACCCAACAACGACATAAAGCCCACCAGCAACAGTAGGTTCATAGTTAGGGCAACATTTGCCGCCAGACCAAATGCCCGGTAGATAACCACCATAAATAACAGCACCATCGCCATACCTACGGTGACTGACTTAACACCCATCTCGATATTGTCTGCACCCAGTGAAGGACCAATGGTGCGTTCTTCAACAATATACATTGGCGCAGCTAAAGCACCGGCGCGCAACAAAAGCGCTAATTCGGAGGATTCACGCTGACCATCAAGGCCGGTAATGCGAAACTGTTTGCCCAACTGCGATTGAACCGTCGCCAAACTAATAATGTTTCTCTCGACAAAGGGTACCGAGGTAATAACTAACTCGCCCGTTTCATCAATCGACTTCTCCAACTTGGTTTTGTACTCGATAAACAGCACACCCAGTCGTCGGCCAATGTTATCGCGAGTAGAATGACCCATCTGCCAACCACCTTTTGAGTCAAGCGTGATACTAACCTGAGGCCGACCATTCTCATCAAAACTGGCACGTGCATCAGTCACATTTTCGCCAGTGATAACCGCTTTTTTCTCGAGCATCGCATCTGGCCCCTGACCAGCGGGGTTACGAAAGTCAAAGCGTTCACCCCCTCGGCCATCGGACTCTAGACGAAATTCAAGATTCGCTGTCTTACCGATAATTCGTTTGGCCTCGGCGGTATCTTGTACACCAGGCAACTCAACCACAATACGGTTTTTACCTTGGCGAGACACCAACGGTTCAGACACACCCAACTCGTTCACTCGGTTACGCAATGACGTCAGGTTTTGCTTAATCGCATTGTCTTCAAGAAGACTGGTGGCAGCTTCACTTAAATTGAGCACGATCGATAACGGATTTTGACCAGGAGCGTTAAGCGGCTGCATATCTCTATAGTTGGTTCGAATGATAGTATTGGCTTTCTCTACCTGATCTGCATCGCGGAATTGACCAATGATCTGCCGACCGCGCAATTCAAAACTACGATAGCGCACACGCTCTTCGCGCAATGACTCCTTGATGTCATCCAAGTCTCCTTCTAGCCGCACAGCCAGAGCCGAATCGAGATCAACTTCAAGTAAAAAGTGTACGCCACCACTGAGGTCAAGACCAAGCTTCATGGGTGTACCACCCAAATTACTCAACCATTGCGGGGTGGTCGGCGCTAAATTTAGGGCGACAATATAGTCGCCGCCCATCTCAGCTTGGATAACTTCTTTGGCACGCAATTGAAGATTTTTATCGGCAATACGTACCAAAGCACTCTCGCCATCAGACTCGCTGCCAAAGTACTCTATGCCACCTTCATCCAGAGCACCTTCAATTTTGGCAAGAACGCTCTCATCAATCACCATGGCACCGCTTTGACCCGACAGCTGCACCGCGGCATCGGCAGGATAGAAGTTTGGCGCGGCATAGACAAAGCCGAAAGTAATCACCAGAAGAATCATCAGATTCTTCCATAGAGGAAACTTATTTAACATGGGTCAATCGATCCTTTTGTTCTCGGGACGCATTATAACGACATCACTAGTAAATAGGGGCAGATTCAGGGATTTAAACCCCCGCTATCACCAATTGCTTGTTTTCGATAAAACTCGTCGGCAAAGGCGTCCAGTTGCCCCTCGGTAATTGCATCGCGTAAACCTGACATCAGACGTTGATAGAAACGCAAGTTGTGAATAGTATTTAACTGGGCACTGAGCATTTCGCCACATTTTTCAAGGTGATGGAGATAGCCACGACTGAAGTGAGTACAGGTGTAACAGTCACACTCTGCATCTAGCGTTGCGCTGTCATGACGATGCTTGGCATTGCGTATCTTAATCACCCCCGTGCTGGTAAACAGATGGCCGTTGCGAGCATTTCTGGTAGGCATTACACAGTCGAACATATCGATACCGCGACGCACTCCCTCTACTAAGTCAGCGGGTTTTCCAACCCCCATTAGATATCGCGGCTTATCCGACGGCATAGTATCAGCGAGATGATCGAGAACCCTCAGCATATCCTCTTTGGGCTCACCCACCGATAAACCGCCGATAGCAAAGCCATCAAAGTCAATATCCACAAGCCCTGCTAGTGATTGGTCACGCAGCGACTCGTACATGCCACCCTGAACAATACCAAAAAGTGCAGACGGATTTTCGCCATGGGCATCCTTGCTGCGTTGCGCCCAACGCAGTGATAACTGCATAGAGACTTCAGCCTCTTGCTCAGTCGCTGGATACGGGGTGCATTCATCAAAAATCATTACCACATCACTACCTAGGTCTCTCTGTACCTGAATAGAGGTTTCTGGATCAATAAAGACAGGACTGCCATCAATGGGCGACTTAAATTTAACACCCTCTTCAGTTATTTTGCGCATGTCACCCAAGCTGAACACCTGAAAGCCTCCAGAGTCAGTTAGGATAGGCCCTTGCCATTGAGTGAAGTCATGTAAATCTCCGTGGGCCTTAATCACCTCAGTACCCGGTCGCAACATTAGATGAAAGGTATTACCAAGGATCATCTCAGCACCAATCTCTACAATGTCGCGCGGCAACATACCCTTGACCGTCCCATAGGTCCCCACCGGCATAAAGGTCGGTGTCTGCACCTTACCACGAGGAAATTGCATCTCCCCTCGACGCGCCTTTCCGTCAGTGGCAGACACCTTAAATTGCATAAAACATTCGCGACTCATTGCGGTATATCCTGATCAGCATTAGGGTTGTGAAGTAAAAACATGGCATCGCCATAACTAAAGAAACGGTAGCGCTCGATAATCGCTTCTTTGTAAGCCGCCATTATAGGCTGATAACCTGCAAATGCGCTGACCAACATGATTAGTGTTGATTCTGACAGATGAAAATTAGTCAGCAAGCCGTCAACCACATTAAACCTATAACCAGGATATATAAAAATATTAGTATCGCCCTCAAAGGGTGCTATTTGACCGTTTTGGGCAGCCGTCTCTAGGCAGCGTACACTGGTAGTACCCACCGCAATCACTCGGCCACCATTAGCCTTAGTTTTGGCAACCTGGTCAGACACCTCTTGGCTTACCTGTAACCATTCCGAATGCATCTGATGATCGTTTATGTCATCCACTCGCACCGGCTGAAATGTACCCGCTCCTACGTGCAAGGTAACAAAGGCAATTGATGCCCCCACGCCTTTGATATCTGCGAGCATTTTTTCATCAAAATGAAGTCCAGCCGTTGGCGCAGCAACAGCGCCCAGTTGATCGGCATACACAGTTTGATAACGGGACTTGTCGGCTTCCGTGTCCTCACGACCAATATACGGCGGTAGCGGCATATGACCAATGGCTTCTAAAACTTTTAGCACTGGCTGGTTAAATCTTAATGCAAACAGACCTTCCTCTCTGCCGATCATCTCCGCGGAGAAAGTATCTGAAAAAATAATTTGATTACCTGGTTTTGGCGACTTGCTGGCGCGCACATGGGCAACCACCGAGTACGCATCGACAAGCCTTTCTACCAACACTTCTATTTTGCCACCACTAGCCTTTTGGCCATAGAGTCTTGCTGGAATGACTTTGGTGTTGTTAAAAACAATTAAATCACCGGCTTGCACATGACTTAAAAAATCACTGAATTGTTGGTGTTTTAATGTACTTTGAGCCCCATCAAGAAACAGCAAACGACTACCCTGACGTTGCTCCGCCGGCTGTCGAGCGATCAGTTCATTGGGTAGGTCAAATTGAAAATGGTCACGGCGCATGTCAATTGGCTATAGCGTTTGGTTATGGGTCAGCAAGGGTATAGAAATTAACGCAAAAGCGCCAAATAATTCATACCAAAAAATACACTCCGTATTTCACTAACTGACAGGGTTAAATCGGTTGACCCTCTATTGATCACTGCTATAATCGCGGCCTGCACGAAATGGTGCAGGAAAATGCCAGTGTGGTGGAATTGGTAGACACGCTAGATTCAAAATCTGGTTTCTTCGGGAGTGCCGGTTCGAGTCCGGCCACTGGTACCAAGCATACTCTTAAGCCTCTGCAATCATTAGACTGCAGGGGCTTTTTTGTTCATGTGGTTGTTACTGTACCCACGTAGCTTCTTTAGACAAGGATTTAAGTTGCATAGCTTTTAGTGCTATCTCCCGTAAAAACACTTTTTAATTCATCACGCATACTAACCTCGCAAGCGTCTGACTTTAAAGCTGCGTCCCTTAAGCGTGCCTTCATTGAGTTTATTAAACGCAGTTTTTCCATGCTCATTAGTTACAGCAACGTAGGACCAATTATCACCCACCTGTATTTTGCCTATCGCTGTACCCGGAATACCATCAATACCCGTTAAGGCACCTACAATATCTCCAGCTCTAAGCTTCTGCTTTTTGCCTCCAGCGATGTGAAGGGTCACCATGGGGGGATAAAAAACAGGTTGGTCTAATAATGCTATGTCAGGCAAGTCATTACGCTCAAAATTTTCTTCTAAATAATCTTCTAACAAACCAATTTTATGATTTTCTCTATGCACATATAAGCTGCAGGCAATGCCTTGAGCGCCGGCACGACCAGTGCGGCCAATACGATGGGTATGGACTTCTAACTCACTCGCAATTTGATAATTAATCACCAAATCTAGAGCATCAATATCTAAACCGCGCGCTGCCACATCGGTAGCGACTAGTACTGACGCACTGCGATTGGCAAAACACACTAAAGTTTGATCCCTCTGTTTTTGCTCTAAATCACCATGTAAGGCCAGCGCTGCATAACCCACTGCACGTAACTCATTAGCCACCCGGTCAGTGTCGATCTTAGTGTTACAAAAAATGAGCGTGGTCTCAGGTCGATATGCTTGTAACAAGAGCCTAATCGCTTCAACACGCGACTCATTATTTGCTACCTGGTAAAGGGTTTGCAGGATAGTTTGTTTGTTATGACTATCCTGCACTTCTACCGTCACTGGAGATTGCATAATCCGTCGTGCAGTTTTTTCAATTTTTGCAGGATAAGTGGCACTAAACAACATAGTTTGCCGTTGTTCAGGCATATAACCCACGATGTCATCTAAGGCTTGCTGAAAACCCATATCTAACATCCTATCAGCTTCATCTAGCACCAATGTCGTTAGATTATCTAGGTTGAGATTCGCTTTACGCAAGTGCTCTTCAATCCGCCCAGGCGTACCCACGATAATGTGCGCGCCATGCTCCAAAGAGCCTACCTGAGGGCCAAAGGCCATGCCTCCACACAACGTAAGCACCTTAATATTGTGAATGCCGCGGGCCAGCTTGCGTATTTCTATAGCTACTTGGTCTGCCAACTCACGGGTCGGGCATAACACTAACGTTTGTACTCGAAAACGCTTCACATCAAGCTTATTCAGCAACCCTAAAGCAAAGCTTGCGGTTTTACCGGAGCCCGTTTTGGCCCTAGCAATCACGTCTTTATTAGCCAAAATAGGAGGTAAAGCTTGCGCCTGAATCGGCGTCATCTCTGTGTAACCAAGGCTGGCAAGGTTATCAACTAAGGCGGAGTTTAGATCTAAACTGGCAAAATTATATTGTGACAAGGGAATTCTCATATTTTGTTTGGGGGCAGCGCTCAAACCCACTGCATTTTACCAGAATAACCCACCCTTCGCTGTCTATAATCTCTTGTTCGGGAGACAGCAAATTCGCATCTTAAGAATTAACAATGGAAGGTCCATTAATTCGACAAAAACTGTTATTTTTGCGGTCAATGGTCCAGAGATATTTATGGGCAGGGCCTGCCTTGTGTTACCGTCTTGCCATCTAACAATAATAGTATTTATAGCCAGAGGGTCAATCATGAACGTGAAACGTCTAATGCTCGGTTTTGCCGTCCTACTTTTAGTCGCCTGTAGCAACGAGGAAGCTAGTGTCGCCACTATTACGGAAATCCCTGCTCTACCTGATGGAGCCTACTTACTCAAAGATGTAGAGGTCACAGAAAGCGGTGAAGTGAGCGTATTGCTCCGTGATCAGATTAAGATTTATACCAACAACCGATTTATGTTTGCCTTTATGCACAAAGAACGTGGTGTAGACGCCGGTGCTGGCATAGCCACTTGGAAAAACGGCATAATGATCGAAGAGCCAATAGTCAATCATAATGGGCCTCTAGAAGGTCTTAGTTTTGATGTTGCTATCGAACAAACCGACAGTGGCTTCATTCAATCCATCAAAGGTCTAAAGTACGAGGATGGTCGATCTTTAGATATGATTGAGACTTGGGATACCGCCTCAACAGACGTATCACCTTTCGATGGGTTGTGGCAACTGGAATCCGCCCGCCCCACTGCCCTTTCTAATGACTTTGCTGAAATAAAAATGATTGGTGGTGGACATTTTATATGGACAAATCGGTTCATGCTTGACGGTGAACGACAAAAGAACTTTGGCTTTGGGAAAATTGATTTTGGTAGTGATGGTCAAGCCACCGAGGTTGGTATGATCAGCTCAATTGATGGTTATACTGGAACCCAGCGCGACTTAAGTATGACTTTGATTGATGATAACCACTTCAGTCAAACCTTTACGATGAATGGCACTGCAATAACGCATCGTTACAAGCGCATGTAGCTCGCACGAATATAATAATTTAGCCGCCCTTGATGGGCGGTATCTGCAACACCTTACTGCTTTAGATTTTTAAGTAAAGCGATATGATCGGGCCCAATTCCACAGCAACCACCGACCATTGTGGCACCCAATAGTTGCCAGTGTTGAGCAAATTTCAGATAGTCTTGTGGGGTTAAATCATCCCTCAGCGTAGAGTATCCGTCATTAGCTTCAATATTATTAGTGATAGGAGTGAAACCATTCGCATAGACACCAATATCTTTTCCAGTAGGCAGCATCTCCACCGCTAACTTGACAGCTCCAGCCATCACCTCAGGTTGGCTACAGTTAAATAAAACGGCCTCTACACACTCAAAGTTAATGCTTTCTATAGCATCTTTGAGCAGTTCACCTGATCTTAAGCATGACTGTTTAGTCGTTAGAGGTTCATCTTCCAGAGTCATACTGATCCACAGTGGCTGGCCACAATCCTTAAAAACAGATTGGATAGCCTCCACTTCAGCAATGCTCGATACTGTTTCAGCTAGCACAATATCAGTGTATGGCAGGAGGTGTTGCTTAAAGATTTTTAGCATCGCCACTGCGTCATCATGGATGAATTCTTCCGGCTTATAGGAGCCAAACACCGGCGGAATACTCGCGGCTACCAATACATTTGCAGTCGAAGCTTGTTTAACTTGTTGTGCTAACTGGCCGGATAGTCGAATTAACTCAGGGCCGCGCTTAGCAAATCGCTCCTCGCCAATATGAAACGGAACCACCGCATAAGAGTTGGTGGAAATAACTTGAGAGCCGGCATTGACAAAAGCCTGATGAGCCAAGGTCACCGCAGAGGGCTTTTCCATCAGCGCTAGCGCGGACCATTCGGGCTGCTCGAATGGCGCACCAATTTCTTTCAAATAACGCCCAATTCCACCGTCCAAGATTTTCATAAAATTCCATTAAATATTAACATTTAAAGCTCTCAATGCTGCTAGCTCAAGGTTTAGGTTTAGGTTTAGGTTTAGATGTAAGACCGTATCAACGCCAAGTTTAGACTGGGCATTTCCATTTGTATAATTTATCTCATGAATACGAGCGTAATATCAGAGTTATTTAAAAAATAGATTATTTTTGTTGATTAATGCGAACGATATCTATTATCATTCGCATTATTGATTCGATCGCTCCATGTCTCGTGCTATTTATGGAGCTAAGTATGAAGCATTAACGAAATTTTCACCCCGTGATGCTCTGCTCTATAACCCTGCATTAGCTATTAATGTCTTCGTTGTAACAGTGCCATCATATCTCTCTACGTTAAAGTAGTCCTACCTTTTAATGAGCCGCAAGGCTCATTTTTTTTAATTTCGCATTTCTAAAGGTTGTAGATGCGCGTTGCAGTCCCTCGAAACATGGCATCTTTTTCAGATTCGCTAAACTCTCTAGCAATTTTTTTAAACGCGTTCCACAATACACCATAGGACACTGATAATTTATCCATGGGAAAGTTACTCTCAAACATACATCGGTCTGGCCCAAAACAGTCAATAGTATGTCGATAATAGTCTCGATGCGTTGCAACAATTTCATCTGAACTGGGGGGCTTATCGCGCCCATCCCACCCCCAACCATTAATCTCCATCGCCAACCCTCCTAACTTAGCCACCACATTCTGACAACGAGCCAACTGTGAAACATCGGCTTGCCATTGTTGAAACATTTCTTTTTGTCGTCCCGCATAGGGACCGATGCCTAAGGGACCACCAAAGTGATCAAAAATAATAGTAGTTTCAGGGAAAGCATTAGCTAAATCGGTTAATTCACTAATTTGCGTATGTGTAAGCCAGGCATCATAGCTCAGACCTGCTGGGGCCAATTGCGCAAAGCCCTCACGAAACTTAGGCTGCATCATCAGTTCAGCAATACGCCCAGCGTAGCGATCAACTGCAGGTGGGTCCGGATAAAAAGCGGTGGCATGACGGATACCGCAAAGTAGCTCCCCTGCTGAATCTGCATGGGCCTCGAGTACGTCTTTAACATCTGCGCCCAATGTTAGATCAGCATGACTCACCATACCAAGAACAGGGGGTTGCCCCCTCATCGTATGGCGCTGTGAGTATTCAACTTGATCTCGAACATACTCGGTTTCACCGACGGGTCTTAATGAAACTGGCCCATCGACTCTATATTCTGAGCCGCATTCAATAAAAACGGTGCCAACAATGTTATGTCCAGACCGCGTATCCGCCCACAGATCATCAATTTCATAGGGGATCCCTGCGCGCCAAAGATGGTGATGCGCATCTATAATCGGCCGCTCTGGCTCTAAAGCGTCCTCGCTCACCTGAGCATGCCAAACATCAAGTTCTTTCATCAAATTATCTCAGTCAAATCCTGTCTAAAGCTACCGCGATCAGACGGAACGCTATTTTTGTTGCTGCTTACGGTGTTTTTTGGTCGCTCGCCGACGTTCTGTAGCCTCGAATGCTGCATTACCAATGTGCTCCTCTCCTCTCTGCTTGGCAAGCTCTACCTGCTTTTGCCGTTCGGCAAAACGCGCTTTGCGATCATCTGCCACAACATCATGACAATGATGACACGCAAGTCCCTGCTGATAGAATTCTGATAGTTTTTCTTGCTCGGTAATCGGCATTCGGCAGGCATGACACTGATCATAAGAACCACGTTTCAGATCATGGCCAACTGCAACTCGATTATCGAATACAAAACATTCGCCTTCCCATAAGGTTTGATCTTTAGGGACTTCCTCCAAATATTTAAGAATCCCGCCTTCAAGATGATAAACCTCATCAAAACCTTGCTCTTTCATGTACGCCGTCGACTTTTCACAGCGAATACCACCGGTACAAAACATGGCGACTTTTTTATGTTTTTCTTTGTCGAGATTTTTCTTGGCCCAGGCAGGAAAATCTCGAAAGGTTTTAGTCTGTGGGTCAATAGCATTTTTAAAGGTACCTATCTCGACTTCATAATCATTACGCGTATCAACAACCATGACATCAGGATCAGAAATAAGCGCATTCCACTCATTGGGTTTTACGTAAGTGCCCACTACCTGCTTCGGATCAATACCCTCAACGCCCATAGTAACAATCTCTTTCTTGAGCTTAACCTTGGATCGGTAAAAAGGAATTTCACTATGATAAGAGTTTTTTTGATCAATTCCAGATAATAACGGTTGCTGCTCCAACCAACCGAGTACTGCTTGCACATCTGATGGCAAACCAGCGATGGTGCCATTAATACCCTCTGCTGCCAGTAGTAAGGTACCAAAAACATTGTTATCTGACATGATTTTTTGGAGCGGCGCCTGAAGTCCAGTAAAACCAGGCAGCGATACAAATTTATAAAGCGCACAGGTGAGATATTTTTCAGACATAAATAACCCTAGCAATAAAGAGGAGATCGGCGAACCTTGCCGACCATGGGACTGATCCAACGTGTCGCTATTGTAGCAAGTCTGCCTTTTGATTGGCACAGGTCTGACTGATTTCTGAATTACGCTTTGCTAGTCACATGAAATGAAGTTTCTCGGATAGAAATGTGTCTCCGACTATTAAACTTACATTTCACCGCAACTTTTAACCTCTTCGGCTTATTTGCTAACCTCATTCTATTTATTTTGAGGTCATCAATGCCGTTAGAAGTTAATATATCGCATCACGATGGAAAGATACTGATAGCGCCAAGAGGGCAAAGAACAAAATGATAAACACTTCTGTCAAGATACTCTTGGTGACACTAAGTCTTTTAATATTCACCTCTTCTCACGCATCAAAGACAACAGATGACTGGGATATTGACAATGATGGCCGTGCAGATGCCTTAACCGATGGCTTAT
>CAJWFB010000036.1 GCA_913031645.1 uncultured Cellvibrionales bacterium
TCAGCATCTTTCACCGCATAACGGCCAGAACCCTTTTGGTATACAACATATTCTTTTGTCTTTTTTATAACTTTCATCGGTATTACCTCGTTTAATGATTACTCGTTTGAGTATTAATTGTCACACAACTTGCGTGACGTTTTCTTTAACTTACCACTGACCACTTTCTAATTGCTTTTTCTAAGTTTCACTAAAGCTCGTAGGCTAGTCTTCTTTTTTACGCAAACGGATATTTAGATCTCGCAATTGCGTAGCATCTACGTGACTTGGTGCATCAGTAAGCAGGCAAGCTGCAGACTGCGTTTTAGGGAATGCCATAACATCTCTAATCGAATCAGCACCAACCATTAACATGATCAGGCGATCCAAACCAAATGCGACACCCCCATGAGGTGGAGCACCAAACTTTAATGCGTCTAGCAAGAAGCCAAACTTCTCGCGCTGCTCCTCAGCACCAATTCCCAACACATCAAATACGACTGACTGCATATTTTGATCATGAATACGAATAGAACCGCCACCTAGTTCGACACCATTAAGCACCATGTCATAAGCCCGAGATAACGCATTAGCCGGATCAGCTTTAAGTTCTTCGATTGAACATGATGGCGCAGTAAATGGGTGGTGAAGTGGTGTCAAAGCACCCGAGTCAGTGGTTTCAAACATGGGGAAGTCAATCACCCACATAGGTGCCCACTCACAGGTGAAGAGGTCAAGATCTTCGCCAACCTTACACCGTAATGCACCCAGCGCTTCGGAAACAACAGAGGACTTATCGGCTCCAAAGAACACAATATCGCCATTTGCAACGTCTAGGCGCTGCATAATGGCTAAGGTAGCCTCTTCGCCAAGAAACTTAATGATTGGAGATTGCAGACCTTCAATGCCGTCCTCTAGCGCATTAACTTTTATCCAAGCAAGCCCTTTGGCACCGTAAATACTGACAAACTTAGTGTAGTCATCAATCTGCTTACGAGAAATAGTCGCTCCACCTGGCACTTTAAGCGCGCTGACCCTACAATCGGGATCATTGGCAGGCCCGGCAAACACTTTGAAGTCTATGTCCTTCAGCAAGTCTTTAATGTCAACTAATTCCAGAGGGATTCTAAGATCAGGTTTATCTGATCCATAACGTTGCATTGCCTCGCTGTAAGTCATTCTTGGAAACGCAGCAAACTCAACATCCATATGCTCAGAAAACAGCTTCGTTACCATTGTCTCAGTCGTAGACATGATGTCTTCTTCTTCAATAAACGATGCTTCAATATCTATTTGAGTAAATTCTGGCTGGCGATCAGCGCGCAGGTCTTCATCTCTGAAGCATTTTGCGATTTGATAGTATCGATCGAACCCAGCCACCATGAGCATCTGTTTAAACAGCTGCGGAGACTGGGGCATAGCGAAGAACTGACCAGGATGAGTTCGCGAGGGAATCAAATAGTCTCGAGCTCCTTCAGGCGTTGCGCGCGTCATAATAGGCGTTTCGATATCTAAAAATCCATCATCTACTAAATAATTGCGAATCGACGAGGTGATTTTAGAGCGAAAACGCAGGCTATTTTGCATTTCGGTACGTCGCAAATCCATGTAGCGATATTTAAGGCGCACATCCTCACCAACGGTAACAAATTCATCCAACTGAAATGGAGGCGTCTGTGCTGTATTAAGAATCTCTAGCTGAATACCGTAAACTTCGATTTCTCCGGTCGCCATACCGGGGTTAACTGTCGTTTCACTACGTGCTCGAACCTTCCCAGTAACCTTGAGTACATACTCAGATCTAACACTATCAGCCAACTTGAAAAACTCACCACCATCAGAGTCAAATACCACCTGCACGATACCTTCGCGATCGCGCAGATCTAAAAAGATAACCCCACCATGGTCACGGCGGCGGTCAACCCAGCCGGTTAACGTGATTTCAGTATCGATATGAGAGCTTCTCACTAACCCGCAATATATTGATCGATCCATTAGTTTATTATTCCCAGTGTAAAAATTATTGCGAACCCGAGGTTCCGCTAGAGGCTGTGCTTTGTGTCGCCGAAGCACTGTTTGTTTGTTTTTTTGCCGAGTTATCCGATGCTCCGTCAGTTGAACCCGTACTCGTCACGTTCTTCATTTTGCCCTTTTTAAAATCGGTTTCATACCAACCACTTCCACTGAGACGAAATCCGGCTGCGGAGACAAGCTTCTTCAGGGCCGCTTCAAAACAAGCAGGACACTCCAGTAAGGGATCATCGCTGATTTTTTGTAGCTTCTCCATCTCATGCCCACAAGACTGACAGCGATATTCATAAATTGGCATCTCTCAACTCCTGTCAATAATGTCGCCGCACTTTTTAGGTGGCATACGTAAACCTGTATTTTAAAGGCGGCGCAGTATACATCAGCCTCTGCTCTGAGAGAATGCCCCAATCAACACTGTTTTATATGAATTCGTAGAAATTATTTGATCAAGATCTGGCAGTTGTTGAAATTTGGGCTATAAATACAGGGTATATAAGGAATTTACCTGAACTGGTTATTCTGGACTTCACCAATGATATTAAGGGACTAAACGATGAAAGATTCATTTAACACCAGCAATTCTCTATCTAATAAAGATATGTCACCCATCACTGAGCGCTTTCATAAGAACGACATCATCAGCGAACTTGCTCTTCAATCAGATCTCAGCCGACAGCAGATTAATGTTGTTTTAGGTGAGCTCGCTATTTTAATTGAACGACATATTATTGACGGTGCGGTGGGAGAATTTATCCTTGCAGGCCTATTCAAGGTCACCACTGCTCAAAAAGACGCCAAAGCGCCTCGTGCAGGCATAAACCCTTTTACTGGCGAATCAATCGAATTTTCTGCAAAGCCCGCAAGAACCGTGGTCAAGATTCACGCACTGAAGGGTCTCAAGGATATGACGCGCTAACATTATTTCGTGAACCTAGTGCTGAGAGTGACTAAGATCCTCAGCAAGCTCTAAGAGCAAACGCTGCTTAAACCCCGCTAATTCCTGAGCAGCGTAGGTAGAAGCCGGTGTCTGGCTCCAAACCGGCTTTGGCCAGCTCAGGTCTGTTTGGTATCTGCAAACATGGTGCATGTGAAGCTGAGGAACCATATTCCCTATAGTCGCAATATTGAGCTTATCAGGCTTGAATATGTCCACCAAAGCGTTGGCCAGTAGGCAAGATTCCTTAAGTAATGCTTGCCTATCAGACAGGCTTAATTGATATATCTCTTCAATATTTGATCTTTTTGGAACAAGGATTGCCCATGGGTAATTCGCGTCTTTGCTAATGAGCAAAAGGCTTAGCGAAAACTCACCGACAAGTACCGTATCTTTTTGGAGCACAGGGTGTAATTGAAACATTTTTAGTCCTCAGACTGCTTTCTTGTATACCGGGACGATTCTGGCCAGTAAAATGGTACCATTAGTCACCCACTAAAGTTTAAGAGAAATCATGCGCGCTAGCCGATACCTAATCACAACAAAAAAAGACTCTCCTGCAGACGCTGAGGTGATCAGTCACAAACTAATGCTGCGGGCAGGTATGATAAGGAAGGTTGCCTCAGGCCTCTACTCATGGCTGCCTCTCGGCCTCAAGGTGTTCCGTAAGGTTGAAAATATAGTTCGAGAGGAAATGGATAGATCGGGTGCGCTCGAATTGATGATGCCAGTCGTCCAACCCGCTGATCTGTGGCAAGAGTCGGAGCGTTGGAATCAATTTGGCCCCGAACTTTTGCGCATTAAGGATCGTCACGATCGTGAGTTTTGCTTAGGTCCAACCCACGAAGAGGTTATTACAGACATTATTCGCACTGAAATTAGTAGCTACAAACAACTACCAGCGAATTTCTATCAGATACAAACCAAATTCCGCGATGAACGCAGACCTCGCTTTGGAGTAATGCGTACACGTGAATTTTGCATGAAAGATGCCTATTCATTTCACAGCAATGCAGATTCACTGCAAGAGACTTACGATCTCATGCACCGCACTTACTCAGAAATTTTCCAGCGTACCGGTCTAGACTTTAGGGCGGTACTGGCCGACACCGGAAGTATTGGTGGAAGTCATTCTCATGAATTTCACGTACTTGCTGAGTCAGGAGAAGACGCTATTGTGTTTTCTGATGGCAGTGACTACGCCGCCAACATCGAGAAGGCTGAGGCCTTAGCACCCGAATACACTAACTCATCAGGCACGGCACCTATGGTAGAGATTGCCACGCCTGGCGTGCGTACCATTAGTGATCTGAGCGCATTCTTAAGCGTTGAGGCCAATCAAACCCTAAAAGCCTTAATTATTAGTGCTGTAAATCATGAGGGAGAAGCTGAACTGTTTGGCCTCATGTTGCGCGGAGACCATGAGTTGAATGAAGTAAAAGCCCAGCGCGTTCTCGGACTTAGCGGCGATATCACTTTTGCAACTGAACAACAGATTAAATCTGCATTGCAATGCGTACCTGGCTCAATCGGGCCGGTTGGCTTAGGCTTAACTATGGTTGTTGACCCCTGTGCGGCAGCGTTGAGAGACTTCAGCTGCGGCGCCAACAAAAATGACTTCCACCTTACTGGCGTTAACTGGGATCGCGACTGCGCTGACTTTACGGTCGCTGATATTCGCAATGTCGTCGCTGGTGATACTAGTCCCGACGGTAAAGGCACCCTAGAGATTAAACGCGGTATCGAAGTAGGACACATATTTCAGTTAGGTACAAAATACAGCGAGTCCATGAAAGCCACAGTGCTTGACGAAAATGGAAAAGAGCAGTTTATGAGTATGGGTTGCTATGGGATTGGCGTTAGTCGAATTGTAGCCGCGGCGATTGAACAAAATAATGATGACAATGGCATTATGTGGCCGGACGCTATAGCACCCTTCCAAATTGCCATTGTGCCTATCAACATGCACAAGTCTGAATCCGTTAAATTAGCCTGTGAAGGACTCTATGACCAACTGACAGGACTAGGATACGAAGTCCTCTTTATGGATGAGGCCAAGGCTAGATTAGGCGGTATGCTGGCTGACATAGAGTTGATTGGTATACCGCATAGAGTGGTCATCGGTGACCGTGGTCTTGATGATGGAAAGATTGAGTATCGTCATCGCCGAGAGAGCGAAAACCAACATATTGCAACCGACGATATAGTCCGCTTTCTAACTGAAAATGCCTTAGTAAAGGGCTAACCCAAGAGGACATGGATTGATATCAACAAGCCCATCGCCCGAGAGCCTGCGCATGCAGATTCGACAGGGAAAACACATCGGCATGACCTCGGGCCTTTGCCAAGGCTATGTGCAGTGCAATCTCGTTATATTGCCGACTGCATGGGCTGCTGATTTCACTCAATTTTGTCTCGCCAATCCAAAACCCTGCCCCTTAATAGCCACATCTAAACCGGGTGAATTTAAACTTCCAGAATTGGGCCAAGATGTCGACATCAGAACAGATATCTCCAGTTATAGAGTGTTTGAAGATGGGCTACTGACCGACGAACTTTCTGATATTACATCACTTTGGCGCGATGACTTGGTGGTCTTTTTACTGGGTTGTTCATTTTCATTCGAAGAGGCGATTCTTGCAGAAGGCCTGGATGTACGGAATATCAGTGAAGGTCTTAACGTACCAATGTATAGAACCAATATCGACTGTGAGCCCGCCGGTCCCTTTAGTGGCAAGATGGTCGTCAGTATGCGGCCTTTTAATAGAGCCGATGCTACTCGAGCGACAGATATTAGTGCTCGTTTCCCGCGCGTCCATGGTGCACCCGTTCACTATGGCAGCCCCGAGCTCATCGGCATCAAGGACATTAACCACCCGGACTACGGCGAAGCAGTCACTATTAATAGCGATGAAGAACCGTTGTTTTGGGCCTGTGGCGTGACACCCCAAGTAGCCTTAGAGCAAGCTAAGCCCCCCTTTTGTATCACTCATAGCCCGGGTTGTATGCTAGTGACTGATGTACTCAACAGTGGCTTAGAAGATAAATAGTCACACTGCGAATCGATTGATTTAGGATATGGATATGACTTTACTACTCAATTGCGACCTTGGCGAAAGTGCCTGCATCGATAGCGATAATGTTGATGCTCAAGTAATGCCATTTATCGACCAAGCGAGTATTGCCTGCGGTCAGCATGCTGGCGATTCTGCCATAATGGCGCAAACCCTATCTTTGGCCCGACAAAATAAGGTCACTGTGGGTGCGCACCCAAGCTATCCTGACAGAGAAAATTTTGGTCGGCTGTCCATGGATATTCCACACCACCAGCTTATCGATGTCATTACGCAACAAATCGCCACATTGGCAGGGATCGCAACGGCGCAAGACTGCAGCGTCAGTTATGTTAAACCACACGGCGCACTCTACAACGACATGATGGCCAACGGACATATCCGCAGTGCGGTGATGCAAGCGATCAGCGATTACCCTCAGCCTCTTGCATTTATGCTTCAAGCTACGCCCTCCGCAGAAGAGCACAAACAGGAAGCAGCGGCCTTTGGGTTACAGTTAATTTTCGAAGTTTTTGCTGATCGCTGTTACGCCGATAATGGCGCCTTGCTCAGTCGCAGTTTGCCCGGAGCCATTCACAGCCGCGAAAAAATGCTAAAACAGGTCGCCCAACTCAGCAATGAGGGCTCAATTACCACGATAAGTGGCCATAGATTAGAGCTGCAAGCAGATTCTATCTGTGTTCACGGCGATAATAGTGAAGGCGTAGCTGCGATTCGTGAAATCCGTCACCTACTTAGCGAACGATAGTCCCATGCCTACTGATGCTCTGAAAATTTCTGTGGCTGGCGAAAACTCTTTAATAGTTTACCTATCAACGCGAACGGAGCCACTGATTGCGGCAAAAATTCAACGCATGACTGAAGCACTTCGGATTAATTTGAAATCATGTCTGATTGATCTTATTCCCTCATATGCCTCTATTTTAGTAATTTACAATCCGCTCCTGACAGACCACTTTGCCGTCAGCAAAAGTATTTATGCCGCAGCGCAATTGGCAGATAAGGCTGATGAGCGTGCGCTTGATACAACGGCCGGTGTATTGGTGAAATTACCGGTCTACTATGATGTCGAGTCCGGCCCTGATTTAGCTGGACTGGCGGCGAATGCTGGTTTAACCGTTGAGCAAGTCATTGCCATTCATCAATCTGTTGAATACCGTGTTTACGCTATCGGCTTTGCACCTGGCTTTGCTTATCTTGGCGAAGTTGATGAGCGAATTGCCGCATCCCGATTAGCTACACCGCGCCAAAGAGTTCCCAAGGGCGCTGTCGCTATTGCCGACCGGCAAACGGCCGTTTATCCAGCCGTTTCACCTGGTGGATGGAATCTTATTGGTCTGTGCCCCACACTAATGTTTGATCCCAATACAGAACCCAGTATGCCCGTCAAAACGGGTGATCGAGTAGTATTTGAAGCAATTAACAGGCAAGCGTTTATTGACCTAGGTGGTGATCTGAATTGCTTTGAGGACCAAAAATGAAAGGCCTCAAGGTGATTCAGCCAGGTATCTTGAGTTTGATTCAAGATGTCGGACGTATAGGTCAGCATCACAATGGATTAACTGTGGGTGGACCAATGGATCGTGACGCGTTTCGCTGGGCCAATCAGCTCTGTGCTAACCCCTTAAATACACCTCTGGTTGAGATTACGGTTGGTGGCTTAGTATTTGAATCAACCGTTAGCAGCTATTTCGTGGTGACTGGCGCGTCCGTTCCAATAAGTATTAATAAAACGCCAGTTCACGGCTGGAAAGTGCATCGAGTTAGTGTCGGTGATCGAGTTGAAATCGGGTTTACGTCAGTTGGCATGCGGTGCTACCTATCAGTGCCCGGTGGATTTTCGGTTAAACCGATATTCGGCAGCTGTTCCACTGTAGGCAGAGAATCCATTGGCGGCCTAGATGGTAAGGGTGCGCAACTACAAACTGGCGACTTATTGCCCTGCGGTGACACTGAGCTATTAGCGCCACTCTACCTTCCCGCCAAACAGCAACCTCAATATTTGTTGAAGGCGCCGGCAAAGACCGTGCTAAGAGTCGTACTTGGATATCAACAAGAGCATTTTACCCATCAGCAAAAGCAAATTTTATTTAATTCAGACTATCAAATTTCAGATCTCAATGATCGTATGGGCTTTCGACTCAGTGGCCCGCCGATAGCGCCCTCCGTGAATGGCATTTTATCTGAGGGAATTTGCCTTGGTGCCATACAGGTCCCTGCAGATGGGCAGCCTATTATCCTTCTTAATGATCGTCAAACCATAGGTGGCTACCCAAAAATTGGCTCCGTACTGTCTCTGGATCTCGATAAACTAGTACAGTTACCGCCACACAGTGTCATTAACTTTGAACCTATCAGCATCGAAGAGGCGCATAATCTTTTACAATTGTCCGCAGTGAATGCTCAGAGAATCCAAGCAGAAGTCGACCTTGATGCCCTGTCACAAGAAATAGAAGCGCTTTTAGTTGCCCTCAATCCTCGTGGTATGCAAACCGTTAGTCCGGCCATTAAAAGCGGATCCTATTTACGCGCTGCTAACGTAATCTATGACTCTATTG
Organism: uncultured Cellvibrionales bacterium; assembly: GCA_913031645.1. Classification (GTDB taxonomy): domain Bacteria; phylum Pseudomonadota; class Gammaproteobacteria; order Pseudomonadales; family Porticoccaceae; genus HTCC2207. Next base: position 8,577 of record CAJWFB010000036.1, read on the forward strand.
GTACCGTGCTCATAGGTACTGGATTCCCAGTAAATGGCAGCTTCGAGACCGATGGACCTGTGGGTGCCATTGCGCTTTATAGTGCCATTAAAGAGATTGGCGGCAACCCTATAATCATATGTGATGAGCCGTTACTAAGTGCGCTGAAAAATGACTATCAGGTGCATGAAATAACCGTCAATGATGATCAAGCCGAACGTATTTTGGCACAGTACAATCCCTCTTTAATTATTGCCATTGAACGTCCTGGACAGGCCGGCGATGGTTGTTATTACAATATGCGCGGTGTGGATATTTCAGAAAATTGCGCAAACTTTGATACCTTTATGGTCAATGCGCCCTGCCCTACGATTGCTATTGGCGATGGTGGAAATGAAATTGGTATGGGCAATATTGCCGAGACTCTCAGCCAATTAGATATCCGCGCATCTAAGACCCACTGCGACGAATTACTGGTGGCAGATGTGTCCAACTGGGCTGCTCACGGACTTATTGCACTGCTGGCAGTCATGACTGGGAAAGACTTACTGGCCAACTGGAATAATCACGCAGTATTGGCTTACTTGTCAGCCGCAGGCAGTGTGGATGGAGTGACTGGTGAGAATACTTTGACAGAGGATGGAATGGACTCCAGTGTCAGCGAGGCGCTAATAGAGCGATTCAGGGTATTAATTGGACTGAACTATAGAGTATAAAAAGGCATAATTTACTCGTTCGTATCACCGAAAAACCAACCCGCTTGATACGGAATCTGTACCTCTGCGTATTGAAAGATGCTCTCCCCCAATACTCCTCTTTCGTGTTACTGTGAGGTGAGCGTAAACCTTGTAATATAGGCGCTATACGGCGACCCGAAATAGTTTTGTACAGAATTCCTTTGTCTAAACCATTATTCGCTGATAACATTTTCCATAGTTGGAAAAACCGACTGTACAAAGCTCCAGAAAAAATACCGATAACGATACAGGTACCTACTTTTAAGGATTGATTAATGAGCATTGCCTTTCTTAACGACGCTTACATGCCAATAACTGAAGCCAAAATTTCCCCCATGGACAGAGGTTTTTTATTCGGTGATGGAATTTATGAAGTAATCCCCTCCTATGAAGGCAAATTACTCGGTTTTGAGGGTCATATAACACGTATGCAAGAAGGTCTAGAGGGTATTGGCTTAGGTCTACAATGGACCCATGACGACTGGAAAACCCTCTGTAGTCAGCTAGCCTCTGAAAATGGCAATGGCAATTTGGGCATCTACCTGCAAGTTAGTCGCGGTGCAGATAATAAGCGATACCATGCTTTCCCTGAGGCAGTTGCTCCGACAATATTCGGTTTTACCTTTGATATACCAGCCTCACCGATCGCCAATAAAGACATCGCAAAACGCTACAATGTGTCAACCAGTCAAGATCTGCGCTGGCAACGCTGTCATATCAAGTCAACCGCTTTACTGGGTAATGTATTGCATTTTCAGGAGGGGTATTCTCAGGGAAATGACGAAACACTGCTCTATAATGACAAAAACGAACTCACTGAAGCCAGTGCTTGTAATGCCTTTATTGTGAAAGATTCGGTGGTTATTACGCCGCCGCTAGACAACCAACTTCTGCCCGGCATAACTCGCAACATGGTCGTTGATATATTGCGTAAAGACGGTTCTATTAAAGTGGAAGAACGCCCAGTTACCATGGACGAAGTCCGCGCTGCAGATGAGGTCTGGATCACCAGTTCAACTAAAGAAATAGGTGCTGTGGTTAGTGTCGATGGTGTACCTGTGGGTGACGGCCAAATTGGTGATATATGGCTAGCAGCTCAAACACTGTTCACTCAGCACAAGTATGACTATTAGAAAGCGAAACGATTATGTCTAGACCAACGGTAGCCATTATTAACCGACAAGCATTGCGCGATAATTTAGCGCTAGCAGACTCGTTGGCGCCGGCATCTAAATCAATGCCGATGGTTAAGGCCAATGCCTATGGCCACGGTGCTCTGGAAGTATGTAAAGCCTTACAAAATGCGCCCGCCTTTGGCGTTGCGTGCATTGAAGAGGCTGTCGAGCTGAGATCAGCTGGCATAGAACAGCCAATATTATTGCTCGAAGGTACTTTTTCTGCCGATGAAGTTCAGGTTGCCGCAGAGAACAACTTATGGCTTATGGTTGAAAACGAGGCCCAAAAACAGGCCGTTTTGACATCTTCAAGCACGCAGGCAGTGAAGGTCTGGTTGGGCATAGATACAGGCATGCACCGGCTCGGGTTCCAACCGAATGATATTAGCCAGCACTACCAAGCGCTTCGCGCCTCGAGCAAGGTTGCGAAAACCATCGTGCTAGCCACTCACTTCGCCTGTGCAGATGACCTTGAAAACCCTGCTACAACCGAGCAAACAAATTCCTTTCATCGCTGTCTCTCATTAAATAATATTAGCGCGGGTGAAAATACTGAAATTTCACTGGCCAATTCGGCCGCTATTCTTGGCTGGCCAGAAACCCACCGAAACTGGCAACGTCCAGGCTACATGATCTATGGCAATTCACCTTTTTCTGTTGCACATGAAAATGCCGATCAACTAACGCCTGTCATGACCTTCCAATCTGCCGTTATATCTCTGCGTCAGGTTAACGTCGGAGAACCTGTTGGCTATACCGCCAACTGGAAGGCCCCTCGTCCATCAACCATCGCTACCGTTACAGTCGGATACGGTGACGGCTATCCACGGCAGGCACCCAACGGCACACCGGTACTTATCAATGGGGTACGCTGTCCCTTGGTAGGACGTGTCTCAATGGATATGATTACCGTGGATGTTACTGACCTAAATCAGGTAGCGATTGGGGATAAGGCCACCCTTTGGGGGCCGGATTTGCCCGTCAATGAAGTAGCCGAGCATTGCGATACCATAGGCTATGAACTGCTGACCAGGATGCCCTCGCGAGTACCGCGAAATTATGTCAACTAAACGTTAATTTGGATGGCTGTTTCAGACTTCACATCTTCGATCACTACGTAAGTATGTGTCTGACTAATATCGCTAATAGACGCTAACTTTTCCCCTAAAAACCGCTGATAGTGGGCCATATCAGCAACCCGAATCTTGATTAAGTAGTCAAATCCGCCAGCGACCATCTGACACTCCTGAACTTCGGGTAAATCTAACATCCGTTGATTGAAGCGGTTAAAAGCCTCTGTGGTTGAGCTTACCAACTGAATCTCAATATAAGCACAGAGCGCAGAATTGGCTTTGACCGGGTCAATAAGCGCAACATAGTCGGTAATAAAGCCATCCTTCTCAAGTCGCCTTACTCGCTCTAAACAGGGCGTCGGCGTAAGATTAACCTGTCGGGCTAACTCAACATTAGCAATGCGCGCATTCTTCTGGAGCGCGTTTAAAATGCGCCGGTCAATGCGGTCCAAGTCAGCAACTGTCTTCATACTTCCTCCTTGATCGACGCCTTTTGATCGGGAGACCATTGCGCCCTACTGGTATGGGGTAGTGTAACTTATTGGTAGTTAACCGCAAAATATAAATCCCCTTAAATAGGCAATTACCCAATATTATATGCTGCCTATATTGATATTTTAGAGCTAAATATTTATAAAAGTAGACAATAATGCAGCATAAAAACTTATGGTGTAACTATGCAAAAAACTCTGAGCATGGCAACTCTTCGACAAAAGATACAGTCAACGACGCATACAGATGAGCACACTAGCGTTACCCATATATTACACGGCAATCCACTATCAAAGCGTGCCAGAGATTCCATCCTATGTAACTCTCAAAAATTAGTGATGAACTGCAGACGGGATCCAGACACAGGCGGCACATTGGATGCTTTTTTATTGGAATTTGGATTATCTAATGCTGAAGGGGTAGCCCTCATGTGCATGGCGGAGGCTTTATTGAGGGTTCCAGATGGTCTTACCGCAGACCGCTTGATTGCTGAAAAGATAAAAGACGGAAAATGGGTAGACCACCGCGGTCAATCTGACTCGCTGTTCGTTAATGCCTCAACTTGGGGCCTAATGTTAACGGGGCACTTAGTTAGCATTGATACAGATATAACCGATCAAACAGAAGGCTGGGTAAAAAAGCTCACCGCGCGCTTGGGTGAACCTGTCATACGCAGTGCAGTGATGCAAGCCATGCGTATTATGGGCAGCCAATATGTGCTTGGTAGGACTATTAAAGAAGGCCTTAAACAAGGCCTCAAACACAATGGTTCTGATAGCCGGTTTTCCTTCGACATGCTAGGTGAAGGCGCTAGAACTGACGCCGACGCGCTTGTCTATTACAGCGCCTACAGCGACGCCATTGACCAGATCGGGGCTACCAACCAACAATCCGCAGTCGATGTTACCAGTGCCGACGGTATATCCGTTAAATTGTCTGCTCTCCACTGCCGCTACTACTTCTCTCATTATGAAAGCGTTATGGAGGAATTACTGCCGCGCATTAAGCAGCTCTGCCTACAGGCAAAAAGCTATAATATTGGCTTATCCATTGACGCAGAAGAAGCCTATCGACTCGAGATATCTCTAGATGTATTCGCGGCTCTGGCCTGTGATCCGGACCTTGAAGGCTGGCAGGGATTAGGGTTTGTGTTGCAAGCTTACCAAAAACGAGCTCCTGACACGGCGAAATGGCTCATTGCACTAGCACAAAAAACTAACCGCAGAATAATGGTTCGCCTCGTTAAGGGCGCGTACTGGGATGCTGAAATTAAGCACGCTCAAGAATTGGGGCTCAAGGGCTATCCTGTGTTTACCCGCAAAGCCAACACTGATCTGTGTTATCAGCATTGTGCGGAGTTATTACTTGGCGCCAATGACTCAATATTTGCACAATTTGCCACGCACAATGCTTATACCGTCATGATGATATTAGAGCTTGCCGGCGATCAAGATTTTGAATTTCAAAGACTGCACGGCATGGGTCATGGACTTTACAAACAGCTAAAGAAACAAGCATTAGATCGACAAATACCGGTACGAATTTATGCGCCAATCGGTAATCACCGCGACTTACTGCCTTATTTAGTGCGTCGATTACTAGAGAATGGCGCGAATAGCTCCTTTGTGAATCGGTTTTTGGACAAAAAGACCCCGGTCGATGAATTAGTTCGCGATACTCGCAGTGAGGTTATGCAGGCCTTCCCTTATCAGCACAGCAAGATACCGTTACCCCAGCAGCTTTTTAAAAGTGCCAATGAAGCGCGCTTAAATTCAATAGGACTAGACCTTGACTCACCGCAAGACAGCGCAGACCTTTTGAGTATTGTTAACCAACCGTTTGAAGATCTTATTGCGGTGCACTCTATTATTGAGGGTAAAAACGTAGAGGCAGCTTTAACAGAACAGGTTAATCCCGCTAACAATGCCGAACTCATTGGGCATTACAGTAGTGCTGATGAGAAAACTATTTTACGTGCGCTAGATTCAGCACATCTAGCTCAACCCAACTGGCAACAGCTTGGCCCTAATCGTCGCGCTGACATATTAGACAAGGTGGCCCTTTATATGGAGCAAGATTGTGCTGAAATGATAAGCATTCTTGCTCGAGAAGCTGGACGCACTCTCAATGATGGACTGTCTGAAGTGCGTGAAGCTATCGACTTTTGCCGCTACTATGCACTGCAAGCTCGCAACCTTGATCAATCGCATGATCTAACCTACCGTGGATGCGGTGTCTTCTTATGCATCAGCCCATGGAACTTTCCACTTGCAATATTCACGGGCCAAATTGCTGCGGCTTTAGCAACCGGCAACAGTGTTATTGCCAAGCCCGCCATGCAGACGCCAATGATTGCTAGCTATGCGATCACACTTTTTCACCGCGCAGGCATACCGGGCAATGTGTTGCATTTGCTGTTGGGCAGTGGCGCCAAAATCGGCAATCTACTCGTGGAAGATCCACGCACCTCTGGAATAGCCTTTACCGGCTCAACCGCAACCGCCACAATCATTAATCGTCAATTAGCCTCCAGATCTGGGAATCCGATTCCGTTTATTGCAGAAACCGGTGGTCAAAACTGCATGATTGTGGACTCAACCGCCCTACCTGAACAGGTCGTTGATGATGTCATCACCTCTGCATTTTTGAGCGCAGGCCAGCGCTGCTCTGCTCTGCGAGTGCTGTTTTTACAGCAAGATATTGCTGACAACGTTTTGACCATGCTTACCGGCGCCATGGCCTCTATTGATGCTGGTGACCCACGACTACTAAGTAGTGATCTGGGCCCTGTTATTGACCGAGGTGCTCAGGCTGAGTTGCAAGCACACATCACTCGAATGCACCGTGAGGCTAAGCTAGTGGCTAAGGTTGAACTTGATCAAAGTTGCCAACAGGGTAGCTTTATTGCCCCTCACGTATTTGAACTAGACTCCATCAACCAACTTGACGACGAAGTCTTTGGGCCAGTGTTACATGTCATTCGTTACGCAGCAAAAGATCTGCACGGCGTTATTGCTCAAATTAATGCCACCGGTTATGGACTTACCCTCGGTATTCATAGCCGTATTGAGGCGTTTGCTGAAACCGTCTTCCGCAATACTATTGCGGGTAACACCTACATCAATCGTAATATGGTCGGTGCGGTAGTGGGCGTGAATCCGTTTGGTGGTCGAGGGTTGTCTGGCACTGGACCTAAGGCTGGAGGCCCTAATTACCTATTGCGGTTTTCAGA
>CAJWFB010000037.1 GCA_913031645.1 uncultured Cellvibrionales bacterium
ACATCGGTCCAAGACACCGCTAAGAAGCCACCAAACAGCGTGTAGAACAGAATCAAAGCGACACTAACAAATACTGCAATGTGGTAGTCAAAGCCAAACACTTCATTAAACAATTTGCCGCCGGCAATTAGGCCAGAGCCAACATAGAATAAGAAAAACAGCAAAATACTGAGACTGGCAATCGTCTTCAGCCAAGGTGTCTTATCAGCAAAGCGACGTTGCAAATAGGTTGGCAGCGTAACGGCATCATCTAACTGCTCGCTGTAAACTCGCAAACGCTTCGCCATCAAACCCCAATTAGCCGCTACACCGATCACAAGTCCAAGTGATATCCATGCGGCCTCCAAACCGGCAAGGTAGGCATAGCCTGGCAAGCCCAGCAAGACCCAACCACTCATGTCCGATGCACCGGCACTAATAGCTGATACAGCAGGTGATAATTCTCGTCCACCCAGGAAATAATCGGAGGCATTCTTGGTCTTTAAATACGCATAAAAACCAATACTGAGTACAATCGCCACATAGGCCATAAAAGCCACAATGGTAGACGTAGATAATTCAGACATGCTTATTTCTCACTCTCACTGCTAGTCTGCCCCATATTTATTGCCGCTAAAAGTAACAGACCTGCAAATATGCCCATATTTTTAACAAAATTCTGGGTTTCATGTTTTGTGTCAACACCCTCATAAACATTCCAAAAATCATGTAAGTTTAGGTTAATGAGCAACACCATTGCCGCTAAACCAAGCGCGCAGATAACAACCTGTTTATTGAACAAAAGACAGATACTCGCACCAATTTGGGTGATTCCGGCAATCGCCAGCAGCGCCGGAACCATGATCATGCCATGAGTTTCCATAAGCGCCACATGCATGTCCCATGAGGCAAATTTCATAATGCCCGGCAGCAGAAAATACAGCGCCAGCAATACTCGAGCGATATGTGTTGATGCAGATTTCATAAGTAACTCCTGTTGTTTTTATTTTATCGCTTCAGCGATCTATGCGTGCAAAATCAGTCCGAAATTGTGCCCTATCACCATCGCTATATGCTACCAATAAACCTCAGATTGCAGTAGTTAATAGCAATGGAGCAGGTTTTTTTAGAGTTTTGCACTGACGATCGGTATAACTCGCAGACCTAAACATTAATAGCCTGAATTAAGGATTCAATTTCAACATGCTTGCTTTCATCTATGTCTAGCACGCCCGGTGTCAAACCGACAAAATCAAATAACGCTGTATCTGCAAGCTGTGAGGGAGCTACATTTTTTATCGCCCCAAAAATTGCATCAATTCGGCCCGGAAATTGTCGCTCCCACTGCTTTAGCATGTCCTTTACTGCGTTGCGTTTTAGTCCGGCTTGTGAGCCACAGAGATTGCATGGAATAATTGGGAATTGCTTTAACGCAGCCAATTTAATCAGATCAGATTCTCGGCAGTAGGCAAGCGGTCTTATAAGCACGTTTTTCTTGTCATCGGACAATAATTTGGGCGGCATCGCCTTCATCTTGCCTTGATAAAACATATTAAGAAATAAGGTTTCAACAATATCATCGCGATGATGCCCCAAAGCAACCTTAGTTGCGCCAATTTGCTCTGCGAAGCCATATAAAGTGCCGCGCCTCAATCGAGAACAAAGACTGCAATAAGTCTTACCCTCTGGAATTTTACTGGTGACAATGCTGTAGGTATCTTTCTCTAAAACATGGTATTCGATATCAAGTGTATCAAGATAAGCGGGTAATACATGCTCGGGGAATCCCGGCTGCTTTTGATCTAAATTAACAGCGACCAAATCAAATTTAATGGGTGCATTTTTCTGCAGATTCATGAGGATATCAAGCATGGCATAGGAGTCTTTGCCACCAGAGAGGCACACCATGATGCGATCGCCCTCCTCGATCATCCGATAGTCTGCCACCGCTTTGCCAACATTTCGGCGCAGGCGCTTTTGCAGCTTATTAGCCTCTAATTGATTTTTACGAAGCGACATTATGCGGTCCACTAAATTTGGAGCGCGCAGTATAGTTGTTTGGTGCTCGTATCAGCAAATAGGAACGTCAATTTGCCTATACAATTAAATTGCCTAGCGACTAGAAAAAAGACCTCGCTATCACCTCACAGTCAGAAGGAAATGCACTAATGCTTTTAGTGCCTGAGGTGGATTGTCATCATCGAATGTGACACTGCGATGAGTTTTACCGTTCGCCGTTATAGCAACCGAGGTGACCATGGCACCATCAAATTGATGGCGTTTAGATGGCGCCTGAAGATCCTTAATAGCCACCACGTCAATGCCAGCCAGTACCTGAGCTAACAGCTTGCTATCGCTGTCAGTTAACATTGTTTGACGTACTTTTTCGTCATTTAAAAAATAGCTGTATCGCCCTTTATGCACGACCGCTCGCTCAGACTTGCCCCTTGTGATGGCCGAGTATTCAACTTTCTCAGCTGTAATCGCCTCAGGCAAAGAAACAGGTTTTGAAACCGTATGAACCGCCTTTTGCAACAACTCTATGTCATAACCCAACTCACTAACCCGAGACACTAAGGCGCTATAGTCTTGATCAGAAATTTGTGCTGTCCGAGCCATAACCCATACATAATCGCGACTGGTGCGGCCGATAATGGTTTGCTGGTAAGCATCGTCCAAGTAGACAATTCTATAGTCAGCCTTGATGGGCCAAACAAACTGCATTCCCCATATCGCGTTGCTGGATTTATCTGTAATGAACCCACGCGGATTATAGATTTTTTCCTCACCTCTAAGACTACCAGCATTGAAGCTAAAGGTGGTGGCCACGCTACCATCACTGTCAAGACGATAGGACTCTACTGGGTTGTAGGCGTCTTTCTCTAAAAACGTAGGAATGTTAGCAATCACATACCAGTCACCCATAAAACGCTCGAGGTCTACATAGTCAACCGCTGGCATCGGTTTTTGTGAACTACAGGCCGACATTAAGACAGTGATTACGATCAGTACTATTTGTTGCCGTAACTTCATAATTGTTCCTCAAAAGTATCTGGTATTCTCTGGTATCTTAATGTGCCCACTATCTTTAGATCTGATTCAAGTTGCTGCCAATCACCTGCTTTATCATACTCAAGACGAATCTCTGTTTTTGGCAAGCTGATCGTTTTGTAGGTCGATTGAGTCAAGGAGTCAGTCTTACTTTGCAGAGATACAGGTGCGTACTTGCCAGTTTCAACATTTAACAAGAACTCGCCCTCCAACCACTTTGGACGCCAATAGGGGAAACTTTTGATACAAGTTCCCAGTGAAGTCTCACCTTGTTCATGGTTAATTACAAAAGTGTCATCGACCATCTTTCCACTCATATGCACTGACTTATTATTTCTTTGGGTACTGCTTTTGAACTCAAGCAGACAACCATTTTGCCAAATTTCACTGGCCTGATGTCGGTATTCAACCTTTTTAACCAGTAGAACAGTAAAGTCCATACTGGCCTCGGACGTTACCGCCACTTGGTTGCCGCTGTCCTCAACAACAAATGTGTGCCGTCCCACCTCACGATCGTCAAGCAGCACCTTAAAATTAAAGACTTCGATATTACCTTCTACTGAACCAGTGCTGTCATTTACCATCAACGCTAAAAATAATCCTAGAACTAATCTAACCATCGCAAAATCCCTCTGCATTTCTATTTTGAATATCTGTCAAGGGCTACTCCTTAATCTGCGTACCAAAAACCCCTGTTATCGCTTAACTCGTTTCGACTGATGTATCTTTTCACCGGTTTTCTTCCTGGCCGAACTATCTTTCTTGAGCAATAGATAGGTCGATCCCACACCCCCATGCTGTTTTTGTGCGCTGTGAAATGCCAGCACCTGATCAAATTGTCGCAACCAGTGGTTGACACAACTCTTGAGACGCGCAGGCTGTTCTCTACCCTCACCCTTGCCGTGAGTAATAAGAGCACAGCGGACACTATGCTTATGGCAGTCATCAACAAATCGCCACAGCGCCGAGCGTGCTTCCTCAACCGTATGCCGATGTAAATCAAGGCGCGACTGAATCTCGTATTTCCCCATGCGGAGGTTTTTGTACACCCCGTGCTGGACACCCGGTCGCTGAAATTCGAGATAAGCCAGAGGGTCAACTTGCTCAATCACCATAATGGGATCGAGATCATTAATATCTGAGACTGTTTCACGTTGCGCAGCTTTACGGCGCTCTATAACTCCGGGAGTAATCAGTGTAGGTTTGCCTAAATGCGGAGACACTTTGCCTGACAATGGCTTAATATCATCACCCACAAGTTCGCTGAAGGCACTACCAGAGTCATCCCTTTGATCATTTTTACTCTCAGACTCAGCTGATGACATAGTCATTATCCTAAGATTGATTAACCCTAAAGAAGGACCTCGATACCCTTATCGTAAGGCATCTTGATGTATCATAGCGGTCCCATTTGAGGAGCCAGCCATGCTCGTTACTGCGCACCACATTATCTCGGTTCACTATACCCTCACCGACGATAATAATGAACTGATAGACTCAAGTTACGAAAGCGGAGAGCCTATGGTTTACCTGCATGGGCGCGGACAGATGATCAGAGGATTCGAACGGGCTATTTCAAAAGCCGAGGTTGGTCAGACATTAACCTTTAATCTGTCGCCATCCGAAGGATATGGACTCCGGAATGTAAATAACGTTCAACGTATACCGATGAAATATCTAAAACATGAGGGAAAGTTAACGCTGGGTAAGAGTATTCATGTTAATACTGATAATGGTGTCAAACTTGGCTCCATCATCAAAGTAGGCAAATTTAATGTCGATGTTGATATGAATCACCCACTGGCCGGCAAAAATCTCAACTTCGATGTAGAAATTATCGATATTAGAAAGGCGACTGAACAAGAGATTTCTCACGGCCATGCTCACGGGCCTAAGGGCTGTAGCCACTAATGGCATTTGAGATTTATCAAATTGTCCTAATCGCTGCAGTATTTATCTGGAGCGGTTTCGTTCGCTCCGGCCTAGGCTTTGGTGGTGCATTATTTACTATTCCCTTTTTACTACTAATCCACAATGATCCACTTTATTTTCTGCCAATTATATCTCTGCATCTGCTATTTTTCGCCGCACTGACATTGATGCAGAGTCGTCATAACGAAGTTCGAATGAGTGGGTCGGCAGATATCGATGCACCACGGGTTAACTGGCCTTTTGTTCGCTTTGCGTTGGCTATTATGATTCTGCCTAAAATTGCCGGGGTCATTGGGCTAATTGTGCTACCCGCTGATCTGATGAATACTGTTATATTTCTCATGATCGCTGCCTACTCAGTTACCTATATTCTTGGTCGTCCACTGAAAAGCAATAGTCGTTGGTTAGATGTAGTTTTCTTGGTTATAGGTGCCTATGTGAGCGGTACATCTTTGATCGGGGGCCCTCTGGTGATCGCTGTAGCATTGCGGCACATTAAGATTTCAGAATTTCGTCACACCTTGTTTGTGCTCTGGGCAGTACTGGTAAGCATTAAACTAATTGCTTTTGCCTTTGCCGGGGTTCCACTCAATGTTTTGGCTGCTCTGTGGTTACTGCCGTTTGCAGGTATAGGACACGTCATTGGTCAACGACTGCATGAAACACTGCTGCATCAGGACACGACGAAGTTCTATCAGGTAATTGGCTGGGTATTACTAACATCAGCTGGAATGGGACTCTACCAGTTAGAGCTTTAATATTTTAATGATTCAGTAATGATAATTTCTGTTTACTGGAAAATCATGCATTAAAAGAGGGCCTATGACTTTCGTCATAACACCCTGTGCAGCACTTGAATAGTCAACAGCAAATCATCAAATATCGGCGCATTTGAAAATGCTCTAACCGATCAACCTAGGTTCAACGAGTAGCATCAAAATAGTCGGTAGGCATTCCCATAACGCTACCAACACTTGCCTTTATCGTTTTAGCATGCAGGTCTGCACGCGGCAGAATACGCTCAAAAAAGAATGTCGCGGTATGCAATTTTTCTTGCAGAAACACTCTATCTCCCTCACCGGCCGCCAATTGTGCACTCGCGACCTTACTCATCCTAGCAAACATGTATGCCATGTAGGCATAACCTGAGAACATTAAAAAATCTACAGATCCGGCACCAACAGAATCTGGACTTTTCTTGGCGCCAGAACCTAACTTATAGGCCAATAGTCGCCAACGGATAGCCAGCTTAGTCACTTGCCATGCTTGGCTGCGAATTGTTTTATCTCTTCCCGCCACAGTCCAAGGCATATACCCCTTGGCAAAAGACAGCATCTCGCCGGTGAATACATTGAGTTGCTTGAATCCATCAAGTAAAACTTTCCTTCCCACCAAATCAAGTGCTTGGATACCTGTCGTACCCTCATAAAGAGTAGCAATACGGCTATCTCTGAGTATCTGTTCCATGCCCCATTCTTTGATGTATCCATGCCCACCAAACACCTGGACACCATGGTTTGCCGCTTCAACCCCTAATTCGGTAATAAAACCTTTCAGTATTGGCGTACAAAAACCCAATCGCTCTTCAGCCATTTTTTTCGCCGACTCAGTCTTACCTGCCCGGTATATATCAGCAAACTGAGAAGCATAGGTCACCATCGCACGACCGCCTTCAGCAATAGCACGCTGCGTTAATAACATACGTCGTACATCGGGATGTTCAATAATCGCGTCAGCTGGACCATCAGGATTTTTCACTCCAGAAATAGACCGCATCGCCAACCTGTCTCGAGCATAAGCAGATGCACCCTGATAGGAGCGATCTGCCGCCGATACGCCCTGGCTAGCTGTACCTATACGTGCTACGTTCATATAGGTGAACATCGCATTTAAACCATTATGCGGCTCACCAATGAGAAAGCTTTTGGCGCCATCAAAATTAAGCACTGCTGTGCCGTTGCCATGAATACCCATCTTGTGCTCAATTGAGCCACATCTAACACCGTTTCTTTCGCCCACTGAGCCATCTGACGCAGGTAAAAACTTGGGGATAATAAACAGCGACAACCCTTTTGTACCCTTGGGCGCATCCGGTAACTTGGCCAAAACAATGTGGACAATGTTTTCTGTAAGATCATGTTCACCTGCACTAATAAAAATCTTAGTACCATCAACGCTATAGCTACCATCACTGTTAGGCACAGCTTTGGTCTTCATTTGTCCCAAATCTGTTCCACAGTGCGGCTCTGTCAGACACATCGTGCCACTCCATACCCCACTAATTAATTTCGTAAGGTAACGATTTTTTTGCTCCTCAGTACCATGATCTTCGAGAGTGGCAATAGCACCCTCACTGAGACCAGGATACATTGCCCAAGCCCAGTTTGCGCTGGTAATCATTTCAGTCACAGCAAGACCAACGGATGACGGAAGCTGCTGACCACCCATGTTTTCGCTGCCGGTTAATGATGTCCAACCGGCTTCGATATAGGTTTTGTAGGCTTCTTTAAAACCTGCAGGTGTTGTTACCTCACCCTCATCCCAAACACAGCCGTCATCACCCGATTGGTAGATAGGTGCTAATTCGTTTTCACTAAACTTTGCTCCCTCAGTGAAAATAGCATCAATCATATCTGGAGTTGCTTGATCACCCCCTTCGACGTGCTGGTAGTGAGATTGCATATCAAAGACATCATTGAATAAAAATAATAAATCTTTGACGGGTGCTTTAAAATTGGGCATTACTTAAGTCCTGTGAAATATAACCGTCCATGTGAGCTTGCTCACCGGTTTGATTAAAAAGTGAAAATAACGTCTTGTCAGCCTGCTTTTGAGAATAAAATAAAACATTAGAGGGTAAAAATAGAGGTCGATGAAAACGCGCTTGAACACGATACGCAGTATCCGGTAACTGATCTTTCAATGCAGCCAGGCAACGCGCCTTGCTCCACATTCCATGAACAATAGCTTTCTTAAAGCCAAATAACTTAGCGCTGAGAGCGCTCAAATGTATTGGATTATAGTCTCCAGACACACTGGCATAACGGCGCCCCATTCCAGCATCAACAGCCCACATTTGCGATTCTCCTACCGGCGCGATTACCGATGATTCCTTTCGTGGCAAATCTGTCTTACAGCGATGCAACATGGTTGATTCGCTGGACCAAATAAGCTCTCCATCACCCTTGGCGATCATCCCTAAGCTCCACTCAACACCCTTGGCGGTAATACGGCTATTGTTAATGCCCGCGGTTAATGTCATCGGTTGATCAATTGGAACATTTTTGAATACCGTAATCTCATTACTGAGGTGCACCTGCCCCATGGCTTTCATGGGAAAATCGGGATGGGTCATGATCTGCAGAATCATTGGAAATCCAAGCATGCTCAAATAGGTGGGCGGCAGCTTTTGATCCTGATCGAAGCCTAGTAACTTTTGGTACGCCCGCAGATGATTTTGATCAATCTGCACACCTTTGACATAGTTACTCAGGTAAGGCAGTGACTGACCCAACTGAAAAGTACTGGATTTAACCATCGCTTTACGAAACAAACTCGCCAAACTGGGGAGTTCGCTAAGTTGCTCCGGCGCGGGAGAAAGAGTTACAGCTTTTAACGGTGAGATAGGATTTGTCATATATCTACAATATGCGGTCTTAAGGCCAATGTCACTAGCAAAACGCACGACGGTTTTGTCATTTGGGTCAATTGTGTATGATAGCACGCTAATTGGAATTTTCTATGACGGGATTAACAGACTCTGGCGCGCTGGTGCGCTTGGCCTACAAAGGACTTCAGGCCCTCGACGTGAATGCCGATGAGGTCCTGCGCCGCTCCGGATTTGACCCATCTAAGCTATATCAAGCCAACTTGCGCACGCCTTTTGCCGCCCAACCTCTGTTTTGGAAAGCCGCTGTCGAACTCTCTGGCGATCCCTGCATAGGTTTGCATTTAGGTGAAAAAATGCCAGTCTATAAAGGCCAAATTTTAGAGTATCTTCTATTGAGCAGCCAAACGTTTGGCGATGGCCTGAAACGAGTAATGAGCTACCAGCGTCTGATCAGTGACGCACTTCATGGATCGGTTCAAGAATCTCCTATCCCTTGTTTAACCAGTTACTTTTCCAATCATCAATATGCCACATCACATCTTGCAGAGGCTATGGTGTTAGGGTTGATTAAAGTGTTTGAGGCGGTTACAGATGGGGCTTTTAAAGCCGATAAGGTTGTGTTTAATCACCCCCCCAATACCGATATCGCCGAATATCGGCGGATCTTTGGATGCCCTATTGAATTTAATGCTGAGTCTTTTCAACTCTATTTTTGTGCCGAAATATTGAACTATCGTTCGCTTTATGCCGAGCCACAATTGCTTGATTTGCACATGCAGGCCGCCGATCAACACCTGGCCATTCTTGAGCAGGGTGACTTGATCAAAGAAGTGCGTAATCATATGGCGAGCCTCTTGGAATCTGGGGATGTTAGCTTGATCTCGGTCTCCAAACTAATGGCCGTAAGTCCCAGACATTTGCGTCATCAGCTCAATATTGCCGGCACAAGTTTTCAAAAAATACTCAATGATCTACGTCATCGCCTAGCGCTACGCTTACTCTCGGAAACCAATGAAGCCATTAGTGAAATCATCTATCTAACAGGTTTCTGTGAGCCGAGTACTTTTTATCGTGCATTTAAACGCTGGCAAGGTACAACACCAATTTTGTATCGCCAACGTACTCAAAGTAATAGAGGCTAAATAGAGTTCTATATTTTGACTTCTCATGGCCACGGATTCGCGTAGAATGGCGACGCCCGTAAAGGAACCCAACCACGATTTTCTCTGGAGCACTAAATAGAATGACCGATCAGACTAACCCCGCCTTTGAATTACTGCGCAGGCAAGAGATACCATCTCTGAAAATAGGTTACCAAGAGTACCGACATAAAGTTACTGGCGCTCAGCATATTCACCTCGCCTCCGATAATAAAGAAAATGTCTTTTTGGTGGCACTGCGGACGGTGCCCGAAGATTCCACCGGGGTCGCGCATATACTGGAACATACAGCGCTCTGTGGTAGTGAAAAGTACCCGGTGCGTGATCCGTTCTTTATGATGATCCGACGGTCACTCAATACCTTTATGAACGCCTTTACCAGTTCCGATTGGACAGCCTATCCGTTTGCCAGTCAAAACAAAAAAGACTTTAACAATCTGCTCGGCGTGTATCTGGATTCCGTGTTTTTTTCACGCTTAGATCCCCTTGACTTTGCTCAAGAGGGGCACAGATTGGAGTTTGCTGATGCCAAAGATTCAAATTCCGAACTGACCTTCAAAGGCGTGGTTTACAACGAAATGAAAGGTGCTATGAGTTCGGTTAACTCAACTCTTTGGCAAACTTTGTCGAAGCATCTCTGTCCAACCAGCACCTATCACTACAATAGCGGCGGCGATCCTACGGATATTCCAGATCTTAGCTATGAGCAATTTAAAGCCTTTTATGATGTTCATTATCATCCCAGCAACGCTATTTTTATTACCTTCGGCGACATTCCAGCCGAGGAGCATCAAGCACAATTTGAAGATAATGCTCTGAGCCGTTTCGATAAACTCGACTGTCATATTGAGGTCAATAACGAACAGCGTTATGACTGTCCGCAGTATGTTGAAGAAGCCTACGCGTTTGATGAACCTGAGGATACTGACAATCAAACTCACATAGTATTGTCATGGCTACTGGGCGACGCCACAGATCTGGAAGCAACTATGTGCGCACGGCTACTCTCCAGCGTTTTACTAGACAACAGTGGCTCTCCATTGCAACAAGCCCTTGAGACTACTGATCTGGGAACCTCTCCGTCACCCATGTGCGGTCTTGAAGACTCGCAAAAAGAACTCATTTTCGCCTGTGGTGTTGAAGGTTCAAACCCCGAAAATGCAGATGCTGTTGAAGCCCTTATTCTCGGTGTCTTACAAAATGTCGCTGATAACGGACTTCCCCAAGAGCAGGTCGAAGCCAGCTTACATCAACTAGAGCTGTCTCAGCGCGAAGTGTCCGGTGGCAGCTATCCCTATGGACTGCAGTTAATTCTCACTGCATTGACCAGTGCCACGCATCGTGGCGATCCAGTTTCTCTGCTAAATCTTGACCCCGTGCTAGACAAGTTACAAGAGGACATTAAAGATCCAACATTTATAAAACATTTGGCGCGTGATCTGTTGCTCAACAATCAACATCGACTGCGTCTGGTAATGAAGCCAGATACAGATTTAGGCAAACTTAAAGAGCAACAAGAAAAAGATCGTCTCGCAGAAATCCAACAGGGCTTGAGTGAACAGCGCAAGCAACAAATCGTCGATGAGGCTATCGCGCTTAAACAGCGGCAAGAGATGGAAGAGAATCTCGATATATTACCAAAGGTTGGTATAGAGGATATTCCCAAAGATATTTTTTACGCAGAGAAGCGCGCGTTTACCCAGGCGCCCTTGCCACTGACCAGCTACAACGCGGGCACCAACGGCATAGTCTATCAGCAGGTTATTATGGCCATGCCGGATTTGACTAGCGAAGAGATGGATCTGTTGCCTCTGTACAGCACTTGCGCCA
Source organism: uncultured Cellvibrionales bacterium (assembly GCA_913031645.1). Lineage (GTDB taxonomy): Bacteria > Pseudomonadota > Gammaproteobacteria > Pseudomonadales > Porticoccaceae > HTCC2207. Next base: position 11,563 of record CAJWFB010000037.1, read on the forward strand.
CCGAAATGGGTGTTGGCGACAAAGACTATATGGCAACGCAGCTTTGGCACTCTAGTGTGGTGGGTTCTTACTCGGCATCGGCAAATGTGCGCGCTGATAAAGATGATTTAGAAAAGCTGCATGGCAACATCAGTTTTTCCGCTAAAGGACTCGCCTCTAATCAGTCGGCAATGACTGATCTTATGCAGCAGTCTATAGAGCAAACACGCTTTGATGAACTCCCCAGACTACGAGAATTGGTGGCACAAATTCGTAGCTATCGTGAATCCTCCATCGTCGGTAATGGCCATGTTATGGCCATGACTGCTGCCGCCAGTGGAATGTCGGCTAATGCTCACCTCACTCAGCGCTGGGGCGGATTGACCGGTTTATCACTGCTCAAGACTCTGGATAGCTCTCTTGATGACAATCATCAGCTGGCTGCACTGTCTTCACAGTTACAGGGAATTCACACCAAGGTGCTACAGCAGTCTCGCCAGTATCTTTTAGTGGCTGAGAGTGAGCGTTTAGATGCTTTCGCAGCGCAGATCCAAAGTGGCTTTAGCCATCAAGCGCAACCGTCTTTTTCAGCGTCTAACCTGATCCAATATCAACCCTTGTTGGCACCAGTAAATCACTGCTGGACTGCTAACACACAAATAAGCTTTTGTGCCCGTGCCTATCCGACCGTGGCTGCCGGTCATCCAGATGCCGCGCCACTCACTGTGCTGGGTGGGGTATTGCGTAATGGTTTCTTGCATCGCGCCATTCGTGAACAGGGTGGTGCCTACGGCGGTGGCGCCTCACAAGATAATCAATCGGGCGCATTCCGTTTCTTCTCTTACAGAGATCCACGTATCGAAGGCACGCTCAGTGACTTCGACCAATCAATCATCTGGCTGCTTGAAAAGCCTGTGAGTGCAGACAAAATCGAGGAGGCAATTCTCGGTGTTATAGGTAGCCTGGACAAACCAAGTTCCCCCGCCGGTGAAGCCATGCAAGCATTTCACTCTGAACTCAATGGTCGCAATAAGGTCTCTGCTATGGCATTCAGAACAAGGGTATTAGCTGTGACAGAACGTGACTTAAAACGCGTCGCTGATCAGTATCTGCGCCCCGAGTTTGCCCAAACTGCAGTTATCACCAATGTTGATTTGGCAGCTACAATAGGTTTAACCACAATCGCGGTATAAGCTCATGAATGATTCGAATCAGGACAACCTATTTGCTCATCCGCTGGGCGTAGTGCCAGATTTTGTGTTTGACCAAGCTGTGGTCGATGTCTTTCCAGACATGATTAAGCGCTCTGTACCTGGCTATGAAACTATTCTAGCCCACTGTGGTGAGCTGGCATCTCGCTACGTGCAAGCCGACAGTCATTGCTATGATCTAGGTTGCTCTTTAGGTGCCTCGACAGTGGCGATGCGCTCGCGGATTGAAGGTCGTAACGCGAAGATTATTGCAGTGGATAACTCCTCCGCTATGTTGGATAAATGTGCAACCGTACTCGCCTCAGTCCCCTCGGCAGTTAACACCGATCTGGTCAATCAAGATATCTGCGATACAGTCATTAACAATGCATCGATGGTAGTGATGAACTTCACCCTTCAATTTGTTCCGATGGCACAGCGAGTGCCCTTACTAAAAAAGATCTATGCGGGTTTGAATCCTGGAGGTTGCTTGGTTATTTCTGAGAAACTATATTTTGAGCCACCAAGTCTAAATACTTTACTAGGCGACCTTCATCATCAGTTCAAACGGGCCCAGGGATACAGTGATCTGGAAATCAGTCAGAAGCGTGATTCTATCGAAAACGTGTTAATACCAGAAACATTAGATGCCCATATCCAACGATTAAGGGCCTGCGGTTTTCAATCCGCAAGCCCTTGGTTTCAGTGTTTTAATTTTTGTTCTTTGGTCGCTATCAAGTAACCAGCCAAATTTTAAGTAGTCATTTTCATGGCCATTTTAATTATCTTTCGCACCTTCGGAGTATAGGGAGGATGTAGCATGGATGCTGAGCTGAACTTGTCAGTCAACACACTACGCTCATGAGTAAAGGCATTAAAACCCCACACACCACCAGACTTTCCAATACCGCTATTGTTGACGCCGCCAAAAGGAAGATTATGGTGTAGGAAGTGCATCATGGTCTGATTGACGCAGGTGTCACCTGCACTGGTCTCGCTGAGTATTTTATCAATACTACTCTTGTCAGTACTGTAAATGTACAACGCCAATGGCTTGGGCTTGCTGTTAACATAAGTCACCACTTCATCAATATCTGAGAAGGTGATCACTGGAAGTAATGGCCCAAAAATTTCTTCGTGCATAATCGCCGAATCAGCCGCCATACCCTCAATCAGTGTTGGCGCAATAAACCGACTCGCATCATCAGTTTGCCCGCCCGTGATGAGTGTTCCACCCTGATCTTGTGCATCGCTTAACAATCGACTAATACGCTGGTAGTGGCCGCTATTAACCACTCTGCAGTAATCCCCGTTATCCTTAGCGACATTACCTAATCCATACTGTTTTTCAATGCAGTCGGTCATTTCACTGACAAATTCTTCTTTGATTGATTCATGGACATAGAGATAGTCTGGCGCAATACAGGTTTGACCATTATTGCTGAACTTGCCCCAAGCAATGGACTGTACGGCCTTTTTAATATTCACTGATTTATCCACAATCACTGGGCTTTTGCCGCCAAGCTCTAAGGTGACCGAAGTCAAATTCCTAGCCGCTGCTGCCATCACATGCTTACCTACTGCAGGACTGCCAGTAAAAAAGATGTGGTCAAATGGTAGCGCTGTAAGATAGCTTGCTACATCCGCTTCACCTTGAAATAGACTCACCTCTTCCGGACTGAAGGCTTTTTCAACAATTTCAGCGATGACCGCAGACATGTGCGGTGTCATCTCAGAGGGTTTAATGATTACCGTATTACCGGCAGCAATTGACCATATCATAGGCCCAAACGTTAGGTTAAAGGGGTAGTTCCATGGTGAGACCACCAGAGTAACGCCCTTGGGTTCTTTGAC